>CAZRCU010000001.1:0-28866 GCA_964598685.1 uncultured Bacteroides sp.
AGGCACAATGTTGCTGATAAGGCCGCCCTTGGTGACCGATGGGCACGAGAAGATTGAGATGTAGGCGTTGCGGGTGAAGTCGCCCGAGCCGCCGATACCGTTCATCATCTTTGTGCCGAGCACGTGGGTTGAATTGACGCCGCCAAAGATATCAGCTTCGAGAGCTGTGTTCATGGCGATAACGCCCAATCGGCGCACGATTTCGGGGTTGTTGGAAATTTCGGCGGGACGCATCACGATTTTATCGTGGAATTGGTCGATATTGGCAAAGAGCTCTTCTTCCACTTTGTCGGAGAATGTCATCGAGCAGGTCGAGGCAAATGTGCATTTGCCCTTTTTGAGGAGCTCGAGCACAGCGTCTTGGATTACCTCGGTGTACATTTGGAATTTGGGGAGCACGGTGCTTTCGCCCAGGTCGTAGAGCACAGCGTTGGCCACGTTGCCCACACCGCTTTGGAGTGGCAAGAATTCTTTGGGAATGCGGCCGGCGCGGTATTCGCTTACGAGGAAGCTAACCACATTCGAACCGATTTGCTTAGAGATTTCGTCGGGTTCGGTGAAAGATTTAACGCCGTCGTATGAGTCGGTGCGGACGATGCCAATCACCTTGTTGGGATCGATCTTGAGAATCGGCGAGCCGATACGGTCGGATGGGCTGTAGATACCGATTTCGCGACGGTAGGGCGGGTCGAGGGGTTTGTAGACATCGTGCATGCCCATCAGCGCGTGGGGCAGCTTGGCGTTGAGCTCAATGAAGATTTTGTCGGCCATGGCGGCATAAGTGGGGATGTTGCCCACGCCGCAGCCAAGAATCACTTCACCTGACGCGGTGATGTCGGCAGCTTCGATAATTGCATAGTCGATTTTGCCATAGAAGCCATAGCGAGTCTCTTGAGCCATATCCGAGAGGTGGCGGTCGAAATAGTGCACGTCGTGGCAGTTGATACGCTTGCGCAAATCGGGCACGTTTTGATACGGCGCACGCATATTGATAGCGTTGGCGCGAGATAGAGCGCCGTCGACGTGGTCAGAGGTCGACGCACCGGTGAAGAGGTTGATTTTGAAGGGGCGACCTTCTGCATGTTCCTTTTCTGCCTTAGCGGCAATTTGCTCAGTGATGAATTTTGGAGCACCGGGGGCGGTGAAGCCGGATAGTCCGATAGTATCACCGTCCTTAATCATTTCCGCGGCTTCTTGAGCCGTAATGTAGTTAAAAGCCATGTAAGGTTGGTTAATGTTTAATTGTCTGAGTTATAGAAATTGAATCCGATGGAAATTTAGTGCTGAGGATTTCGTGCCACACGAGCGCTTGTCGCAGTGCGCGGCGAGCTCCTGAGCGGCGAACGGCAACTTGTGGCTTTGTAGTAGAGTCTTGGCTTGGAGTGCTTTGCTGAACGGCGCTGATGCCTTCGGCAGCAAAGTCGGGCTGCGCTTGTGAGGGCATAATATCGTCGTCGACACTGTAGCAATGATTCTCTACAGCCGGCTCGAATTTACGCCTTGGGGCAACGGCTTGAATCGAGGGCTTGCGGCCTGATTTAGCGGTAAGTCCCTTTTTCAATTTCTTGATAATACTCCCGCCGAAGATAATAGCAAAGTAGAGCAATATTATCAGAATTTCGCCTACAGAGTCATTTTTTTCCATGGGATTTAGTAATTTTGCACAAAAATACTTATTCTTGTGCTAAGGCACAAATTTTTTTTCGCGAATATGTCTGACAAGACCCCACAATTGTATATCGAAACCTACGGCTGCCAAATGAATGTGGCCGATTCCGAGGTCGTTGCCTCAATTTTAGGCATGGCCGGATATGATCTCACCGATGATATCACTGCCGCCGATGCTATTTTGCTCAACACTTGCTCAATACGCGATAATGCCGAGCAAAAAATCGTGAGCCGTCTTCAATATTTGGCCTCGCTACGTCGCAAAAAGGCCGGACATAAATTGCTGGTAGGCGTGATTGGCTGCATGGCCGAGCGCGTGCGCGACTCGCTTTTGGACAATGGCGTGGATATTGTGGCCGGCCCCGACTCGTATCTCGACCTCCCGGCACTATTTGCCGCTGCCGAATCCGGCCATAAGGCTATCAATGTGGATCTGAGCACCACCGAGACTTATCGCGACATCGTGCCGCGACGCATCGGTGCCAATCGCGTGAGCGGATTTGTAAGCATCATGCGTGGTTGCAATAATTTCTGCTCGTATTGCATCGTGCCTTATACACGTGGCCGTGAACGCTCTCGCCCTGTCGACAGCATCCTGCGCGAAGTATCCGACTTGCGCGAGCGTGGCTTCAAAGAGGTGACTCTGCTTGGCCAAAACGTAAATTCCTACAATTACACCGCCCCCGATGGCACCACCACATCGTTTGCTCAGCTGCTCGCTGCCGTGGCCGACGAAGGCCGCGGGATGCGTGTGCGATTCACCACTTCCCACCCCAAAGACCTCAGCGACGAGGTGATAAATGTGATGGCCTCGCGTGCTGAAATTTGCAAGCATATCCACCTGCCGGTGCAATCCGGCTGCGACAAGGTGCTGGCCGCGATGAATCGCAAATACACCCGCGAATGGTATCTTGGCCGTGTGGCCGCTATTCGCAAGGCAATGCCCGATTGCACCATCACCACCGATATGTTTACCGGGTTCCACTCTGAGACAGAGGAGGATTTCCAGGAAACATTATCGCTGATGCGCGAGGTGGGCTTCGATGCCGCATTTATGTTTAAATACTCTGAGCGCCCCGGCACTTTAGCCGCCCGCACAATGCCCGATAATGTGCCGGAAGATGTGAAAATCGACCGCCTCAATCGCATGATCGCTTTGCAAAACGAATTGTCGCTGGAATCTAACCGCCGCGACATCGGCCGCGAGTTCGACGTGCTAATCGAGGGCATTTCCAAACGCAGCACCGATCAGTTGGTGGGCCGCACCGAGGGAAACAAAACCTGTGTGCTGCCTCGTGGCCAACATGCTGTAGGCTCAATCGCTCGCGTCAAGGTGGTCGATGCCACCTCCGCCACATTGATTTGCCAACTTGCTTAGAGTTGTCTCTAAGGTAGAACCATAAAAACACTGTGTACAAAAAATGTCGAAAAATGAATTTGGCTCGAAAATAGGGCTAATTGCCGCCACGGCCGGCTCTGCCGTGGGATTGGGCAATGTATGGAGATTCCCGGCCGAGACGCAGGCCAATGGCGGCGCAGCATTTTTGCTGCTCTACGTGGCGTGTGTGCTCGTGCTCGGCGTGCCTGTGATGCTGGCGGAATTTTCTCTTGGAAGGGCCGGCCGAAGTGATGTTTCCGGCGCATTTAAGCAATTGTCGCCCGGCACCAAATGGTGGATTGTCGGCGCCGCAGCCATCGCCGTGTCGTATATCATCACTTGCTATTATATGGTGGTGGAGGGCTGGACGCTCGAATATCTGTGGCATTCAATCACCGGCAGCCTTTATAGCGGCGTGGGTTCGGACATATCGTCGGCCGCAGCCGAATCTATTTTCTCGCAGCGCATGGCCGATTATATCGGCGCAGACCTGCCTCCGTTGGCGTTCACTTGGGCTGTCATTGCCATAAATGTGGCCGTGTTGCTCGGCGGTGTCCAAAAGGGCATTGAGAGGCTGTCAAATATTATGATGCCGCTGCTGTTCATAATGCTGATTGTGCTGTGTGGCGTGATGCTCACACTGCCCGGCGCCGGCGAGGGTATTCGCTGGTTCTTAAGCCCGGATTTCTCGAAAATCACTGCTTCCACCGTGATAAGTGCTCTGGGCCAAACATTCTTCTCGCTTAGCCTTGGTATGGGCATTTTAATCACCTATTCTGCCTATTATCCTGCTGATGCAAAACTCTCGCGCACGGCCGTGATTGTGGCTATGATGAGCTTGCTGGTGGCTTTGCTGGTGGGCTTGGTGATTTTCCCTGCGGTATCGAATTTCGGCCTTAGCGGCCACTCGCTCCGCGGCACCACGCTGGTGTTCCGCACATTGCCGGAGGTGTTTGCTTGCTTGCCGTGCACTTGGATTTGGTCGGTGATGTTTTTTACCTTGCTATTTGTGGCGGCGCTCACTTCCACGATGTCGCTGCTCGAAGTCACCATCGCCTATTTGCGCGACCATTTCGGAATGAAACGCACCAAGGCCGTATTGCTGTCGGCTTGCCCGCTTGTGGTGCTTAGCGCGCTCAGCTCGCTGTCGTTTGGTTCGCTCAGCGATCTTAAGATTTTCGGGCTCACAATCTTTGATTTACTCGACTATTTCTCCACCAATATTATGCTGCCTGTGGTGTCGATTGCCATCTGCATATATATGGGATGGCGGTCGCCGAAGGGATTGCTCGATAATCAGCTCACAAATGGCGGCACGATGCGCTCTCACGTCACCACCATTGTGATGTTTATCATTCGCTGGGTGGCGCCGGTGCTTATCTCTACGATATTAATATCTAACTTCATATAATTATGAGTGGTAAATGGAAAATTAATCGTCCGCAATTGTCGGCATGCGTGCTTGGAGTGCTGGCCGTGGTGGCGGTCTCTGTGGTTTCGATTCGATGCAGCTCAGGTCGCAATGTGGCTGCGCCGGTGGTGATTGTCAACCCCGACACGGTGGCTGCCGACACAGCCGCAGCCGCTAAATTATCGAAATTTCCACGTGCCGATAAGCGCAAAAAAAATCATCAGCCGGTGCAAACCGACAAGCCAAAGCCGCGCGATTATCGCGGCGAAATAAATAATTAACGCTCGGATGTCACCTTTTGCATCCGCCATGCGTCTTTCATGTGAGATGTCTCAAACAATCAATCGCTAATAATAACTCAAATAAAAGATACTCATATGTTAGAAGATATTCTAATCCCTCTTGGAATCTGCGTGGCATTGCCCGTCCTCATTGTGTGGCTCACTACCCGTGCCGCTATCCAGCGACAGAGTCTGCGCTCGCAGGTGTTGCTCGAGGCTATTAAAGCCAAAGCTGATGTCAACGTGGAAAAGATCATCGCTTCGCTAAGCGTTTCTCGAAAAAGTGCACGCGAAATTCGCAATCGTCGCCTATTGATCGGCTGCTGCTCCACCCTTTGTGGAATCGCTTTATTGCTGGTGACTACAATAATGAAAAATGTCTGCGACGCCGATAGCTTTATGACCTACATTTTGTTAGGCTGCATTTTGCTCGCCATAGGCATCAGCTTCTTGATAGTGTATTTCGTCACCAAGAAGCAGCCCGACACCACCCAATCCATGGGTGAATGACACGCCAAGAATTTATCTCACATGTAGAGGGCAGTCAATCGGCTCTACGTCGCTTTTTGACTGCCCTGTGCTGTGGCGACGCTTCTTTGGCTGATGACATCGCGCAAGAAAGCTACATCAAGGCATATCTATCGTGCGACGGGTTTCGTGATGCGTCGAGCTTTAATGCGTGGATTTATCGCATAGCGTATAACACCTTTATCAGCCATCGTCGCTCGTGCCGGCCTACCGGTTCGCTTGAAGATGCGGCTACAGTTGCCGCGCCCGACCGCGCCGATGCCAATTTTAAATATCAAGCACTCTATGCAGCTATGGCCAAGCTATCAGAGCGAGAGCGCACGGCGGTGCTGCTATTCTACCTTCAAGGGTATTCAGTGAAAGAAATTGCCGCTGTGATTGATGCTTCCGAAGATGCCGTGAAGCAGCAATTATCTCGTGGCCGGGCGCATTTACGCACAATTATGAACTCCGAAACTTTTTAATCACATGGCTGAAATCAACGATAACCAACTTCAACGCATTTTCGACGCTTACAATCCAGAACTAACGTCGACCGCCGATTTTATGCAGCGTCTAAATCGCGAACTAAATGCCGTGGAAATCATCAAGCAGCGCAACGATGCAAATCTGCGAGCTACTAAAATTTCGGCGCTGATAGCCTGTGTGGTGGGATTCATAATGGGCGCGATACTCTCGCTGATGCAGCCCGTGATTTGCAATGCTTTCTTGAATTTGCAAGTATTTATGTCATTGCAGGCCGCCTCTATTAATATAATCTCGTGGTGTGCCGTAGGATTGGCCACTGTGGTGGTGTCGTGTGCGGCTCGCGAGCTGTCGATAGCTCTAATGCCGAGCTCGGCGGATATAAAAAAAGAGGCTGCCTGAGCAGCCTCTGAGGAGAAAAGGGAGTGAGATATTATTTTACAAATACTTTTGCAACTTTGTTGCCGGCCTTGACAATATAGGCGCCCGGGGCAACATTTAGATTGGCTGAGCCATTGTTGAGAGCAATCACGCGGCCGCTATAGTCGGCGACGCTCGATGCTGTGCCGGCCGGAGCTGTGATGCAGATTTGGCCCGGAGCGGTGCGAATAGCGATGCCTTGAGATGTGAGGCCGTTTACGCCGTCGTTATTATCGAAGACATGGATATAGGCTTCGCCGGACTTCTCTGCGGCGCCGGCATTGTAGACGGCTTGCACGCTATAATGGTGCTCTGAGTCGTTTTCAACCGTGTCTTGATAGCGGGTGTCGGTGATAAGCTCGCTGTTGAGCTGATTTTCGCCATCGAATACATTGTAGCCAAGCAGGTTGACACGAATCTGAGATTGAGCGCGTGTGAATTTGAAGTCGTCAAGGAAAACAATGCTGTTGCTTGCTCCCTCGGTGACAATCACCACTGCAAAATACTTGGTACCTTCGGGCAGTTCTACGGTAATCTTTTCATAGTCTTGACCATCGGCCAGCGAATTTTGTAATTCGTAGGGCGAAGATTTATCACCGGCAGCGGTGAGTGCTTTGTAGGTGAAGGCGCTCTCTTCGTCGGTGGTGAAGGACGCATACACATAGATTTGGTCTTTGACAGTCTCGTCGGAGTATTTGTTGCTGGGGAAACTATTGGAAACAGCATAGAATTCCAATGTCTGTTCTTCACCGCTGAGCTCTGGAGAAATCAAATAGTCGTTGCGCGAGCCCCAATTGGCCGATGTCGACAAAAGGTATTTATCACCGCTATGTGGTTTGCCATGCCAAAGTGTAGCATCAGTTACGGTCAATTTTGTGTTGTCGAGCACGATGTAGGAGAATTTTTCATCTTGCCAATCTTCATATTCAAGGCCCTTATTTTCCAGATAAATCGGATAGTGGGTGTATGATGATAGCGACGACCAATCGCCATAGCTTAGTGCTGCGTGATCGTAGCTTTCAAAGCCTTCGTTTACATCTTCGCCTTCGGGCAGCACATAGTTTGGCTCGCTCCATTCAAGGTTCACTTTCAAGAACGACTCGTAGGACGCGGTGAGGTCTGACACAGCGGGCAGTGTAGCCAATTTCACCGAGGTGGTGATTGCGTCGGTGCGGTTGTTGGAAGTATCTTCATCGGCATCGAATACCACTTCGGCCTCAAATGTAGTAGATTCGTTGTAGGTGTTATCGGCTTTGAGCTCGAATGTGAAGGCCTTAGATTCGCCCGACTCAAGATTCTCGCCGGCAAGGGTGGCGTAAACTTCAGAATCTTTGAGAATGTTTACTGCGAATTTTTCGGCAGTCTTTTCGCCGTTGTTGGTCACGTTGGCGCTTATGGTGTAGCTGTCGCCCGAGTTCAACTTAGCCGGAGCTTCGAGGTCTTTAATCGCCAAGTCGTAGTCGCGCAGTTCGTCAATCGAGATGCAGTCGAAACCGGCAAAGCCGTTTTTAGAGAGGTTGCAATCGCCGCGGAAAATCAGCTTGATGTCGCCTTTGCCTACAAATTGATCCAGCGGAATTATTTGTAGACTCCAGCCGTCGGTGCCCTCGGTGTAGGTGAAGGTCTTTACGGTGGTCTGTACGCCGCCTTGCTCAATTATGATAGATGTGGTGATGTTGTTGTCTTCGCGAGCAATCACATAGTGATAGAATGAGAGTGCGGGACGCTTGGCGCTGCTCAAGTCGATAGCCGGCGAGGTGTAGGTGCAATAAGAATCGTTGGTGTTGTCTTCATAACCTTCGCAAGTCATAAACAATCCACCATAGTCTTCGTCGTAGCTGTTTTCCAGAGTGCCGAATGGAGTGATTCGGCCGCCCCAGTGGCTTATACTGGTCGAGATATACAGGTCGTAGCTGTCGCTATATTTGGTCCACAGATTTGCTTCTGTACCATTGACGAAATTTTCGGTAAATGGAAGCGATAGAGCCGGGCCTACGATAAAATATTCTGTGTAAAGTCCTACGCCGATGCTTACATCGTTGGTGGCATATACCTTGTAGCGTACCGGCGACATTTTCGAGAGATCTAATACATCCTCAAAGCTTGTCTCGGTGATGCCTGTCGCAAGATCAACGGCATCATAATAGTAGCCTACTTCGCGAACAACGGTGTAGGTGAGCTTGCTGGGATCAATATAGCCATTTCTAGAGCCCTTTGTAGGCGGTTCCCAAGATATTTTCATGTTGGGATAGTTGTTTTCGACCTTCAAATTAAGCACCTCGCCGGGGATGTCATAGCCCACATAGGCCGACACGCTATAGCGGCTGCTATAATCGTCGTCGGTAGAAAGCGAATTTGAAGAAACGATTCTGTAGGAGTGGCTTCCTTCAGCTGCATTTTCTAGCGTTACGCTAAGTGTGGCGCCAATTTCGGGATTGTCAATTGTGTGGATAGTGACATATTCCCAACTATCGTTCATCTCTTTGATTTCGATCTTGGTGAGCTCGTCAAGTCCCGGTTGGCTATTCCAATAGTCGTCGATGTATGTAGTCGGGGCTTTGAAAGTCATAGTGATGTCGGCTGTGCCGTCTTCGTGGGGAGTGCCAATAGACACATCAACATCTGTGACGGGCCCGGGAACGCCTTTTACAGCAGATTTCGCATGCTGTGGCGGAGCGCCGGCTGATGCGGCATACAAGCCATAGCTACCTATGCCTACACCACAAGTTAGGATGGTTGCTAACAAGAGCGATTGGGTAAAAATTTTCTTCATAAAATTTTATAACGGATTAGTGATTTCAAAGGTAGGCCTGCGAGAGCCCGAAGCCCTCGCAGGATTGTGTATTAGTTATTTAACGATAACTTTATAAGATTTATTGCCTACTACTGTAATATAAGTGGCCTTGTCAGCGACATTTACGTGGAGATCGCCGGCATTTGCCTCGCTGTAGATAAGCTTTCCGTCAAGTGCAAAAATTGCTACATCTTGGCCATCGGCGTTGAGCACATTTATTGTGCCTTGGGTGCCAAAGACTTTTACGGCAGACAATTCGGCATCGTTCACGCCCTCGGATTGCAAGGTGACAATGTTTGACATCGGCGATTCGCCCTTGTCGTAGACCACGGTTACGTAGTATTCCAAGTCGCAGTCGTCGGTGAGTTGATGCAGATAGCCAAGGTCTTCGATAGGCTTGTCGTTGAGCTTCTGCTTGTTGCAATATACATTGTAGCCAATCAGCGACAGCTCTTCGCCGAGAGCCGACAGTGGTAGATATTCAATGTCGTCGACCATGAATATAAAGCAGTCGTCCGACACGCAACGGATTGCAAAGTAGCGTGCGCCCTCGGGCAACACCACTTTCACTTGCGTCCATTCAGCGGGAGCTGTGCGGGTTGAGCCAATCTTGATGAAGTCGTCGATTTCGTCGCTTGTGGCGGAGTAGAGCACTTCGTAGCTTTCAGTATATTCAACAAAAGAGTTTTTGTAGCTGCTTACATAGAATGATATTTCTTGCGATGTGCCGGGTAGCTCGGGCGAGATCATCCAGTCGTCGTTTTGTGCGCCGTTCGATGCAAATGCGGTAAAGAATTGTTCGCCTGAATGAGCGGTAAACAGCGTCTCGTTAATGTTGGCCTTTTGGGGGTTGAACACCATAAATGCTTTTGGCGCATAGCAGTTGTTGTAGTTGGCTTCGCCATCACTGCCGATGCCGTAGGTCTGCGCTTTATCTACGTCGACCATCTTCCAATCGCCGATATTGGTGAGAGCAAAGGGTTCGTAGTCTTCTGCACCATCCACAATGGGCTTGCCGTCGGCGATGTAAGGCATCGGTTCGTTCCATGCCAGTTGCACTTGCATATCACCGCTGCGAGTGGCGGTGAGGTCGTCGACAGCCGGATAGTTTGGCATTACCACTTTGGCGGTATAAGTGTCCGAAATATTGTCGTTGGCGTCTTGGTCTTTGGCCCATTCTACTGTGGCGTAGACTTGGGCTTCCGAGCCGTAGTGGACGGTAGGCGTAAGCTCAAAAGTGTAGGCTTTCTGCTCGTCTTGCAGCAATGTCTCGCCCTCTTGCGATGCGACCACCTCGCCATTCACCACGATGTTGACGGTGTATTTCGAGGCAGGCACGATGCCGCTGTTTTCAACTGTAGCCACAGCCTGAACTGTTTGGCCCACTTTCATATGGGTCGGTACACTGAGAGATGCTACATCGAGGTTGTAGTCGTAGATGTTGCGCACGCGGATGTTGTCCAGGTATTGGTTGTATTGTCCATCCGACGATTCGCCTTCAAATGCAATTTGGATGTATTTTGCTTTTGAATATTTCGACAAGTCAAGCGATAGCTGATACCAGCCATCTTCGTGATTCTGGGCGTAGTAGCTTAAGACTTGGATTTTTTCGAAATCGCCGCCGTCGGCCGATACGTAGATGTGCAGATAATCACGGCTGCCGTTTACTTGATAATAGTAGAATTGCAGCGCAGGATTATTGGCTTTGGTAAAGTCGATTTTGCCGGAATATAGTGTGGCTTTATCGCCCTCTTCCTCGCCAACAAATGCCAGCATGCCGTTGTCGCCGTCTTGAGGTGTGGCTACAGGGCCTTCTCCTTCTTTCACAATAGTCCAATAGCCATTGCTGTCTTCGGGAGCTTCTACATCCCATGGATCATTGGTGATATTGCAGTTGGGGAACGATTCTTTAAATGGCATTGCAAACGGGGTGCCTACGGCTATGATGTTTGACAACAGACCTTCGCCTATGCCTGCCGGTGATTCTGCAAAGACATAGTAGGCAAAGAAATCTTGTGTGCCTTCGGCAACCGCCGGATTGTCGTCGACGGCGCTAAGCTCGGTGGTGCGGCTTGCGATAGCCTTGGAATCGTTGTAGCGGAATACATAGTAGGTGAGGCTGGAGGGATCGAAATATCCGCCTGTGGCACCGGCTGTGGGCGCATCCCACGTGATTGTGACTTTGCCGTCGTTGTCTACGGCTTTTACATTGCTCACAATGCCGGGAATGTCGTGGCCTACGAATACCGACACCGATGCTGTGTGGCCTTCGCCGATGGAGTTTTCGGCCACCACTTCATATGTGTTGACGCCTTGCTTGGCAGCCTCGTCTTGGAATGAGAGCGCTTCGCCTGTGGCGGGGTTGTCGAATGTCTTTATAAGTGTGCCGTCGCGCTTCACCTTAATCGAAGATATTTCACTGAGATTGCCGCCTT
Source organism: uncultured Bacteroides sp. (assembly GCA_964598685.1). GTDB lineage: Bacteria > Bacteroidota > Bacteroidia > Bacteroidales > Muribaculaceae > CAG-873. Next base: position 11,381 of record CAZRCU010000001.1, read on the forward strand.
CGACTGTGGTTGTAGGCGCTACAAATGAAATTGTGGCGGTGAGGGCTCCGTTTTCGCCGGCGGTGGCCTTGAGGTTGGTCACAGCGTTAGGCGTGCCTAGTTTTGGGCCTTCCTCGATTTTTACGTCGTCAACGTAGAGATACATCTTGTCGGCCAAGCTGCAAGCGTGCAGGCCAAAGGTGTATGTGCCGTCGGTAGCTACATTGATATATTTGCCGTAGGTGGCGTATGTGTCGTTGTTAACGGCTATTACGGGGAACACTTCCTGTGTCATTGCTTCAACAGTCTGGTCTTGGCCCAGCTTCACCTCGATGCGCTCGGGCTCGGACGTCATGTAGCAGCGTGTCTTAAATTCAAAATAGTAGAGACGGTCGCTCTTCATGCTTACCATCGGAGTAAACAGCCAGTCGTCTTTAGGCACGGTGCAGTCGTTGGCCATGCTGTAGCGGATGCGCGCTGCTTCCCATGTGGGGTCGTAGGTCCAAGTGTAGTTGTCGTTGTTGGCATCAATTACATAGAATCGGTCGATGCCGTTTTCGTCGAAAGTTTCCAGGAATGGCAGCGATGCGGCGCCAAGGCTTATTGCATTGGATTGCCCTGCATAGCCGGTTTGTCCGCCACATTGTGCATACACTTGATAAGAATATGTGATTAGGCCGTCGCTGAGATTGATATGGTCGGTGAATGTGGTGCCGGTTAGAGCCGAGGCCACTTCAACGTCGCCGGGCAGGCGCACGATGCGATAGGTGATGCCGCCGGTGTCGATATAGCCGTTGTGTGTGGTGGATGTTACGGGGTTCCAAGATAGTACAAGGGCATCAGCAGTGTCACCTTTTGCCAGCTTTACACCGGCGGGAGTCTCGGGGATGTCGTAGCCAATCCATTTCTCGGCTGTAGCAATCGGACTGTTTCCCACGCTGTTTGAAGTGGTAACGGTGAAACGATATGTGCCGTTTTCAGTTACGGAAACGGGAATCGACATTGCTTGTCCGGCTTCGGCTGTGCCTGTGGCTACGGCCACTTCGTTCACGTTGACCGTGAAGTTGAGGCTGCCGGTGAGCGGATCTCCGGCAAATGTGGAGGCCGGCATCGTGAATGTGACTGTGCCGCTAAGCGATGCAGCGTCAAAATTGAGACTAAGGTCGTCAACCACGGCAGGTGCGCCGTCTTCGGCATCGGCCACCGGAATAAACATTGCCACCATTTCTGATGAGTTGGGCAGCGTTGTGGCGAGGGTGAGGCTTGCGTCGTCTGTGTTTACTTCAAACACGCGAGCTACGGCATCCGTCTCAAGACATTCCCAATAGAATTTGTCGGTGCGGAGGTCGAAGCAGCCCGAAGCAGAGTAGGCCGGGGTGCGCCCGGTCGAGCCGATTTTTGTCTTTTTGCCGGTGAATTTATCGAATTGATAGAGGTCGCCGAGCAGGTCGATGCCATAAATCTCGCCTTTACTATTTGCAGCAATTGTCACAAACACCAAGTCGAGGTCGCTGAGCACGGTGCGCTCGCCTGTTTCGATGCTGAGGCGGCCAAACACCCAGCCGTCGCCATCGTCGTTGAAGAAGCATCCATAGACATTGCCGGTGGTGGGGTCGTAGGTCATATCGCGGGCGATTGCGCCGATTTCCACCGGAATGGTGGCCTCGATGGTCCATGTCTCAAAATCACACACGTAGAGGTCGGCAATCACATAGCCCATGAAGCTCATGTAGTCGACAAAATAGAATTTGCCGTTGGCATAGAATCCGCCGCCATTGGCCACATAGTCGTCGCCTGTGGCCACCGGAGTGATGGTGGAGCCGTCGGTGTAATTAAATGAATACATGCCATACGGCTGATCGCTTTCGGTCCATGTGGAGTTGTAGATCATGCAACCGTAGATTTTGGAACCGTCGGCCGAAGTGATTGAGGCTTTGACGTTCTGCGGACGTTTACCTATGTTGGGAAACGAAATCTTGTTTTTACGGAGCGGAAATGCACGATTTGTCACCGATAGTGTGGGCGGTGTGGATAGTGTTTTGCTTATCATTTTGCTCTGTTGCATGGCTGGCTTTGCCTCCGGCGAGATGCGGTTGAGCATTGAATGCGATTCGCGGGCGTTGGTTGTCAATCCGCCTGAAAGGATGATTGCAGCAGCCAGCGTGGCTTTTAGCATTTTTGAAAATAGTTTTGACATAGATGTGTATCTTGGGAAAAATAGTTAGCGAATAATCAGTTTGTAAGTAGCGCTGCCGATGCTCAGCAGGTAGATGCCGGATTCGGGTGCTGAAATTGTGGTGTCGCCGGGCTCAATGTTGCATTTCGACACTAGCCTGCCGGTGGTGGTGAATAGCATGGCAGTGGCGGCGCTATCCGATGTGATAATAATTTTTCCGGCCGAGGTGGTCACACGGATTTGCTCGTTAGCAATATCGGTGTATCCCATGGGCAATCTCACTGCGATTTCATTCGATGTGAGCGATTTTTCCTCGCCGCGAAGGGCTTGGATAGTGTAGTAGTAGGTGTCGTCGGCAATCGGCAAGCTGACAGTATACTCGTTGACATTGTCCACTGCAAGGTTTTCAAAGCCGTCGGCCGGATGGGTGGCTAATAGTCCGCCGTATTCCACCTTGATGTCGTCGATGGCCACTGCGCCACGGCCTTCGGTGTAGTAGGTAATGCTGATGGCTTGGCATTGGTTGGGCAGTTGCGATTGGTCAATGCGAGTGGTAGCGCCGTTGGCATCGTTGACAATCGCCATTGATTGCAGTTCGTTCCATTTGTCGTTGACTTTCGCCCCGATTTTCAGCGATGCCGTTGCATCTGCGTTGGCGCCGCGGTGCCAGAATTGGAATGCTCTAATGCCGTCGGCATATGTGGCTGTGGCAATGTAGCTGTCGCTTGTCACCAAGCGCAGCGACGGCGCAGATTCGCCGCAGTAGGATTCGAGCGAATACGTGAATGTGGAGTTGGTGCTCCAGCCTTGTGGCAGCTCTTGCAATCCGCCTGTAAAGTCGGCAATTTCAGTCGATGGCTCGCCAAATTCTTTCTTGTAGACGTTGAGCACATAGCCGGTGGCCTCGGGCACTGCTTGCCATTTGGCGGTGAAGCCCGATGCCGTGATGTCGTCGGCCTCAAGTGCCTGCGGCGTGATATATTCAAATGTCGGATCCAAAGTGGTGACAAACACCTCGTTGGACGATACACTTTCAAAGCCGGAATCGCTGTTGCGCGATTTTACACTGTATTTATATTCTGTGGCGGGGCTCAGACCGGTGATGGTGTAATGATTGGTGTCGCCCACATTGAGTTTGTCGAATTGGCCCACACATTCATATTCGGCCTTGCCTGATGGCAGCGTGATGGCGGCAAACACTGATAGCAAATATTCTGTGGCATCGTCGTTGGTGGTCCAATTGGCAGTGAATGATGTGACGTCTACATCGGTAGCGTCGGTGGCTGTCACTTGCTGCAATTCGTCTTTGCCGCCGCTGATTGTGAATGTGATAATGCCGTCTTTTTCAGAAATGTTGGTGATGGGCTTTTCTTGGCGCGAGCCGTCCCACGATAGCATCGACGGCGTGGTGTCGTCGGTGAATGATGTCACATTTGATTCGCCCGGGAATGCATCGCCGGTCACGGTGCCGTCGCTTTGGATGCCGTCGGCCTCTTCGATGTCGACATATTGGTGGGAGCGCTTGTTGTTGACAAGGTTGGTGTTCCACACGGCCTCGTTGTAGTCGATGTGCCAAATCAGCATACCGTGGCCGGGAATATAGGTGTCCCAACCTGCCTGTTGACGATTTTCGAGAATGAAATATTCATTGTCGTAGGATGTGGTGATGATGAAGGCCTCGTTGGTGGAAATATCGTCGAGGCGGTGGCGCGATGGCTTGCCAATCTCCTTTGGCGTGAGCCAGCCGAGCGAGTAGCGCTCAAATGCCGAGTAGAGACACGGCGTGCGGCTGTCGTTGTTGTAGCAGCCCGAGTCGAGAACCGACCATTCCCCCGGTGTGAAGGCATACGAATAGTCGGTGGCGTAAAGGTCGGGGAGTCCGAGCACGTGAGAAAATTCGTGGCAAAATGTGCCGATGCCTTCCATCTCGTTGTCGAGGTTGATTTCGTTGGAGCAGGCATAGTGGTTGAGGCGCACGCCGTCGTGCTCATAGATTTGCAATGTGCGCGCGGCAATGTCGTCGGAGTGTGGCCATACGCTCTCGGCCGGTGCATCGCCGCCCAGATTCTCGCCATATCCGGCGTAGAACACATACACATTATCGACGTATCCGTCGTGGTCGCGGTCGTATTCGGTAAAATCCACCACCGAGTCGAGATAGTCGCAAGCTTCTGTCACCATCTCGTGGGCTAAATCATCGTCGTTGCCGCCTCCATAATAGCTGCGCGGATTTTTCAACGTGATGGGCCCGTAGACATCAAATGTAGGCTTGAAATTGCCCATGGAATTGTCAATAAACCAATCGCGGGCGCTGCCGCTTGCGCCGTGGTCGCTGTATCCCTGCTCGTTGAGCATATTGTAGAATTGCTCACGGGGATTGTCGATGGTGAACTTGATGTCGCTATACTCCACAAGCACCACGATGCCGCGTTGCTCGCCGGTGGTGGGGTAGGTGACATTTACTTTTTGCGATTGATTTTTGGCCTTGCGCTGAGGCTCTTGCTGCTGTTGCAGAGCCTGCATCAGAGCGTTGTCGTTGATTGTGTGAATGAATTGAAGCTCGGATGCGTTGCGTTGGCCGAGATTGGATACTCGCTGAGTGGATTCTACGCATTTTCCGTGTGTGTCGAGCGTGGCATAGCAAAAATATCCCGATGCATCGGGCATGATCAAGTGGCCGTCTTCGGTTAGCCAATAGTGTGATTTTTCGTCACCGACCAATCTCACGGCGAGCCGACTGCCGTCGGGCATTGTGCGCACCGACAGCCCGGGCTTGGCCGGAATGGCTTGCACTGTGAGTGATGTGGCTGCAACAATGGCAGATAAGATTAGACTTTTGCTTCGTAGCATGTAATTGTGCTTATAGAAATGAATAACTGTGCAGTAGCGCTATGCTATTTGCAAAATTACACAATTTTCGGCACAATCTGCTTAATCTATATTAATTATTGCGTGTAATATTGAAAAAAGAAAGGAAAAAGAGAAATTACTTTACTTTTCTGCGGATATTGCTCAATGTTTGTGGCGTTATGTTTAGATAAGAGGCAATATACTTTAACGGGATCTGTGTGTACATCCATTTCGGACGCATTTTCATAAAGTTTTCATAGCGCGACAGTGCGTCGCCTCGGCCGAGAAATGTGTAGCGGCGTTCAAGCACATACAGCCCGTCGATAAAGAAGTAGCTTACCCATTCGGCCCATTCGTGCGAGGATTGAATCAGCTTGTAGAGCACCGATTTGTGAATTACATAGAGGTCGGCATCGGTGAGCGCCTCAATCGAGGCTATTGCCGGCAGATTTTGAGCCAGAGAAAACATCGACGCCATGGGATCGCCGGCATAGGCAAACCAGCGCGTGTCTTCCTCGCCGTCGTCGCCCATCGCGAAATTGCGGAAGATGCCGTTTCGCGCCAAGAAGATGTCGTTGCTCACTTCGCCTTCTTTCACAAAAATATCTCCTTTGTGGATGTGAATTTCATTTACCTCGGCTTGCAGCATAGACAAGCCGGCGTCGCTCATAGGATGCACCATCCTGATGATTTCAGCGAGATTAAGATATGGGGGTTGGAGATTCTGGCTCATGGTGTCGGATTTATATATTTTGTGGCGCCGACTTTAGGCCGACGCCACAAAATTGTAGGAATTAGAATCGGAGTGAAACGCCGGCAGTGATGCGGCCCACAGTGAAGAACCTGGCATCAGTGGCATAATTCTGCGCGATGCGATTCATGTAGAATGATGCGTTAGGCTCCAGGTGAATGTCGATATCGTAGGGCAGATTGTAGCGGAATTGCAGGCCGCCCTCGAGCATCGCGCCTTTCAACGATGATTTCACGTCGCTGAATGCCATGCCGCCGCCCACGATGCCTATGATATGGAAGCGTCGCGAGGTGTCGTGTGTGCCCAATGTGGTGATGTTGAGCAGGTAGTCGGCGCGGAATGAGTGCAAGTTCAGGCGATTGCGCGGCACATTGCGTGCGGGAATGAAATCGTAGATGTAGCCCAAGCGCGCGCCCGACACATTGGTGAACCAGTGGCCAAGGTCGACGCCCACGGCGCCATTCACCTTGATGTTGGAGAGGTTGCCGATGCATAATGTGGGCGAGCCGGCGAGCGACAAGAAGTTGCGCTTGCCTTCAAGGGGCGATTCGGCGTTGTTAGACGAGCCGGCGCTGCTGTTGCTGCCGAGGCGATAGGTGAGACCAAGCTTGAATCGCATGCCCGGGGTCCAGCCGGTGGAGTAGACGCTGCTGTTTCTGAGCGCCACGAATTGCGGCTCGACAAATAATTCGAGATTATCGGCCAGGCGGAAAGCGCCGTGCAGACCGAATTTGCCGCCGCCGGTGGCCTTAATTGATTGCCCGTGGTGGACAGCGCCGCCTTCCACACCAATCACGCCCGAGAGGTCGAACACGCGGTCGGGGTTGAATCCGGCCATTGCTGTGGAGATGCTGAACAGATAGTCGGCCGACAGAGCCATCGACAGGTATTTGGGATAGCTGTTGAAATATTCGCCGTCGGCAGTGATGCGCCACGAGGAGATAGGCGTGAAGCGCTTGCCGAAGCCGGCCGAGAGATATGTGCCCGTGCCGTAATCGCCGCGGAAGCGAATCGACGGCGCGCCCGACAGGGTGAGGAAATATTTATTCGAGCGATTGTAGATGTCATAGCTTTCGGCGAAATCGTGGGCAAAGTTGCCATAAGTGTATTGAATGCCGGCCATAACCGAGCCGATTGGCGACAGACAATGGCCCTTGCCGATGTCTCCTGCAAAATTGCGGGTGTAGAGCTGCAATTGCGGCTCGATGAAAAGGCTCCAATTGCGCGACAAGCGGAATGTGGCTGTAAGTCCGGCCTCGAGGCCCGGGTAGACTTTCATTTTAGCATCGTCGGCATAGGCAGCGGCTACGCCCATATTCAGGTTGATGCCCATCACCTCGTTGGGACGATACCCGCCAAATGCTGTGGCCAGATTCCACACATAGTCGAGCGATCCGGCAGCGATGTAGTGGCTATTGTCTTTTTTGCTTGTAATCTTGTAGTCGCCAAATTGCGCTTTCAATCGCAAGCCGGCGGCCGATGACAGCCATTTACCCACATACACCTCGCCCACGGGACTGATAGTGTTGCGGTTGCCGCCACGGATAAATGATGCTACGCCACCGCCGGCGCCAAAAAATATGTGGCTGTCGTCGATGTTGTAAAATTCTGATGCGCCCTCGCGGCGTGCAGCGCCTTGCAGCAGTCGGTAGCCAAGGCCTACGTTAAGGCCCACCTCCGGGCGGAATCGGCGGAAATTATCGTAGATGCCGCGATAGCGGGTGCCGGCGGTGAGCTTGAGCTGTGGCTCAACGTATAGAAACAGCGAACTACCCACATTGAAGCGTGCCTGAAGCGAGCCGCGCACGCCGGCGCGATTGCCCCAGCTGCCATTGGAATACAGGCGCTGATATTCTGCGCCGAGGCCGCCGATTAGCTCAAATTTGCGGTCGGGATCGTAGCCGCGCAGCAGGGTGGTGAGGTTCATCAGATAGTCTAGAGACACGCCACCATAGCCCACATAGCGGTAGCCTTCTTTTACATCGTAAAGGCCGGCATTGGCTGATAGGCGCCAGCCGTGGACCGGTGTGATCCAATCGCCCAGCGACACTTCGCCATGAGCAGCCGGACGATCGCCGCCGGAGGTAGACATGCCCACGCCGCCGCTGATAAACAGATGGTCGCCAAATGTTTTATGTTCAAACACCGGACTGCCCAGCGGCTTTTGCAGCACATAGTCGATTGCATTAAAGCCGATGCGCGCGGTGTCGTTTAATTGATATGAGGTTTTGGCAGCCGCGTGGACAGGCGCACTCAGCGCGGCAGCAGCAATTGCAGCGGGCAGCACGTAGCTGTTAATTATCGTTTTATATCGTTTATACATCGCCATTGTCAATTATTCGTCTTCTTCATCCTTAAGCAAATCCACCACGTCGCCGTCGATGCGGGCCACATCGCGCAGCGATGGGTCGAGCCGCAGGGCGTTTTCCAGGTGGGTAATAGCTTCAATATAGTTGTCAACGCGGTTGGCCGCAATTGCCTTCACGTATTCTTCTTCGGCCGAGTCGCCCAGCTTTTGGGCGTTTTCCCATGCCGCTTCGTTGTCTTTAAGCGCAAGCAACAGTAGCACCTCATTGAATTGAGAATCTTCGGATATTTCGCTAATCACGTCGGCATATCGTCCATTGATAGCCGAGCAATAGGCCTTGCCCTTGTGAAATTTATCGTTGTTGGGGAGGTCTACCATCAGCGAGTCGGCAAGAGTGAAGTGGCCGGCGGCCATGGCGCTCACGGCATAGTCGTAGCGCGATTCTTCGGGCAGCTTGGTCCATTGCTTGGGGTTGGTGAAGAATGGTTGCAACACTGTCTCGTCGGCTTCCTCGCGATTAATCAAGAGTGCCGACAGGTCGGTGGCGGCAGCCAGGAAATCGGGATGAATTTGCAGCGCGCGACGCATAATCAGCTCTTGCTCGGCCTCTGAGTCGGCGATTTTGTAGCGGCGCCAGAATTGATAGGCAGTGAGGTTGGTGTTGTCGCGCTTGTAGAGCTCGGCGATTTCTTCGTCGGTGAGCGGACGATATTTCGACGACACCAATTCATAGGTCACTTTGCGCAGGCGCGGCAGATATTGTGCGGCCAGCAGAGTCTTGTAGAACGAAAGCTTGCGCATGCGATAGGTGCGCGCATCGGGGTCGGAATATGTTGAAATCACTTTCTCCATTTCGTTGGCTTCTGTGTTATAGCCGTCGGCGCGGAGCAGGGCCACCACTTCGCTCCAGTCGGCCACTCGCGATGTCGAGGACACTTTGGCGTTGCGAACCAGGCTCTCGGGCACCGATTGCAAAATCGCTTGCATAGCCGATTCCATACGGCTGGCGGCAATTTCGCGGTTGTTTTCATATCGGCCTTCAGGCGATGCCACGCCCGAGATTGTAAAGGTCTTGAGCGTCATGTCGGGGTCGCTCTCTATGCTGCGAAATTCTTGGAGCAACTTGTTGATTTCAGCCGAATTGTTGCCCATCTTGAGGTCGAGCTTCGAGTCGCCCATGGCAAAGGCCAGATTCATGTCGCCGCGGCTGTCGCGCAGGCTGATTTCTGGCTGAGGCAGATAGTTTTCGTTGGTCATCTCGTATCCTCGCAGATTGTAGCGCAGGAATCGCAAGGGGTTCACGGTGCCGCGAGCAATCATAAATGTGTCGGCGTAGACCACATGGTTGTAATTTTCCAGCGAAGTCATCACCACACACATGTAATCGTCCTTGGTGTTTTGCACATAGAGCGAGTCGGCGATTAGCATCACGTTGTCGCTTTTATTTTCGCGCACGGTGCGATAGGGAGTGAGTGGGTCGAGATTTGGCTTCCAATCATACATTCGCTCCTGGGTGATGGCATATCGGCGGCCGTCGAGCACGGTGGGCTTCAGATATGTGAGCGTGCGGCGCGACACATTGTAGATCGAAGGCTGTATAATCATTCTCATGCTCGACGACATCAGTCCGTCGGGCACATTGACGCGTTTTTTGAGATAGATATAGTTGCCCTTGAGGTCGAGCTCGGTAGGCTCGATAACCAAGGCTTTCGACACATTCTTGGCAATCACTTGCACCTCGTTGAGCTCATAGGTCTTTGTGGACATCGTCACTTCCATGGTCAATTTTCCGTTGACAGCCACGGTGGTCTCTTCGCTGCCCATCACCGAGAATAGCAATGATGCTGAATCGTCTACGGTCACTGTAAACTGTCCGTCCATATTGGTAGAGCCGATCAGGCGGCCTGTGGCGGCATTGCGGATGCTGACACCCTCGATTGGCTCGCGCGACCCGTTGCGCACCACTGTGCCGTGCACATTGATATTGCGTGCAACTGCGGGCGCTGTTGTCGCTATTGCTGCCAGCAGCGTGGCGGCTGCGGCAATTGTTGTTCGTATATTTTTCACGATTTCGGTGGTTTACTCAGTGAACATTTTATTTAAACACATAGGCAAAAGATAGCCCTATGCGCACGGGCACCGGCACAAATTTTGAATAATTTTTGCTGACGGGCTTGTCGCTGCCGTGATAATTATATGCGCTCACGTGGGCCAGGCCTACGCCCAGCTCTGCCTCCATGTTCCAGTGGCGGCTCAGCACCAGCGCATAGCCATACGAGAGGCCTGCGGCCACGGCGTCGCCCATCACATAATGGTCGCCATGTCGAAAGTTGAAATCCGATGCGAGCCCCGACAAGGCTATAAAGTGGCGAGCCATAGGGCGGTTGAACCAATAGCGCAGCTCGGGCTCTACATTGAAATTGGTGAGCTTGGTGTCAAAAACATTAGCGGATACGGGACGCGACGACACACCCACTTGCAGCGAGAATCGGCGGCTCAAGCGAGCTTCCAGGGTGAGGTTGGGTGATAGCGTGGCCCAATCAATTGCATTCGTTTTCAGCGCGATGCGCTGAGCCGAAGCATCGGGAACGGCACACATTGCCACAAGCATCACGCAGGCAGCAATTAGCCTTTTACAAAGTTTCAGCATAGCAAAATATTCAGTAATCAGCCTCGGTGGGCATATTTAGTTTTTTCAGAGGTTATGCGCAATGGTTGCACAATATGTTAGAGTGACAGTTATTTACCGCAAAATTAATTCATTTTTTTCGAATGACCATAATAAAATAAAAAAATCCCCGCACGGGGCGGGGATTTTTATAAGGATTGAATAGTGAATTAGTTCCAACCGGGGTTCTGAGTCAAGTTCTCGTTAAGAGAAATTTGAGCAGAAGGAATCGGGAAGAGATATTCACGTTCTTTAAATTCGCGAACAGAGCCGTTGGCAGCGTCGATATAGCCGTTTACGTTGGCGATGTCGGCATCAGCAGCACGGTTGGTGACATTTGCACCAAGAGTGATGTTGATGTGGTTGGCTGTAGCCAGACGGTCGAGTTGACGCCAGCGAACGAGGTCCCAATAACGGATGTCTTTATCCATAATGAGCTCGCAGCGACGGCAACGACGAACTTCAAACAGCAAGCTGCTTACGCCCATATCGTTGGCGGGGTCGTTCATGCTCGACAGAGATGCAACGGTTTGGTCGGGCAGACCGGCACGTGCATAGAGCTTGTTGAGGGTGAGGTTTAAGTCGGCGTCGGTGATGGTGCCGAGTTCAGCCTTAGCTTCAGCATAGTTCAGGGCTACGTAGGCACCCCAATAGAGAGGAGCGCAGTTGTAGTTCCAAATGGTGGTGATGTAGTTGTAGCCCATGTTGGGGTTGTAATATTTCTTCACGCCATAGCCGGTGCAAGAGGTCATCTTCATGGTGAGAGCGTTGCCATCGGCATCGGTGCGTTGGTAAGCAGCACCGGTGTAGTAAACTACGTCGTCGATAGTTTCGGAAAGACGACCGTCGCGCACTGCGAGTACGTTGGCGATAGAAAGGTTGCCGTTGGCATCAAGCACGCCAGCATCGTTTTTGTCTTCAGATGTGAGGGCCAGGGGCTTGCCATCTTTGAACAGGTAGGAATCAAAAGCGTCTTTGGTGATACCGCTGACAGGAGTAGAAGAGCTGGTGTAGTCGGTGGTGCAGTGCATGAGCACGTCTTTTTCATATTCTTTCATGAAAATGATTTCGCTGTTGCTGCTGGCTGCATCACGGAACGATGTATAGATAGCGCTGTAGCTGCTGCCGATAGGATAAGATGCTAGCAGAGGAGTAGCGGCATTAACCACTTCTTGGAAGTATTTGTTGGCGCGAGTAGCGTCTTTCTGGTGGTATTTGGCATATGAACCTTCGAAGAGGCAAACTTCAGATTTGATAGCGCGAGCCAAGTCTTTGCTGAAAGCGTTTTTGCTGCTTTCGGTAGAGATGTTGGCGATGGCGAAGTCAAGATCTGCAAGAGCATAATCCATTACTTCGTTGCGGTCGGTGCGAGCACCATAGAGTTCGGCTTCGTCCACGGGGTCGAGAGCTTTGGTCACCAGGGGCACATCGCCGTAAGCGCGCACGAGTTCATAGTACATATAACCACGCATCAAGCGAGCAATACCGATAAAGTTGTTTTTGCTTGCATCGTCCATTGTGCCTGATTCAACACCTTCGATGATGAGGTTGGCGCGACGGATGTGGATGTATGGAGTGTTCCAGTTGCTTGAGCTGGTGGGCACGTTGAGGTTTTTCCAAGGAGCCATGGTGGTAGCACCGATTGCGCTCGTTTGGTCGTCGCTCAGAGTTTTGAAGTAGAATTCGCCGGTAGAAGATCCGTAGCCGTAGCCGGTGAAGTATTCATAGAAATAGTTCACCTGGCTTTGTACGTTGGTCGAGCTACTCCAGTATTCGTCATTTGCTGTCTGGATCGACATTGGGTAACGGTTGTCGTTCAAGAAGTCGTTGCACGACGAAAGCGATGCAGCAACCAGGGCAACGGCCCCCAAGATATATAATTTTTTCATGTTTTCAGTTTTTATCGGTTTAGAAGGTTACTTGAATACCGAACGAGTAGGTGCGCATCATAGGAACGGTGCGGCCGAATGTACCGATACCATCGTTAGCAACGCTGCTTGAGCCCTGAGTGATTTCGGGGTCCATATGATATTTGCTTGCACCATTGTAGAGCATGAAGAGGTTTTCACCCGAGAAGTAGAGACGTGCTTTTTGGATGAGGGCCTTCTTGGTAATCTCTGTGGGAAGGGTATAGCCGAATGTGAGAGATTTCAGACGCAGATAGGCAAGGTTGAGCAAATATTTGCTTTGAGGATAGTAGTTGCCCGAACCACGGCCAATGTTTTGTACTGTACCGGTTGTACCACCTGCACCGGCCACCATGTTAGGATAGTCGTTGTCTTGGTTTACATCATAGCCTACGATTGTGTAGGTGTGGGTAGATTCGTCCACTTCTACGATATATTTGTTGTAGCTCATCTGGTGGGTAAATGTACCCCAGTTGGATTGAGCCATAGGAGTGATTTGCGAACCGGTAGCCCAGAAGTTGCGTTTGCCTACGCCTTGGAAGAACAAGTCGAGGTCGAAGCCTTTCCATGTGCCGCCCAGACGGAATGAATATTCATAGCGAGGAAGTGCGTTACCAATAACCTTGAGGTCACCATGGTCTTCAACAGTGCCTTTACCACCATCGATTACACCATCACCATTGAGGTCTTTGTACTTGATATCGCCGGGGCCATAGTGGAAGCCATTGATGTTTTCAAGGCCGCTTTGGTCGGCAACGCCGTCTTTATAGTTCCAAGAACCGTCGGCATTTTGGCCGGTGAAGTCGCTTTCTTCAAAGTAACGATCGGTTTCAAAGCCCCAGATGTCGCCGTAGTATTGACCGGCGGTGTAGCTTGATGCTGACGAGCTGGGATCGTAGGTATAAATCAAGTTGTTGGGGTTGTTCCAAGCTGTGATTTTTGTACGAGCGTCAGAGAGGTTGAAGTTGGCATACAAATCAACATTGCCAAATGTGTGGTTGTAGCCAACAGAAAGTTCCCAACCACGAGTGCGGAGAGAGCCTGCATTGGTGTAAGGAGCGCTGGCGCCGAGAACGGCGGGAAGCACTTGACCGGGGGCCAACATGTCTTTGGTGTCGCGTTGATACCAGTCGAAGCCGGCTGTGAGCGAGTTGTTCAAGAAGCCGAGGTCAAGACCAACGTCGGTGGTGATTACGCGTTCCCAAGTAAGAGATGAAGATACGAGGGTAGGCATGCCTGATTCGTTAACCTTTGTGCCACCTTGCAGCCAGTGTACGCTTGATGCAGAGATAGGCGAAATGGTAGAGAGGAACATGTTGCTACCAACGGCTTCGTTACCGATATGGCCGTAAGATACACGCAGCTTACCATTGCTCCACCATGTCTTCAGAGGTTCAAAGTAGCTCTCTTCAGAGAAGCGATAGCCGGCAGATGCCGAGGGGAAGAATGCCCATTGCTTGTTGGCGGGGAAGCGGCTCGAACCATCGTAGCGGCCGTTTACTTCCAACAGATAGATGCCATTGTAGTCGTAGTTAACACGACCGAAGAAGCCGGCAGTTGCGCGGTGAGTTCTTGTGGCAGATGTTGAATAAGTTGTACCGTCGGTAAGGTTGAGGCTGGGGAGGTCATAGTCGGTAAGACCGCTGCGACGTACATAGAAGTAGTCGTAGTCTTCTTTTTCTGCTGTACCACCGGCCATGATTTTCAGGTTGTGAACCTTATCAAAAGTCTTGTCGTATGTTGCAAATACGTTCAATGTCCATTGGTCGTCGCGGTAGCTGCTGCGAGTAGCTGTAGAGCTGGCTTGTGACGGTGCGCTGTACAGTTGGAATGGAGTGGATGTCCAGTTGTTCCATACAGTGTAGGGGGTATAGGCAGAGTCGTAGATCTGGTTGCGCAGAGCATAGGTGAAATCGGCTTGCAGGGTGAGGCCCTTGATGATTTCGGCTTGCAACCAGCCTTGCAGACGGGTTTGAGCGGTAGTGGTTTTGTCTACGTTAGAACCGTCGCGGATACCCATTTCATTACGGAAGTAGTAGGGAGTGCCGTTTTCGTCTTTAACATAACCATAAGTTTCGAAGAACGACGGGAAACGCCACATATATTGATATGAGTTACGTTGCAGGTTCGGTTCTTTGTAAGTACGGTTAGAGAAGTTGAAACGACCACCGGCCTTCAACCACGAGAAGATTTCTGTTTGTACAGATGCGTTGGCATTGTAGCGAGACAGCTTTTCGGGGTTGTAGCGCATCAAACCTTCTTTTTGATCGTAGCCAAAGCTCAAACGATAAGAAGTTTTGCCGGATGTGCCTTCGATGTTAAGGTTGTGCTTCTGCGAGGGAGCGGTTTGGAACAAAGTCTTGCCGGTATCCCAGTCGGCATAGCGTAGCCAAGTGCCATCATCCAAGATTACATAGTCGCCTACGTTGTCCCAGCTTTGGAACGGTTGCAGCTCAACGGCGCTGGTGTAGGGCTTGCCGTTGTGTTGTTCTTGCCAAGCGCGAGCATAGGGCAGAACGTCCCAATAATACATACCGAAACCTTCGGCGCTACCAATACCACGAGCGTAGGATTGAAGAGCGGTCTCAAGGTCGTCGACTGTGTTGTTGTAGGTAGGATAGTCTGTAGCTTCGCTCCATGCAAAGTTGTTGTTGTATTTCACGGTTACACGGTCTTGCTTTGTGCCACCCTTGGTTGTGATAAGGATTACACCGAATGCAGCGCGTGTACCATAAACTGCTGCTGAAGAAGCATCCTTCAAAACTGAGATATCAGCGATATCTTCGGGGTTGAGGAACGACATATCGTCAACGGGCACACCGTCCACTACGATAAGAGGGTCGGATGTGTGACCATTGGAAAGAGTACCTGTACCACGAATCTTGATTGAAGGATTCGAGTTGAAGTCACCATTGGTGGTGGTGATGGTGAGGCCCGGAACAGCGCCTTGCAGTGCGCGTGTCACGTCGGTTTGGGGACGTGATTCCATGGCACGTGCCACATCCACTGTGGCAACAGCACCGGTCAAGTTGGCTTTCTTCTGTGTACCATAACCTACGGCTACCAGTTCGTTGAGCATTTCGGTTGTGGGTTGCAGAGCTACTTTCATGCCCTGAGCGGCTGTCATTTCTTCGGTCTTATAACCTACAAAGCTAATACGAAGAGTGGCGCCTGCGGGTACGCGCAGAGTGAAGTTACCATCGAAATTGGTGGCGGTAGCATTGCTAGAGACACCTTTCTGAACCACACTTGCGCCGATTACGGGCTCATTGTTTTCATCAAGGACGGTACCGGTGATGGTAACGACCGAATGGCTTTGCGATTGGGGCTCGGGAGCAGCATATGCAGCAAAAGAGCCGGTCAACGGCATCCCGCATACCAAAAGCAGAGTCACAAACAGATGTTTTCTCATAAAAGATAATAGTGAGGGTTTGAAAAATGCATTCGCCTGTGTTTTGAGCAGACTTTTGCGTGAATTAAGTTTCTAATTTTTAGATGTGTTAGTGATGTAATTAGTTTTGATAATTGTTTTCTGTTTTTGTAGTTTTCAGTTGGTTTTAAGTTAGTATATTAATTGTTTTAGAGAGTACTTTTTAAGGCACTGTTTTACATTGCGACGCTAAGTTAAAACTTTTTATCTAATTTCGACCAAAAATTTGCATTTTTAACAATATGTTTGATAACATATTTTCATGCAATATTGCCCCAAAATAGATGATTTTGCGTTAAGAAATGTGAAATTTAGCTTTGGGACCACCCGACGGGAGCTGTTCTGCCTCTTTTCATTTTCATAAAAAGTTAGTAACTTTGTTGCAACAATTAGCGCTAAACTCAACCAAAATGTCGGAATCTACCTCTTTCACAGCTGAATGCCGCATGCGCGACATTATTCAAGACAATTCTTTGCTTTTGATGACACTGAGCCGATTTGGCTTGTCGCTCGGTTTTGGCAATGCCACTATCGCAGATGTGTGTGCCCACAGCGGCGTGGACACCGACACATTTTTGGCCGTGGCCAATTTTAGCAGCGGACGCCCCTACGAGCAATTCACCGTCGACCTCCCTGCGATGATGGCTTATCTAAAGGGTGCCCACAATTATTATCTCGACTTTTCCATCCCTCAGATTCGCCGAAAATTGATTTCGGTGATTGATTGCGCATCCTCCGACGAGGTGGGCATTGTGGTGCTGAAATTTTTCGACGCCTATGCACGCGAGGTGCGCTCCCACATGGAATATGAAAATGAAAAGGTGTTTGGCTATGTGGAACAGCTGCTCTCCGGCACCGTTCCGGGCGACTTTTGCATCGACATCTTTGCTGCGCATCACGACAGCATCGCCAGCAAATTGCAAGCACTCAAGGATATTTTGATTCGCTTTGTGCCCGGTGCGCATGGCGATATGCTAAATTCTGCGCTTTTTGATATTATCAACTGCGAGGACGACCTCAAAATTCACTGCCAACTCGAGGATCGACTGTTTGTGCCCGCTGTTGCTGCGCTTGAGGAATCAGTGGCCGAGAGCGACGACGAGACCGACGACACATCAGACGCCGAGGATGCCAATCAGGCCGACAACCGCTTGGAACTGCTTTCGCCCCGCGAGCGCGAAATCGTGGCGCTTATCGCCAAGGGCAAGAGTAATAAGGAAATAGCCGATGCACTATTTATCTCGGTGCACACCGTCACCACTCACCGCCGCAACATCACCACCAAGCTGCATCTGCATTCGGCTGCAGCGTTGGCCATTTTTGCCATCATCAACCGCCTTGTCGACCTCGACGAAATCAAGATTTGACGGCAAACTTGTAGGATTTGATCACCTGCCAGTAGGGATGCACCATGGTG
>CAZRCU010000001.1:28966-35874 GCA_964598685.1 uncultured Bacteroides sp.
TTTGACGGCAAACTTGTAGGATTTGATCACCTGCCAGTAGGGATGCACCATGGTGTATTCTCCAAGTCAACTTGTTGAAATACTGCGTGTTGGATTAGTAAATCATTGTGCATCGCTTCTTACAAAGAATGTTGATGCACGATTTTTTACTTAGAGAGCCATATCTAAAACAAGTAAAGCGCTGCAACCCGTGCAGCGCTTTCCGTCGACGACCCTCATCAGAATGTCCGAAAACATCCTGAAGGAGAGTTCTTATATTTTATTAGTGGCGTGTCGATAGCGATTTCCATACCACGGCTGCCAAGATTGCGCCGATAGCAGGGCCTACAACCATAATCCAGAAGTCGCCCCATGCGGTGGGATCGAATACTGCGGGACCAAAGCTGCGGGCGGGGTTCACCGAGCAATTATCTACGGGGATGCCTACGATGTTAACCAATCCAAGAGCAAGGCCGATGGCGATGCCGGCAAATTTGGTGTTTGACACCTTTTCATCGGTGGCGCCTAGAATCACCAAGATAAAGAAGAATGAAAGCAAGGCCTCGGTGAGCAGAGCCATCATCGGGGTAGCACCATCTTGCAGCACATTTGTGGCCAAGAACGAGCCGGATGCCGGCGTGGTGCCTCCGTATTCATATCCAAGACCCATTTGGGTGAGACAATATAGAAAACCTGCACCAATTGTGGCGCCGATTAATTGTGCTACGATGTAGCCTGCACATTCGCTGCCTTTCATTCGTCCGGACAGCAGCATGGCAAATGATACAGCGGGATTTACGTGGCAGCCCGAAATGCCCCCGATTGCATAGCATAGGCACAGCAACACGAGGCCAAAGCACAAGCCGATGCCAAGAACACCAATTTTAGGACCGGCCAGCACAGCGCTACCACAGGCAAGGATTACCAAAAACATGGTGCCTATACCTTCAGCGAGAAATTTCTTCATAATGTGGAATCTTAAGGTTAATGTTGTTTTATTTAAATACAAGCGGCGGCGTGATTTTGTTCACGCCGCCGCATTAAGTTTTTTTATTTTATCGCTTTGTTATTTCTTATTGCCTTTGGCGTCAATATCCGAGCTGTAGCCATAGCCATATGTGGATGTGCTGCCGCTGTGATAGTGGCCGTATTTGCGATATGTGTATGAGCTTGAGGTCATGTCAACACCATTGAGCACAATGTAGGGATCGCTGAGGCGATTGTTGCGCACGGCTTGGTGAAGCACCTTTAGACAGCTCTTTGTCGAGAACGATGCACGCGACACATACAGCTGAATATCGCTGTGAGGGATAATCAGGAATGCGTCGGAAATCACGCCGATAGGAGCTGTATCCAACACCACGTAGTCAAAATCATCGCGCAGCTGTTGCATCATGCGCGACATATTTTCGCTAAGCAGCAATTCGTTGGGGTTAGGAGCAATCGGGCCCGCAGGCAGGATGTACAAGTTGGGCGATTCCTGGCTCTGGTGGATGAGCGATGTTACATCGTTTACTTGTCCAGAGAGGAATGTGGTGACACCTTGCTGGTTGCTCAATCCGAATTGCAGCGCAAGCTTCGGACGGCGGATATCCATACCCACTGCCACTACCTTTTTGCCGGTAAGTGCGTAGGTCATGGCCAGGTTGGTGGCGATGAATGTCTTGCCTTCGCCCGAAATCGACGATGTCACGAGAATCACCTTCTTGGTGTTGCCGTTTTTGGTGAATCCGATGTTGTTGCGGAGCAGACGGAATAGCTCGGCGATGGCCGTAGATACGTTGTGGCCAACTACGATTGGTGTGCGTTCCTTGGATGTGTCGGCGGCGATTTCGCCAATGATGGGCACATTGGTCAAGCGTTGCAGTTCTTCCTGATCTTTGAATACAGGGAAGAAGTAGCGTTTCAAGAATATGATGCCGGCGGGAAGAGCCAAGCCAAGCAGCAGGGCGATAAGATAGTTGATGCTGCGCTTGGGGCTAACAGGACCGCTCGACACGGGGTCGTCGATAAGGCGCGCGGTGGCGGTGGCCAGTGTCTTTTGAAGTGCGATTTCTTCGCGGCGTTGCAGCAAGAATGTGTATATATTCACCTTTACTTGTTGCTCGCGGAAGATTTCTTGCAAGCCTTTGTCGATAGGAGGCAGCGACGACAGCTGGCTGCTGCTGCGATTTTCGATAGCTGCGATGCTGTTGCGACGCATCTGCAAGCCGGCCTTGGCTGAAGACACATTTTGCAGGATTCGGCCTTTTTCACGTGTCAAATCTTCTTGCATCGACACCACCAAGGGGTTGTCGGGTGTCATTGTTTCAAGCAGGCGATTCAGCTGAGCCACCTTCTTGTTGTATGCCTCAATGATAGTGTTGAGAGCTTGGTCGGATGTTACTGAAGGAATGGTGGAATATACATCGCTCTTTGAAATTATCTGCTCGATTGAGCTGATGATTTGGCTCTGAGCGTCCACTTCGGCAATCTTGCTTTCAGTGTTGTTGGTAGTGCTGAGGTTGGATGATACCTGCAAGCTGAGGTCTGAAATATTGTGGACCTGACGATATTCTTGAAGACGTTGCTCTACATCGTGCAATTCATCGTTGATCATCACCAGACGTTCGATGATGAATGCTTCGGTTTGCATTGCCGAGCGGTTTTTGTCCTCGATGATTTGACGGTTGTAGAATTCGATAAGGGTGTTGATCACGTCGATGCCTTGATCGGGCAGCGCTGTATTGTAGGTCATGCGCACGATTGTGGGCGCATTTTCTGCAAATTCAATGTTAAGACCGGCTGACAAAGCTGCAGCTACATCGCGAGGATTTCGGATTACCACCTTTTCTGTGCCGATCAGTTCGGCTACGTGCGACACGCGATTCACGTGGACGGTGCCTTGAGACAACTCGATGTCGATAGGCAGATCCACATTGTCAAAGCTCTTGTCTTCGTCTACATCATTGAATTTTGTGTGAGCTGTGATATCATATTTGCCGTCGCTACCATTGTTTACCTCAATCGTAATTGGCGCGCTGAGCTGCTTCAGCGACACTGAGTCGAGGCTCACTGCGATTGCGTTTTCGCCATACAAAGGTATATCACGCAGGTTGCCGATGCGCCAATATTGATACGACATTTTCAACGAGTCGACAATGTTGATTACATTGTTGCGCGACTTCAAAATTTCAAGCTCAGTCTCGTCGATGTAGCTCTTCATTGCTACCAAGGGATCCTCGGCCGACATGGCCAATGCATTTCCCGAAGCCGACGCTTGATCGTTTAGGTAGATTGAAGCTTTCACCTCGTATGTGGGCACAATTGTCGAGGTGAAGAAATACGACCCGATTAAGAATAGAATTGCGCTGAGCACAAACCATTTCCAATGGGCAAGGTAGTCCAATAGAAGGCCGGTGGTGTCAATTACCTCGTCGGCCGGTGTTTGCGCTTTTAGATTGTTCTCGTTGTTATTTTGCTGTGTTTCAGACATATCTTTTTATTAATCGGTGGCTAAGTTTATAATGCCGATGACAAGTGATGCTACTGACGAAATACCGCTAATGTATGTAATTGTGGCTGCTACACCGGGATTCAGCTGCCATGCATTGTTTTGCATATATTTATTCGGTGTCACGTAAATCACGTCGTTTTGTTGCAGCGTGAAGTAGGGCGACAGCATGAATGATTTGTCGTGAATATCAAGCTTGTGCACTTCGCGAGTGCCGTCGTAATTGAGGCGATAGAGCAAAATGTTTTCGCGATCGCCTTTGATGTCGAGGTCGCCCGCCATTGAGATGGCTTCAAAGAAGTTCATACGTTCGTTGGGCGATTTATAAATACCGGGCGATTTCACAGCGCCGGTCACCACTACACGGAAATTCATCAAGCGCACTTCCACAATGGGCTTGTCTTTTACGTATTTCGGGTAAATCGCATTTGTGATTTCTTCAGCCAACTGCATCTTGCTCATGCCGGCAGCATTGATTGAGCCAATTACCGGAAAATCTATGGTGCCATCTTGGCTTACAAGGAAGTATTCGGTCGATGTCTCGTAGTTGTTGCTATTGTTTTGAGAAGTGGTCTGTACGCGAGAAATTGAACCTTTTTCGTCAACGTAAAGGCCTTTATTGAATACAGCCACCGCTTGCATATCGCTGGATGTAACACAGATGTTCAATAGGTCGCCGGCTGAAAGTATTGCTTCTGATTGGTTATAGTTTTGTGTAAGCACTTCCGTTGGAATTGTTTCTGCGTCAAGCACATAAGGCACTTTTTTTGGAGCTGAACAGCTTGCCAAACAAAGCACTGCCACGGGTATTACCGACTTGTAGAATAATTTCATTGTTTGTAATGAGGATAGTAATTGGCGATAGATAACATTATTGCAGGTGCAAAGTTACTTAAAATATCTGTTCTCTCCAAATATTATTTTAGTTGCCAATTATTTCCGTTGATTTGCTGTGACAGAGACGTCTACAGATTTTTAATATCGTCGCGGATAAAATTTTTCAAGATTGTGAAAGCCGGCTTGGCCATTTCGCCGTGATTGTGACCGCCGAGTTCATATAATTTTGTCGATTTGTGGCCTACCAATTGCATCATTCGCCACATATATGCATTCTCCTCGTAGCGTCCGAAAAGCTCGATGTCGCGGTCGCCGGTTATCAAAACCAGCTTTGGCGCATCGGCTCGCACGTGAAAGAGCGGAGCATATTCATCAATCGTGGGCGTCAGATTTCCAATGCCGTGCATATCGCGATAGGCAAAGTGGCTGATCATTTGGCCGCTAAACGGCACAAGCGCGGCGATGCTGTCGCTGTCCACGCCATATTTCGCCAGCCACTTTTTGTCGAGACCTATCATTGCCGTGAGGTAGCCTCCGGCCGAGTGTCCGCTCACATAGATGCGCTTGTCGCTGCCACCATATTCCGATGCATGCTTAAAAGCCCATGCTACGGCTTGCGCGGCATCGTCGATGCATCCCGAGATTTCCACACGCGGGATTAGCCGATAATTGGCGGCTATCACCACCGCCCCAAAATTTTTCAGCTCCTCGGGAATGGATTTCTCGCCGCCTGTGAGCCCTCCGCCGTGAAACCACACCACCACCGCGCAATCGCGCAGCGAGTCGGGATAATAGATATCGAGCTTGCAGCGCTCTTGCGCATAGGCGTCGGTGTTGGATGTATAGCAGATGTTTTCAATCGTCTTGTATGATTGAGCACTAAGCCACAGCGCCGCGGCGGTTAGCGCTATAAATAATGTGTATATGCGTTTCAAAGCTTTTATTTCAGAATATTTTCAAAATGCGCTTTTATTGTTTCCCACGAGTAGAATGGGAAATTATCTGTGTGGGCCGGAATGGCGATTTCGCGCTCGTTGAGCATAAATTTGCCAATCACGTCGCCTTTGGAGTTTTTAAACAGCACGATTTGCAGATTCGCGGCCATGGGCGACACATTGAAGTCGCACCAATTCTCTGCCAATTTGTGAGGATCGGTCACATCGGTGTAGCAATTGTCGAGTTGCAACAGCGCAGCCAGCGGGGTGATGCAGCTGTCGTGGCCAAAGCGCAAATCGGCGCCGTGCGAGCCGCTTTCCACAGCCGCCTCGGCCTTGGCCAGAATGTCGGCAGCCAGATTGCGTGCATTGTCCTCGTTGAGATGGTTGGCATCTGCATAGCTGGAATTTTGTGCAAAGAAATTGTAATTGTTCACTTGCCACATGTCGTAGAGCTCCTCGTCGGTGAGAAGGTCGGCCAACGATACTGTCGAACCGATATTTTGCTGCCCTACAACCTCCCAATAGATTTGCCACATCAAATCTGTGGGGTCGATCCAAGTGGCCACGTATTCAGCATCGCTAAATAGTGCCGACATCAGGCGGTCGGGGTGGGTTTGCTCGTCGCGGAAGCGTTTCCAACGCTGATACCACGGGCCGCTGTGGCTCGCAAATTTCTCCCATTCTTTGCCATGAAAATTCATATATTCTTTCTGGCGTTCAGCCGATTCGCGCGGAATCTCCAAATAGGGATATTTATCTTTCAATCCTTCGATAAATGAAAACATTGAATGAGCGCAGCGCATCACCGGAGTGCTGTATGCCGTCATCTTAGCTCCCTGAGCAAACACCTCGGGAAAGGCATTCGCCATGCGATGCGCGATTTCGCGATGTTGATTATTGCCAAGCATGGTGAGCTCGCCAAGGCGGCCCTTGGCCTGCATCCACACGCTATCAAGACGCGCCAACACATCCTGCCCGTAAGGCGTCAGCGCGTTGGCCTCGGCAGCTTTTTGCAGCGTTCGCAGTGCGCCGGTGTATTCATTCTCAAAAATCAGGTAGCGCGAGCCGTGGCGGCCGTAATGGCTGATATAAAACGGTTTGTAGCCCTTTGGCGCCGGTGTATTTGCCGACTCAGTCACGGGATAAGCATAATACACGCCGCCGGCCTTGCCGGGTGTGGCGGCGATTTCATTATAATCAGCAGCCATTGATGCCGTGGCCACCGCCAATGCGGCAGCCGCGACAAAAATGCGCTTATATAAATAATGTGTAAATTTCATGGTTTCGATTTTAATCTTTTATTTACATGATTCCTTTTTCGCGGAGGGCCAATTGCCACTTCCACGCCGAGCGCATGGTGTCGGCCAATGGGGTGTCGGCCTTCCAGCCCAGCACCTTGTTGGCACGCGAAGGCTCGGCCCACACTTTCTCGATGTCGCCGCGGCGGCGTTCGGTGATGCGGTAGGGCACTTTCACGCCGGTGGCCGATTCAAATGTATTGATAAGCTCGAGCACCGACACTCCTTGTCCGGTGCCAAGGTTGAAGATTTCCACATCCTCGGCGGTCTTATCTTCCACAAGACGTTGCACGGCAATCACGTGGGCCTTAGCCAGATCCACCACGTTGATAAAGTCGCGGATGCACGATCCGTCGGGGGTGT
>CAZRCU010000002.1:0-33029 GCA_964598685.1 uncultured Bacteroides sp.
CGAGGTTTTCGATATGAATTTTGTATATTCAATAAGTTTAGCTAAATTTGCAGTTGTAACCCCATAATCCCCCATCTATATCACAACGGATATGAAAAAACATAACTTCTACGCCGGACCATCAATCCTGAGCGAGTACACTATTAAGAACACCGCTGAAGCAATTCTTAACTTCGCAGAAACAGGCCTTTCAGTGCTTGAAGTTTCGCACCGTAGTAAAGAATTTCAAGCCGTTATAGACGAAGCCACGGCATTGGTAAAGGAAATCCTCAATGTGCCTGAAGGTTTCTCTGTGCTATGGTTGGGCGGCGGTGCCTCGATGCAATTCTGCATGATTCCTTACAACTTCCTTAACACCAAGGCTTCGTATCTCGATACCGGTACATGGGCATCGAATGCTATCAAAGAAGCTCGTTTGTTTGGCGAGGTTGATGTGGTGGCATCGTCGAAGGACGCCAACTACACATTCATCCCTAAGGACTGGAAGGTGGCCGAGGATTCGCAGTATTTTCACTACACCTCAAACAACACCATCTATGGCACCGAGATTCGCAAAGATCCCGAAGTGTCGTGCCCGCTGATTGCCGATATGAGCTCGGATATCTTCTCTCGCGAGATTGATTTCAGCAAGTATATTGCTGTGTATGCCGGTGCTCAAAAGAATTTGGCTCCGGCCGGCGTCACCATCGCTATCGTAAAGGATGATGCTCTTGGCCATGTGGATCGTGCGATCCCGACAATGCTCGACTATCGCACACACGTGAAGAAGGGCTCGATGTTCAACACTCCTCCGGTGTTGCCTATCTTTGCAGCTTTGCAGACTCTTCGCTATTACAAGGAACTTGGCGGCTTGAAAGAACTTGAACGTCGCGATCTTGCCAAGGCAGCCGCTCTGTATGAGGCTATTGATTCCAGCCGCATCTTCAAGGGCACTGTAGCCGAGGAAGATCGTTCGATCATGAACGTTTGCTTTGTTATGAAGCCTGAATACGTAGAACTCGAAAAAGAGTTTATCGACTTTTGCAGCGAACGTGGCATCGTCGGCATCAAGGGTCACCGCTCGGTAGGCGGCTTCCGCGCATCGCTCTACAACGCTCTGCCAATTGAGAGCGTGAAGGTGCTGATCGAGGCAATGAAAGATTTTGAATACAAACATTAATATGTCTACCATGAAGAAAATTTTGGTGGCCACAGAAAAGCCTTTCGCAGCCGCTGCTGTCGAGGGTATCCGTGGCGTGGTAGAAGCCGCAGGCTATGAATTGGCATTGCTTGAGAAGTACACCGATCGTGCTGATCTTCTCGCTGCCGTGGCCGATGCTGATGGCTTGATCATTCGCAGTGATAAAGTTGGCGCAGATGTGTTTGCCGCTGCTCCTAATTTGGAGATTGTGGTGCGCGCCGGCGCCGGCTATGATAATATCGACCTTGCTGCCGCTACAGCAGCCGGTGTAGTGGCCGAGAACACTCCGGGCCAAAATTCCAATGCTGTGGCAGAATTGGTGTTTGGCATGGCTGTGATGGCTGCTCGCAATATGTATGCCGGCACATCCGGTATTGAACTTAAAGGCAAGAAACTTGGCATCCAGGCTTTTGGCGCCGTAGGCCGCAACGTGGCTCGTATCGCACAGGGCTTTGGCATGGAAGTGTCGGCTCTCGATCCCTATTGCCCTGATGAAGCTATGGAGAAAGCCGACGTGGCTGCTGTTCACGATATCAATGCATTGTATTCTGATAATCTGTTTGTGTCGATACACATTCCGGCAACAGCTGAAACTATCGGCTCGATCGGCTATGACTTGATTACACGTATGCCTAAGGGCGCTGTGCTAATCAATACAGCCCGTAAAGAAGTGATCGACGAGGCCGGCTTGGCCCGCGCATTGGCAGATCGTGCCGACTTGAAATATGTGGCCGATGTGGCTCCGACAAACGCTGCTGAATTGACCGAAAAATTTGCCGGCCGTGTGTTCTTCACTCCCAAAAAGATGGGCGCACAGACAGCCGAGGCAAATATCAATGCAGGCATCGCCGCAGCAAACCAGGTGGTGGCTTTCTTGCGCGACGGCGTGGATAGATTCCGCGTAAATTGAACTTACCCAACCTAAATTATACTATCGACTCCGGCAGTTTTGCCGGAGTCTTTAAATTTTTTTCTAACCTCACACAATATCATAGCCAATTTGTCGTTAAAAACATACGATAATTAACTTTGAATAACCGGTCATTATATATAATGAAGCTAAATTATTTGGCAATTCTTGGCGGTGCAGCGTTGTTGCTCGCATCGTGTAGCTCATCCAACACTACGTTGCCCTATTTTACCGACCTACCTAACAATGGCGAGGGTACGTTGTCAACTTTAGATTACGTTACAACAATTCGTCCCGACGACGAGTTGATGATTGTTGTGTCTTCATCGTATCCTGAGGCCGCAATTCACTACAATTTGCCGCAGGCAGCTCCGGCCACTCGCGAAGAGATGATAATGTACAACACTCAGCACCCACAGACATATATTGTAAGCTCTGACGGCTATATCAATATGCCTGTGCTTGGCAAAATCTATGTTGTGGGTAAGACTACCGAAGACTTGCAAAAGCAGCTGACCGAAACGATTCAAAAGGATGTGGCTGATGTGGTGGTGCGCGTGGAAATGGTTAATTTCCAGGTTGTAGTGGCCGGCGAAGTGTCGCGTCCTTCAAAAATAAAGGTAACACGCAAGCGTTATAGCATCCTTGATGCACTTGGCGAGGCCGGCGACCTTACGGTGTATGGCCAGCGCAATAATGTGCTGCTGATACGCGAGGAAAATGGCGAGAGAAAATACGTTCGCCTGAATCTTAATAGCTCTGAGGTGCTCACATCGCCTTATTTCTACCTTAAGCAGAATGATTATATTTATGTTGAGCCTAACAATATTCGTCAAGCCAACTCGAGATATAACCAAGATAATGCCTACAAACTTACAGTGATTTCAACAGTGGTGAGCGCTTGCTCTGTAATCGCTTCACTTGTTATCGCACTTGCAATTAAATAATCATGGCTAAGAAAACCTATTCTGATATTATAAATGTTCGCAGCCTGCTCAAGAGCTACGTGTCGAAATGGTATTTGTTTGTCATTTCGGTGGTGTGCTGCGTGGCAATTGGCCTGCTCTTTTGCCGTATTCACAAAGTGATCTACGGTGTGCGTGCAAATGTGCTGATTCAGCAAGAAGACACCAACCCTCTCTCATCGGCTATGGGTGGCCTTAGCTCTCTGTTTGGAGCCTCGGGCCAAGTGGATGATGAAATCTTTGTGATATCCTCTCACTCGCTTTATCGCGACGTGGTGAAAGATCTCGGTCTCAACCGCACCCACTATGTGCGCTTGGGCTTCTTGAAGCAAGAACTCACATATCCCGATTTCCCCATCGACGTGTATCCTGCCGAAGGCATTGTCGACACCCTTAAAGCCAACATCGCTTTCCGTGTGCAAGTGAAGGAAAATGGTAAGGCCAAGGTGCGTATCAAGGGCCCCCATCATTATAAAGAAGTATATAAGGATATCACTCTGCCCTATACATTCAACACCCCTTGGGGCGAATTTACAGTCGATCGCACTCAATACTATCCCAAGGGCGAAGAACTCACTTCAAATATCATCGTTACCGGTTATCATGCTGCTGCCGAGAATTTGGCTTTGGATGTCTATTCATCAATTGCCAATAAGCGCAGTAATGTGATTGAAATGGGCTATGATACACCCAACCCCGAGATGGGTGAGATGATTCTTCAAGATATTATTGATAAATACAACGAACGCGGTATTCGCGAGAAGAATATTCAGGGTGAAAAGACCGCTGAATTTATTGAGGAGCGCTTGCGCTTACTTACCGCCGACCTCAGCGATTCCGAGGCCGAATATCAGAAATATATCGAAGGTCAGGGTATCGTCGACGTTCAGACCGAAGTCGCCTACCAGAGCACTAAACGCGGCGAGGTGGAAACCGAACTTATTCAAGCCCAGACTCAGCTTGAAATCTTGCGACTGACACGCGATTTTATCTCGAATCCCTCCAATAAATATGAGCTGATTCCTATGACAGTGGAATCGCAGGGCTTGCAAAACGCTATAGCTGAATACAACAAAGTGGTGTTGCAGCGTGCTGATATGTTGCGCACCGTGCATGAAGATAATGCTGCTGTGCAGCGCTTGACCACCCAGGTGGATGCAATGCGTGCCAACATTATTTCAAGTGTCAACCAGGCCTTTGGCAATATGCAAGTGACTGTGCGCGACCTCAACTCGCAAATGTCGCAGACCGGCAGCCGTCTCGGTTCTGTCCCCGGCCAGCAACGCACAGTCGTAGATATGCTCCGTCAACTCGAGGTGAAGCAACAGCTATTCCTGTTCCTGCGTAAGCATCAAGAGGAAAATGCGATGTTGATGGCCAACGCCGTGTCGAAAGGCATGATTGTGGATGTGCCCTATACATTGAAGAAGCCGCTAAGCATGAGCAATATTCTGATTCTGTTTATTGCTTTCGTACTTGGCTTGTGCATCCCGCCGGTGTATCTGTATCTTGTGAAGCTTATCCGCAATCGTGTGGAAAGCCGCGAAGAAATCGAACACCGCACATCGGCTCCTATCCTAGGCGAAATGTGTATCAATCATTCCGGCCAGTCGCTGGTGGTTAGTCCTACCGACACCTCGTCGGCTACCGAGCTTTTCAGATTGATGCGTGCCAATTTGCTGTTTGTGTTCAATGATGCCGGCGATAAAGTGGTGCTTACCACTTCAACTAATTCCGGCGAGGGCAAGACATTTATCTCTATCAACCTGGCAGCATCGTTGGCATTGCTTGGCAAGAAAGTGCTGCTCGTAGGCATGGATATTCGTGCCCCGAAGATTGGATCTTATCTCGGCGTCCGTCCGGCCAAGGGCCTTACCAACTATCTGTCGTCGGCCGACGTCACCATTGATGATATTATCGTGGAATCGCCTATTCCCACTATGCCTACATTCGACGTCATCACAGCCGGCCCGATTCCTCCCAACCCGGCCGAGTTGCTAACCTCGCGCAAGGTCGACGACCTGTTCAGGGAATTGCGTGTGCGCTACGACTATATTGTGGTGGATAGTGCTCCTGTTGGCATGGTCAGCGACACATTCACATTGAATCGAATCTCGGATGCCACCATCTATGTGACACGTTTGAATGTGACATCTAACGATGATGTGGATGCGCTCGATGAAATCTACACCGACTCGCGCTTGAAGAAACTGTCGGTAGTGATTAATGGTGTGAAGGGCAAGCGCTCTTATGGCTATGGAAATAAATCCGGCGCCGACGTATATTAATTAAAATCCCATTACCCCCGGCAAGTTGGTGTATAAGCAGCTTGCCGGGCGGCTTTATAAGTAACAATGACCGCAATCGCACGATATAAAAAGGCCATACATCAGACCACATCCGCTGCCACTGAGCGCCAACCGCTCAATATACAGCGGAGCGAGATGTTTTGGCCGATTGCGTTTATGCTTTCCATGATAATGATCGGCCTGAATTTCCCGTTGGGATATTTGGCGGCACCGGCTATTATCATTTCACGTTATCGTAAAGATCTCTACGACTTTGTCATAATGCTCACCATATTTTTTGGCGGATATGGATTTATGCTGCCGCTGGTGGATTTGCATTTTGATATTGCCATCTTAGTATTTATGGCTAGCGTGGTGGGTATGATCATTGTGCGCAAGACTCCGATTCTGAAGAAGAGCATATTGGCTTGCGCGGCATATTATATCGGCTTGATGCTGATTGCCTCGACCAGCGATGAGACGATGCTGTCGCAGCTGCATGGCATTCGCACCTATTCGCTTATAAGCTATTTCATTATAGTGGTGTTGGCGTTCTCCGGCAAGGAATTTGACATGAAGCGATTCATGCGCCAATGGTATCCGTATGTGTTTATTGCATGCGTTTGCTATATCTTGGACGTCACAATCATGGGCGGTCCGTTCTTTTTCCCGCGCGACCCGTCGATGCTTTATTATGAGGTGAAGTCGACGTTTTATAGTCCGCAAGTTCATCTGTTTGCATTCGATTTCCATCGCGTTTGGCCTCTCGGCTTGTTTATGATGATACCTTGTATTTATCCCACTGCGAGATATTTCAAGCTGTCCAAGTGGCAATGGCTTTTGGTGCTGTCGGCATTGCTGATAAGCAGAACGTTTACATTTTTCCTTGGCTTGGTGGTGTGTTTTATCATCTGCAAAGGCCAGGGCAAAAAATTGGGCCTTTATATCCTGCTTGGCATTGTGGCATTTGTGGGATTGTATTTTGTGGACTCGGCTTTGCCCTATGATGAAGAGTCAAAAACCAGTACGCTGCGTATAAAATCATCGTTGGACCAAATTATAGATTTTGATATAGATACAGCCGACGATGAGGATTTGGCCGAGCTTGGCACTACTCGCGGTGCACAAATCATCCCAAAGATGGAGCTGCTATATTCGCTGCATCGTGAATGGCTTGGCCTTGGCTTCTTGAATCGTGAGACTACCACCAATCAAAAATATATCATCGAAAACGAGCTTTACAACAACCCCGAAGATGCCGAGGAGGTTGCCACCGGCGTGGAATCAATGCCCTTCCAGGTGATTCTTACTATCGGCTATTTGGGCATGATATTGCACATCTTGTTTTTTGTGTATTTGTGGTGGATTATCCGCAAATTGCCCGATTCGGGCTATTATGTGTGCACTGCCATGTGCTTTGTGATAATCGGTATTAGCGGATTCTCAGGGCTTATAGCAGCATATAGCCTATATATACTCGGCACTGTGTTTGCGGCCATAATCTTGGCTCAAAAACGGCAGCTGGGCGGATTCTCTCTTCCTCCGATTAAAACCTACGACAAGCGAGATATATGAGTAACGCCACAGATAGAAGGATTGCGCGCAACACCGCGTTTTTGTACGTGAGAATGTTGCTGATTATGGTGGTGTCGCTCTACACATCGCGTGTGGTGCTTCAGATGCTTGGCGTATCCAATTATGGTATTTATAATGTGGTGGGCGGCATCGTCACTATCTTCGCTTTCCTTAACGGCACTATGGCCGGCGCCACTCAGCGCTTCCTCAATTTCGAGATGGGCCGAGGTAATTTTGAGCGTCTGCGCCACACGTTCTCGGCCGCTCTATCGATCCACTTGGGCATTGTGGCCTTTGTGTTGCTTATCGGCGAGACTTTCGGATTGTGGTTTGTCAACACCCAATTGGTGGTGGCTCCCGAACGCATGATGGCTGCTAATTGGACCTATCAGCTATCGCTTTTCTCGTGTGTATTCACTATCATTCAGGTGCCTTTTATGGCCGATATTATGGCCAACGAGAAGATGGATGCATATGCCTATCTGTCGTTGCTTACGGCAATTCTCCGCCTGGGCATAGCATTGCTGCTAATCTTTGTGGCCAATGCCGACACATTGATTGTCTATGCAGTGTTGATGTTGCTGGTGAATGTGGTGGTGTTCCTATGCTATTTCGTGTATTCTTTAAGAAAATTCGACGAATGTACGCTATCGCTGAGTGCGCCGCGCGATGTGCTCCGTAGCTTGCTGGGCTTCTCCGGTTCGGATATAGTTGGCAATTTATGTTGCACTATGAATTATCAGGGTACGCTTGTGGTGCTTAATCGCTTTGGCGGCACCGTGCTTAATGCGGCCGGCGGCATCACAATGCAGGTGAATGGCGCAATGACACAGTTTGGTATGTCGATTGTATCGGCATTCCGCCCTCAGATTGTAAAGCAATACGCCGCCGGCGATTTCGACTATATGAACCGACTAATGGCTAATTGTGCACGCTTTTCGGTGATGCTTATGGCCATTTTCTCTGTGCCGGCAATTGTAGAGATGAAGACATTGCTCGGATTGTGGCTTGGCCAGGTGCCAGAGTATGCCGTGGAATTTTGCCGAATTGCGTTGATTACCTCATTCACTGAAATGGTGCGATTGGCTTTGAATTGCGGTGTACATGCCACGGGGCGAATCCTATGGTTTAGCCTTATCACTGGCGGCTTATATTTAGTGGAACTGCCATTTATGTATTGGCTGATTTTTGCCACCGAGACGCCGTGGATTGTGTATGGCTCGCATTTATTATTGGGATTCTTATTGGTGGCTATCACAATCATTATTCTTAAGAATCTGATGGGCCAATTCCGGAGCCGCCGATTTGTGTGGCGCGGAATTTTTGTACCGGCGTTGATAGTAATTGTGGCTGCGATTGCTGCTACCATTCCTTCATATTATTTCGAGCCTTCATTCCTACGCTTGATTTTGTCGGGTCTGTCGTCGGCTTTGGCGATTGCTGTGCTCGGCCTTACTTTTGGCATAGACGCGCAATCGCGTCGCGACCTCGTTGCCAAGCTTAAAGGCAAATTTGGTCGCTAATAATCCGCTGTTTATATATAAATTGAGGACATAATCCGCGAAAATGCAATATTTATTTGCAATTTGCTTTAAATGTTGCTATATTTGGGAGCACTATTTTCAAAATCGTCGTTCTGAATTATGAATTTTGATATTGTCGGGAGTTTTTTGGCTCCTGCAAATATAAGTATAGATAGCGGCGTGGCCGATATCGTTGAACGCCAAATTGCTTGCGGACTTCGCGAGGCAACTTCGGGCGAGCTCCGTCGTAAATATTGGAATAAGGATTTTTATTTTGGATTGTCTGGCGTGATGGTGGAGCACGTCGACACGGGCCATTTATATCAGCAAGACGAGACCTTTGAGGATTTGCTGCGCTTCACCGATAGAGTGGGTTGCAATCCTAATCATCCGTTCTATGCCGATTTTGATTATCTGAATGAATGCGTGGCCGGACGTGTCGATGCGCGCCAAACATTGCCATCGCCTACCGATTTTTATCTGGATGCGCTTGATATGGCCGATGGAGATGTGTCGCGTGTGTATCCCGATGCCGATAACTTTTTGACAGATGTGGCCACTGCGTGGCGAGATAGCTTGTTGGAATTTTATAATCATGGCTGCCGCCACATTCAACTCGACGACACTGCGTTTGCCAAGATGTGCGACAACGCTTTTGTGAAGCGCGTGGTGCAAGGTGGCACCGACCCACTGCGTCTGCGTCGTGATTTGATTACATTGTTTAATGCCTCGCTTGATGGATTGCCCTCTGATTTGATTTTGTCGCTCTATATTTCCTCGGGCTATCATGTAATTCCTAATTATGGGCGGGATGCATCGGACGATGGCTATCTGCTGCGCGTATTGGCCTCGGTGGATGTCAATGCATATTATCTACCGTTTGAGCCCGGTGATATTGAAAGTTTACAGATAATGAGTGTGGTGCCCAAGGGGCGCCATGTGGTGATGGGCCTTGTGGATCCTCACAGCCCGTTCCCCGACCGACCTGAATTGGTGCTGCTGTCGGCTCGCTGTGCTCAATCGGCCTATCCGTGGCTGAATTTATCAATGAGCCCGATGTGTGGGTTTAAGCTTTCAAGCTATTTGTATCGAGGTCTCACCTACGAAGATCAATGGCGCAAGCTCGAGGAATTAAAGGCTTTGGCGGCTAAGGTCTAGTGCTTAAATCAACCGTTTACTACTCT
Source organism: uncultured Bacteroides sp. (assembly GCA_964598685.1). Lineage (GTDB taxonomy): Bacteria > Bacteroidota > Bacteroidia > Bacteroidales > Muribaculaceae > CAG-873. The sequence goes on from CAZRCU010000002.1 coordinate 9,626, forward strand.
ATTGAGAAGCGACTCCCATTGCGACACCACATTGGCTCGCTCATAGCGTTTGGCCGATTCGATGCCGTTTGCGGCAATGCGCGTGCGCAGCTTTTCGTCGCTCATAAGGCGTTTCATGGCAGATGCAAGCGCATCGACATCTCCATCCGGAATTATAATGCCGTCGTGGCCGTCGGTAATAATATCTCTAAGCGAGGCAAACGAGTCCATGGCAATGGGCACGCAGCCAAATTGTTGGCTCTCGGTGAGCGTTAGCCCCCAGCCCTCGCGCGCCGAGGTCATTGCAAATATGGCGGCGCGGCGATAGTAGGCCTCGGGGTCTACTCGCCCGGGAAGCTCCACTCTGTGCAAATTTTGATGGCAATAATCCTCGTAGAGCTGCTTGTCGGGCCCATCGCCGGCAATGATTAAATGCCAATCGCTCAGCGCCGGATCGCGCTCGATTTCTTGCCAAGCCTTTAATGTGAGCATTATGCGTTTGCGTATCTCATCCAGGCGTGCAATCACCACTACAAGACGCTCCTTGCAGGCAATCTCATCGTTGCCGATAAATCTATCATACGATAGCGCATTTGGAATGCAATTGATCTCGCCGGCTGTCGATTCGGCAAAGTGGCGAAATTCAGATTCAAAAGTCTTTGACAGCAACACCACGGAATCGCTGTCGGTGAGCACCGCGCCATAGCGATTTTTGTATTGACGATATGTCCGCTTGGTGTAGGCCGAGAATAGCAGGTAGTTGATCAGGTTTTTTACGCCATGTGCAGAAGCCGTGATGCCTTGGCGCAACGCGTCGCGGGTGAATCCTCGCAACTCGTCGGCCGGCGCAAAATGGTGGGCAAATATCAGCTTGCAGTTTGTGCCGCTATCGTTGATGCCCTTTCTGATAAATGGATTTTGAAAGAAATCACCTTGATTAATCACCACGTCGATATTATGCTCGCGTATAATCTTGGCCATGTCGGCTGCCGAGCGATGGCGAATGTGGAAACGACCATCAAACTCAGTGCGCTCCATATCGTCCGCTATCTCGCTGGCATAGGCAGAATACACCTTGTGCCCGCGTTCGCGCAATCCGTTGGCTATAGTGGTGGTGGTGCGCTCGGTGCCTCCTTTCGACGGCGCTACGGCATAATATGTGAAATAGAGGATGTTCATGGATTGTAGAGGTCGGTGTTGTAGAAGTCCATTATATCGTTGCTGAGACGTAGGGCTTGTGCAGCTTGTCCGTTAGGGTCGGGGTCGATAGCCGCGGCCGCTGTGTAATCGCTGATTGCACGGCCTCGTTGGCCAAGTTTCCAATATAGCTTACCACGCTCAAGCAGCGCTTGGGCCAGGGTAGGGGACTCTGCGGTGGCCGAGGCAATTATGCTATCGAGCTCGCTGATTTTATTATTAATATCGCAATTGGATGCTGATGAGTTCAAGATTCAAATATTTTCATTAATTTTGTAAATACAAATTTAGAAAATCTATAGAATATGCGCAAAATATTTCTGACCTTACTTTTGGCGATAGCCATTGCAGCTAATGGAGCCGACCCAATGGCCACCTCCTACAGCATTCAGCAATGTGAGGGCTCGCTCACTCCATATCCCACCGAAATCAATCCTGCCGTGTATCCGGATTCGCTTCAGGCAGTGTATATCAATCATGTGGGACGCCATGGTTCGCGCTATCCTGCATCGTCGGCCAGCTGTCTAAAGTTGCGCAGCGCATTGCAGCGTGCCGATTCGTTGGGCACTATCACACCCACCGGACGTAAATTGGCCAAGCTCAACGATCTGATTATTGCGCGCAGTGAAAATCAATGGGGCGCTCTCGATTCTCTCGGCATGGCCGAGCAGCGTGCTATTGCCACCAGAATGTTTTACAATTTTGCCGAAGTGCTGAAAAGCGGCGCCACAGTGTCGGCTATTTCGTCATATTCTCCACGAGCAATGATGAGCATGTACTCTTTTGTGCATCAGCTCGACAGAATGGACAATAAGGTGAATTTCATCACGTCTACCGGCCGCGTAAATTCTTCGTTGCTGCGCCCGTTCGACACTGATGCCGATTACAAGGAATTTCGCACTCAAGCCCCATGGCGCGAGGCCTACGACACCTATTTTGCCGACGTATGCCCCACGGCGGCGATTCGCCGTGCCCTCGGCGAGAGATTCGACTTTGCTGATGATGAGGCTTTGCGCGACCTCGCCATCACAGAGTATTATGTCGTGGCAGGATGCTCGGCTATGAGCGTGGATGCAGGTGTGAGCTCTTTCTTCACCAAGGAAGAATACAACGCGCTCTGGTCGTGTTTCAATTTGCGTCAATATTTGCAACGCACTGCCACCACTATTTCCACCACTCCTGCCGATATTGCCTCGGCCTTGGTGCAAGACCTTATTAATACCACCGACCAATTTATCGACGGCACCAACCCCGCTGTGGCCAATCTGCGATTTGGCCATGCCGAAACATTGATGCCACTGCTCTCGCTGCTACATTTGCGCGGATGCTATTATATGACAAACTATTTTGACACCGTTGGGCAGCATTGGCGCGATTTTTATGTGGTGCCGATGGCTGCCAATTTGCAGATGATTCTCTTCAAATCCAAAAAATCCGGCAAATATTATGTGCGCTTCGACCTCAACGAGGTGCCGACACCCCTCATGCCGAATAGCACGGAAATTTATATCCCTTGGGCCACTGCGCGCGAATATATGACTCGCTGCATCCCCCTATATTTCCAATGATTTTGGTGCCCTAAAATGCCAATGAAATAAACTTTTTCAAATAAAAGTGCTGAAAAATTATGTTGTAAAACATATTTTTCGTAACTTTGCAGCGTAATTAATCAACTGTATTTCTAGACACACAACTTATAGTGTGCAGTAGCACAAACTTTTGTATTGTTTTTAGGTTAAATTAAATTATTAATTATGCTAAATCTTTTGAAAAAGGTCGCAAAATGGTATTTCATTAATACAGCAATGACTGCTCAGACCAATCGTTAAGTATTAAAACGCACCCTCTCGAGAAAATTCTCGTGAGGCTAATTTGAAAACAAAGCCCCTTAGTGGCTCCCTAATATAGATGCTGTCCGATAAATATATCAGACAGTATTTTTTTGTGTTTATGGGTGTGGATATGTCGGCAAAATCCGATTGGCTGATGCTATAGACGCTTTCGCCTTGCCTATAACCCTGAAAATCAGTTGAAGGCTCTATGCAATCTTTTCCAATCGGATTTTCGGCAAATTTAATGATTGCCCGGCTGTTCTGCAAGCGAAAGCGCGTAATCCGTGTCCAAATGCATAATTTATATATATTTTTAACAAAAACTATATGGGAAGCAATTATTCCTTTGAAAATGTCTTAACTATTTGATCGGCAACTAATTTTATTGCGCCGGTGAGGTCGGCATTATTATCCAATCCCTTTGAGTATTCGCCTTGGCATGACACCAAAGGGCGGCCGGTGTAATAATCCACGAAATTTACAGTAACGGTTGCACCCAGTTCTGTCACAGTCGCGCTATAGCGAGCAATCAATAATTTTTGCTTTTGCTCCTGCGATAGTTCTGAAATAGCTTGCCCTCCAACCAGCTGCAACCGTGAGTTGTCAATCGCATCATAGATTTTCACCTCGGTCCCCATCGATTCGGCATGGCTGTGGTGATTCTCGTTAATTACCGTTGCATATTGGTAGTTTGTATAGTCGAACGATTGCGACACAGTGGTTTTTGATGAAGAGCAGCTCACCAAAAACATTATCAAAATAAGCAGAATATGAAATTTTTTCATAAGACATTGAATTTTTTACAAAAATACAAAACTTTATGGAAGATCTATTATAAAATAATGCCCTCGGTGATAGAAAATTTGTAATTTAGCGTGAATTTATGTAAATTCGCGTTGACATTAGTTTATTATCACATTTCGAAATACACAATTTAAGATGGCGTTTAATCGAAAAATATTTTCTCGAGCTTATCATAAGTTAGTTGAAACACGTTGGTTATTCACTTTTACCGCAAGTTGCACTGCTACAATTGTTGGCATTGCACTTACATTCGGCATCAATTCCTGTCGTAATTCTCGCATTGCTGAGCAAGAGGCTAAAGAGTCGTTAGAGCAGGCAGTTGGCAACCTACGGGGTAGAACAATACGAATAGCCGACTTTCTTGATCAAATTTATCTTCAAGACAGCCTTTATAATATTGTGATTGATCTGCATATGTCGAATCAGTCTATCCCCGATTCTATTGCAAAAAAGTTTGCCACAGCCGTATGTACCTTTGAGGAATATACAAATAATACATCCTACGAAAGACTTTATCGTGAAAGTTACCAAATGTGGCAAGTGCTGAGTCAAGATGATTTAGCTGATAAAATAGATTTTGCATATGATATAATCAATGTATTGGAAAACTATTGTGAAACGAGCAATGCAATGCTGTTGGAGAAAATGGGACAATGTAAGGGCGCAAGTCATGCTTTTATAAGCGCTAATGCGCAAGAGCTAACAAAAGCACTTATCAGCAGTGATGATTTTTGCTTTTATATGTCGGCTCGTGCTATGAAATCCAAGTCTATGAAGGGATTTCAAGAAGATCAATACGAGGTCATGGAAGAAATTGATAGTATCTGTAAATCATTAAATTATCAGATAAAAGAGGTAGAAGTTAAATAAACTATTTTCTCTGTTTTATTTTTGAAATATTACGAGCCTGTGACTTTGTGGCGAGCCCATATCGTTGCGGGCTCGCTAATTTTAAATTAATCCTCTACGGCCGATTTCATATTGAAAATTATAGGGGACTAACCATCATACATAGTCCCCCATCGAAATGGATTAATTGGGGGTGATCAGTGCTGCCATAATCTAAATGTGAGTAATATTGCAGCTCAAATAATTAATTCACTAAAAATGGCACAGCAAAAATTTAACTACCGCTTCTTTTTGAAGCCAAATGGGAGGGTGTTTCTTCGCGTGCGTTGGAATTCGGGAAAGTATGAGACGGGTGTTAGCCTATGCGTTTATGCCGACTCTGCTAAGTGGGATAGCTCAAGACAATACGCACAGAGACACTCTATTCATGAAGTTAGCGGGAAAGTGTATACAGCAAGAACAATCAACCATGAAATAGACAAGGCCATTGATGTGCTCACTACATTTTTTGCTTTATGCGATGCAAATGGTATATGTCCGGAAAAGGATCAAGTGAAAGACGAATTGACTGCACATCTTGTGCCGAAGATTGAAAATATCGAGCCAACTACTGCTTCGAAATCCAATGTAGAGGAAATTCCGCCGTTAGACACCCTTTATAATCTTTTTATTGAAGAACTGAGCAACGAGCGGAACTGGTGTCCGCAGACGCATTTTAAGTATCAGCAGATTTTCAGACTTATCAAAGCCTTCAAAAACGATGTTAAACTAACCGACATAGACAAGGCTTTCTGTATAAACTTGAAATGTTGGCTTGTAAATCAGGGCTATAAGAATTCAACTACTGCCAAACATTTCAGAAGCCTCAAGGCAATGCTTGGCTGGATTATGAGCCGAGGCTATCCCGTTAATCCCGACTGCTTTAAATTCAAATCCCACTTGTCAGTACCGATTAAAGCCGTCACATACTTGAAATATGAAGAACTGTCGCAATTTGAGAATTTCCAATTCCCCAAAAATAGAGAATATCTTGCTAAAGCGAGAGACCTTTTCTGCTTCATGTGTTACACCTCGCTTCGCTACAGCGACCTTCGAGATTTGAAGAAGGCCTCAATCTCAGATAATTGCATTGATACGTATGCAAAGAAAACCAAAGGACAATTGCGTATTCCTCTTGTAAGTCATGCTATTAGCATACTCGAAAGATACATTAATAAAACGTCGGGAGAATATGCATTTCCCGTGCCTACTAATCAGAAGTTAAACGCATTTCTGAAAGAAGCAGCAAAGATGGCCGGGCTTAACAGAGAAATCGTTGAATCAACCTTTTGTGGATCTGAGCGAATAGACGTAGTCCGCAAACTCCACGAGACTATTAGCTGCCACGATGCCCGTAGAACATTTGTGTGCATCAGTTTATCGCTTGGTATTCCACAATCAGTCATCATGACCATCACCGGTCATAGCGATTATGACTCAATGAAGCCCTACATAGCCATCAGCAGCGAAACGTCGAAACGCGAACTCGTAAAATGGGAAACCGGCAGCATTAAAAGCGAGTTGACAAAGCTGATTGAGCAAATGGATCATTCGCAGCTTGAGAAGTTGGTAGCCAAAGCACGCAATCTGCTGCGTAAGACACCAACTTAAAGTGGGACTATAAAGGGGACTAACCGGACAATTGACAGCCTGAAAAATAAAAGCAACCCGCCGAAAATCAGCGAGTTGCGCAGCTCCTGTTGTGGTCCCACTTGGGCTTGAACCAAGGACTCCCTGATTATGAGTCAGGTGCTCTAACCAACTGAGCTATAGGACCTTAAGTCTCAGATTTGTGTTTATGTTATCTGGCTTCGGTTTACATATTGTCAACTACCAGTTTACACATGTCAAATTTCTGCCAACTTTTACTTTACAAAGTTAGTTAATAGATTTGGATTGTGCAAATCTATTTTTAACTGTTTTTACTTAAGTGCGCTGTGTCAGGACTTTGTGATTGTAATTTTTTTTGAAGGCGGTTAACTTGCGTGGCAGCTTACTTCGCGGGTATTGTAAACCGACGACACCATCCAATCAATGTGGCTTACATCAAGGCTGCGAGATGCACTGATGCCGGTGAGTTCGTAGATATACGCTGTCTGTGCGCTGCCCCTCAGGGATTTAAGATGGTCGATTTGCTCCCACGATAGCCGTATTGAAATCAGCTTGGGTGTAATGGACATTCGGTGGATAAACACGAAATGAACCAATGGATTTGGACTGGAAAGATATGCCATTGCTATTAGATTTTATACAGCAAATTTAAATACGTACATGGGCAAAAACATGGCACAGCTGTGTTAAATTATAGTTAATGGCATATTTTCCGGTAGTCTTTTACTATTTGTTTTCTTTATTTACCACCGAATCGGCGGGGTCGGGCGTAGTTGGATTGTTCATCCATCGGCGGATAGAGGCCATGCGAGGTATCAGGCGTGTGACGTTGTTGCGATATGTGCTCATCATAATCAGCAGTATCACGATTATGCCGAAAATCACCAGATACCCATAGCATTCTTTTAGCGAAAGCATCACGCTCTGACGCGACACCTCGGTGATTGTATCGCTCCACGAGGGCATGTCGAATGGCAGGGTGGTGCCGTCGATATTTTCAGCTGCTGTAGCGTGGTTTTTAGCAATCGACCAATTGTAGAGGCGCTGAACAATTGCTGCGCCGGCCGCGTTGCCAATGCCACAGCGCGAGTAGCCTACCGCGCTAAGACCGAAGAAAAAGAATGAAAATGGCAAGCTCTGCGATAAATACACATTTGTGATTGACCCAATCATCACTTCGGAAATGCCTACAGCCACCAGTGGCAGATAGAATGCCTCCTTGTTTGTGTTGCCGTCGATTAGGAAATACATCGAGGCAATGTAGAATACGAGCATGCCAAACGAAAACACCAAGTAGAGCTTAGTGTTCCAACCCCATTTCACCTTTGTATAAAAGGCTAGCAGCGAGCCAAGCACCACGCCATACATTATGGGATAGTTGAGTGAAATCACATTGAGCGGGTCGTAGCCCAACACTCCGTTTAGATAGATTGATTGAAGCAATCGTGGTGCCGATTGCAAAATTCCGGCCACAAATAGCCATATAATGATTTTCCACACTGCGCCATAGGAAAATATTTCCAAGTCGAGATATGGCTTATCGTGAAATCGCGAACGGCTCCAAGCCAGAACGAAAAACACTGCAGTGACGAGCGTGGCAATCCAAATTGGGCGGCTGCGCCACCATTCGTAGTGCTCGCCGTAGCAGAATAGCCACATGCCTGAAATGATGAATCCACTCCATAGCAGGAAGCCCAAATAGTCTAATCCCTTGAGCGACATATATGGCCCGGGCCGATGGTCGGGCTTCATTAAAAAGTAGACCAAAGCCACGTGAATCATCAGCAGCGCAATCACAAAAAGGTTCATCAATCGCCAATTGCCATAGTAGGTGAGGTAGGCTGTGGTGAGGCCCGACAGATATGTGCCGCCCACCACCATAAAATATACCACAGGAAAAAACACGCAGTAGTTTCGAGCCGGAGTGACGCACAGGCGGAAATTGCTGGTGCATCCAAACATACCCAACATTTTAAATATTCCGGCGATAAAACTTGCACCATACACCACCCACGGCACATTGACGTTCATAGTGATGGCGGTGCAAAACATCAGCCCGATACCCGACACAAAAAACAGCTGGCGGCTGTACATCGCAAATTTCAGACGATACATCACCGGAAAACACACTGTGATGCCTGCAATCATGCAATATCCGGCCATTTGCACGTCCTCGCTTAGAAATGATATTTCGCTCACCATCTGATTCATCGACGACAAATTGATGCTGCCGGCGTATTGATAGAGAAAGCCGAAATATAGCAGTAGCCACACTCGCATGCGCCTTGGCACCCAATCGCGATACATTAGCAATTGGCGTGTGCGAATGATGGAATTGCCTGTTTTATAGACTGCCTTTCCCATTAATCCATCATTTCACATTCCACATTCAGGCCGGCGCGGAGCAGGCTTATGTCTTTGGCTGTGTTGTCGTGGGTAAAGCGGATTTTTACCGGCAGACGTTGCTCTACTTTCACAAAATTGCCGGTGGCATTATCTTGCGGCACCAACGAATATTGAGCACCTGTGGCATTGGAAATTGCTTCAATCACGCCCACATAGGTCTTGCCGGGGATCGCATCGACGGTGATTTTCACCTTATCGCCGATTTTCATCTTCGACGTTTGGCTTTCCTTGTAATTGGCAATTACCCATACATCATTTTCGTCGACAATCGACAGCAATGTTTGGCCCGGCTGCACCAGCTGGCCCACTTGCAGGTTGCGACGCGATGTGTAGCCGTCGACCGGCGCTGTGATTACAGTGTAGGAAAGATTGAGCTTGGCAAGCTCAACACTGGCTTGTGCAAGCTCTATGCTGGCGTCGTGTTGGCCCAATTGCTGTGCTTTCTCGTCTTTGGCAAGAACGGTCGACTGCTTTTGGCGGCACAGCATTTCATATTTAGCCTTAAGTGTTTCATATTTTGTGCGCGCATCGTCGTATTGCTTAGGCGTCACGGCTTTATCATCGAGCAGCGATTTATAGCGTTCAAAGTCGCGTGCGGCATTTTCCATCTCCACTCGTGTGCCTTCAATCGAGGCTTCGCTCACACTGATTTCGCTGGCGGTGGTGTTGATTGATGCATTGACAGTGGATTTGCCCGATACGGCATTTTGCACCTGGGTGTAGGCTTGAGCAAGCGCCAAGGCATATTCGGCATCATCAATTATAATTAATGTGTCGCCTTTATGCACATAGGTGTATTCGTCAAAGCGAATCTCTTTGATATAGCCTTGCACGCGAGCATTGATCGGCACAATCTGGCGGCGCACTTGTGCATTATCGGTGAATGTAGATATATTAAACTTGACAAATTCTGCGGCGATCCACCATAGGCCGATGGCCAGAACCAATAGCACGAAAATATTTTGGGCGAGTCTTCTTGTTTTACGATTCATAGGACTTTAAATTATACCTGAAAGATATTTGAGTTGGAAATAATAATATAGCACATCTACTTGAGCGTTGACCAATCTTGTCTCGGCATCAAGCTTGGCTGCTGAGGCATCAAGCATATCGGTGAGCAGTGAAAGATCGTTGTTGTAGCGACGCTCTACGATGCGATAATTTTCCGAGGCGAGTGCCACGTTTTTCTCTTGAGTAGTTACGTGCTCGATAGCCTCGATATAGCTTTTGTAGGCGCGGTCGAGATTTCGGTCGATCGCTTCTTCTTGAGAGGTGCGCGCATCGTGTAGGCGCTCGGTTTCGAGCTTTGCTGCCTGCAATTTGTGATTTGATTTATAAAATGCCGATGGCGAAAACGACACACTGAATCCCACATACCAGCGGCCAAGATTCTTGTCGAGCACCGGAGTGTGAGTGGTGATTGGGGCCGCCACCGATGCTCCCGCATTTAAGCCTATCTTAGGCATACGCTCGCTTTTGATAAGGTCTTCATTGGCCGATGCATCGGCGTGCTGAAGTTCAAAGCTCTTTAGCGACGGTGATTCTTGGCGGCTGAGCGTCACCCAATGTGAGAGTGGCGCAGCCGAGAAATTGATTCGCTCAAAATCAATCGTCGGCACAATTGAGTCGGCCTCGTTAAGATGCAAATAGCTCACCAGGCTGTAGTTGAGATTGTTGATTGTGTTTACCACTGTCAGCCGGTCGTAGCGCAAGTTCGACAGATTCAAGTCATAGCGAGTTACGTCGTTGGCAAGCACAAGCCCCTGATTAGCGCGAGCACGCATTTCATCAATCAATTCGCCGGTGATGCGGATATTTTCGTCGTAGACACTGAGCAAATTGCGATTCTTGAAAAGCTCTAAATAATATTGCAAAATCAGCATTTTCATCTGATCTTCCACCAGGGTGGCATTATTTTCAGCGATGTCGGTCTGAGCATCGGCTCGGCGGATTTTGGCTGTTACTTCGCCGCCTGTGTAAAGCGGTTGATACACAGTCACTCCAAATGCGTTGCCCCAGTGAGTCATTGGCGAGCGAGTGGCATTTGTGAAATCGCGGTCGAGCACAAACGTGTTTCCTAAATAATTTCCTTCGAGCGCTACGCCGATGTCGGGTAAGCGGCTGTCTTTAGCGGCAAGGCCTCGCATTGATGAAATCGCAACATCTTTGCGCGCGAGCCTCACCTCGCTGTTTTCTGCTTCTACACGTTGGAATAAGTCTTCGATGGAAAGCGTGTACGACTCGGCCTGCGCCCCAATCGCGCAAGTACACAGCAAACCCATCACAAACCCAAAATTGTACCTATAATTCATCTTTTACTACTAATTAGCATTATTTGTGCAAAATTACGACTTATAATGCTAATCCAGTGTGCTGTGCGGCTCAATGAATTGTGCTGTGTGGCTCAATAGCTCGCTATCTAACGCCGGGCGCGAGTCTGCGATGGTGTGATGCCAAATTTCTCGCGATATACACGTGAAAAATGCGAGAAGTTTTTAAAGCCTACATCGCTCATTATTTGATTAATAGGGCGATTAGTTGATAGTAGCAGCTGCTGCGCGGCCTGTAGACGACGTTGAATTATCCAAGTGCGCGGCGACAGCTCGCTCAGCTTTTTAAAGTCGCGCTTGAACGTGGCCACGCTGCGGCCTGTGTATCGTGCTATCTCGTCGATGGTGAGCTCATACATATAATTCCGCTCCATAAAGTCGATAATATCAAGTCGCCATCTTGCCGTGAAGTCCAGCAATGATGTATATGCGTTTTGATTAACTTGAGAGAGAAATCTCACCGCTTCGAGCACCTTCATCTCAAGCCATCCGCGTCCGGGCCGCTCGTGCGCCAGCCAATACGGCCTAAACGAGTCGAATAGGCTTGTAAGCATCGAGGATTTCTGGATTTTGAAGACCGATTGATTGTTTCCCACCACATCCTTGGGCAAATCCTCGTCAGGGAGAGATTTATAGAAATCAAATAACATCGGCCGTGGAAAGAATATTATTACAATCAGCTGATAGCCAATTTGCTCAGATGGGTAATTCACAAACGTCAGACGGCTGCCTTTGCGCACAAACACACATTCGTTTTCCTTTACCACCGCCACCAGATGCCCGTTTTCCATCACATCCATTCCACCTCGGGCAGCATATGCCAAGGCGTGCTCGCTCACGTTAATGCAACATTCCCCGGGCGAGTCGCTGCGATAGGTGGCAAACACATCTTCTGTGCTTAAATTTATTGGTCTTGCCATGAATTTGGTGGTTATGAGGGTTGTCCGAGAGAGTAGGGCGCTAAGGCGCCGCGATAGCAAGGCGGGGGATTAGTTGTGTTGCTGATCCCAATTGTCGATGTCGTCTTGCATAAAATCGTAGAGACTTTTGTGGATGTTCATTGCGATATATTCGTCGGCATAGTTCACCTCGGCATAGCTCACAAAATTATCCATTTCAAGCTCTATAATCGGATCTTCCTGTTTCAGCACCTCTTGCAATGTGTCGAGCAGATTATCGGTGGTCGGGAGCAATATGATATGTGAATCGGCGATCATATCTTCTGAATCAATATCGGGCGGCACAATCTTATATTCGTCGCCAACTTTCTCGATTTGAATGATTTCGGCTTCTATTGCAGTGACCATATTGCCGTTGTACGACACCGGATCCTTTACCTTTTCAATCATGAAATGCTTTAGCATGTGCACACTTTTTTATTTGCACCCAAAGTTACGCATTTTCCATGATATTTGAAAGCACTCTATTTGCGGTGAGATGCTATGTTGGCAATGTTGTAGAGTAGCAGCCCGAATGTAACGATGACAAGTGAGAATATCGGCGCGGGCACATCATCTTCGTTCATTGCGATAAATGGCACCGTCAGACCAAAAATAGTCCAAATTATTGAGCAAAGTTTAAGCAAATTTGCTGCTGTAATGTAGCGTTTTAGAATATCTTTTTTCATGATAGCTGTTTTATTTTAAAACGCAACACGATAAAGAATATTGCTTTATGCTGCCATCGGTTTCTCTTTGTAGCTGTGGAGCCAACTATTCGAGAACATTCGCCATAAAAATATGCCGCCACGGAAGCTGAGTTCCACTGCCATCGCAATCCACACGCCTCTGAGGCCCATTGTCGGGGCTAAAATTGCTGCCAACGGAATGCGCACCACCCAGATGCTGCCGAAATTCATCACGGCCGGCAGCATTGTGTCGCCTACGCCCACAAATGCGCCATATGCCACGATTGAGGCTGCATACAGTGGCTCGGCCCACGCTTCGATTCTCAGCACCTCGGTGCCAAGTTGGCAAATCTCGCCCACGTCGGTCATAATGCCCATCATAAATGGCGCGCAGAAATATAATATTGTGCCCATTAGCGACATCACCGCCACGCCTAACGCTACATTGAGATGGCAAAATCTTACTACCAAATCGCGGCGTCCGGCTCCATAACTTTGCCCTACGAGAGTGGTGGCCGCTTCGCCGATGCCAAAGCCCGGCATGTAACAAAGGCTCTCAGCTGTCACCGCAAATGAATTTGCAGCAATCGCCACTACGCCAATCGGCGCCACGATTATGGTAATCATCACTTGTGCGCCGCAGAAAATTGCGTGTTCCAATGTCATCGGCGCTGATATTTTTACGGCACGTCGCAGCACGGTCTCGCTGGGCCGAAAGCTGCCGATTTGTCGTCCGCGCAGCTTCATCTCGGGCTGTACACATAGCATATACCACATCATTATGCACGCTGTGATAATCTCTGCCGCCACAGTGCCAAGCGCTGCTCCGGCCACGCCCATGCCGGCGCCCGGCATAGTGATGTCGGTCCCGCCGATATTTATATCGCGAGTCGGAAATATCAGAAACCAGTTGAATATCACGTCGAGCACGCACATGCCCACGTTTAAAAGCGATGGCACCTTCATATTGCCTGCCGAGCGCAGAATGCCGCCGGCCAGGTAATTCATTGTGAGCAGAGGCAGCGCTGCCACGAAAATCAAAAAGTAGGACGATGCTGCCGGCGCGATTGTGGCATTCCCGCCGAGCCACAAGGGTAGGGCACCTGAAATCGCCACGCCAATCAGCATGATTATTGCGCTGATGATTAGGCACGATGTGATGCCTTGTCGCATTACGTCGCGAGCGCCTGCTTGATCTTTTCCACCAAGCCGGTGCGCCACCTGAACCGAGAATCCGGTGGTCACAGCCGAGCATAGTCCCCAAAACAGCCACAATGAACTGCTCATTAATCCCACCGATGCAGCGCCGTCGGCCCCGAGGCGCCCCACCATTGATGCGTCGATATACTGCATCAAGATGCTCGACAATTGTGCGAGAATTGCCGGAAGTGCCAATTGTGCGGTTAAGATTGCTTGGCGACGCAGCGATATTGGCGTGCCGTTTTGTATGAGAGATAAGTCGGCCAAAAGGGGGCGAATTTGGTTAATCTTTTTTGTTGCGAGCTTCTTCCATTAGCTGGTCCATTGCTTTCGGAATAACGAAGACATCGGCCGGTCCAAGCGGTCGCATGCCATCGAATTGCTTGAATTTCGACAGAAACAGTTTCGATCGACGCATCATAAACAAAGGTGTCACATTGCCGGTGGTCTCAGGCCACATTTTTACATACTCTGTGCTGTTGCCCTTGAATAGTGCTGTAAGAAAAGAGCTTTGAGAATCCACTTGCTTATTGATTGTGGAATCCACTTCCTCGGGATACATAATCAGCTCGACATTGCCATTTATATCGAGGCGTTTCAGCTCTCTATTTTCAAAATAAGCCAGCATCTCTTTGCCGGAAAGCTGGTTGTAATAGTCGTCGACAATCTTCTCTGAGCAGAATCCAAATTCCGGCAGATGTGCACGATCGATCGTCGAATCGTTCATGTGCAGTTCAATCACGTTGCCAAACACTTGGCGGTTCTCGTTCCAAATCACCGGACTAATATACATGTGCAGGGTGGTGTCGGCTCCGGTCACTCGCATTGAATCGCAAATTCCTTGCATATCAGAGCGGTAGAATCGCACGCGCGGCCACACATCTGCCACGTTGGTGGTGTCGGTGCGGCTGGTGGCTTCTATAGCCGGAGTGCCCAAAATTGTGTCGGCCTCCACTCCCGGGATTTCAACAGTCGATAGCAAGCGATATGTGTTGATTTGCCCGCCATGAAGATATAGAGTGTCGCCCTGCGAATACTCCTTTACCAATAGGCGGCCGGTGGCGTAGGCACTGTCGATTTCTTGATTAAAAAATCCATAGTCGGCTTCGATTGATGCCTGGCGCGCGCTGTCAATGCCAACCATATTGCCGTAGCAATGACCTATGCCGGTCACACGGTTGTAATAAATCGTGTCGGCAGTCAGTGTGCGGCCTTCCGGCGTTTTAATCAGCGATCGGTCGTAAAGTGCGGTAGTGTCGTTTGATGTATTATACACACCATTGGTGGTGTAGATGTTGCCGCGAGCATTTATCACCTCGCTTGGCGAATACAGCTCGGCTATGTGAGTGGCGGTGTTGTAGAAGAGCGAATCGGTGTAAATATCGAGATTGTCGTCTTTGTCGTGTCCCTCAAGGTGCACGTCGGTGTAGAAATTTGCATCTTTTGTAGATGGCACATATTCACCTTCAAGCGATGTGAGCCTGTTTTGCTTGTCGGTGAGCACTCCGCCCACAGTGTAATAGCCAAGGTCAATGCCAAGGTCGTAGACAAAAATGTCGGTCTCAAGCTTTACGTCGCGATTGATTAGCCTCACTTTCTTGCCCGCATCGGCATATAAATATGCCACTTCCGACGGCCCGTCGTAGTTGAGCTCGTCGGCAAACACAAATAGGGTGTCGCCCTGCTCCATGCGCACATTGCCAAAAGCCTCGAATGATTCCACCGTGGGGTAGTAGTGCGCGCTGTCGCAATACATTCGCATTGGCCCCTTTGAAAATTCCACGTTGTCGCGGACTGTCATAAATGAATCTGCCTCGGCCTTGGTCAGCACTTCGGCGTGTTCCAAAAAAACACGATTACCACCGGCTCGTGAAGCCGATGGTATTTGTGGTGTGAATGTGGCCTTGCGTGGCGTTGGGCGTGCTGCGCTCATCACCAAGGCAATTGCGGCAAAGGCCGCCACGGTGGTTAGTGTGGCCCTACGCATTGCTTATTTCGACTTAATCCAGCCATCGTAGCGGAAGTCGCAGCCGCGCCATCCGTCCTCGATGCGTACATAAGTGCCTTTGATCTTTTCTTTGAGCCAATCGTTCACCATGCGCTCTTTGGCCGCCTCTTCATACATGTCTTTGATTTGCTGATAGTCTTCGGCCAAATTGGCTTGGTGGGCATCAATGCGATTGGTGAGCTTCACGATTGCCACGATTTCGCGGTCGCGTGTGGGATCGCGCATAATGAATGGTGCCGAGATTTCTCCGGGCTCCAAATTGCCAACCACTTTTGCAATATCCTGTGGCAGATCCGACATTCCGAATCTTACAGTGCCGGTCGAGCTATTCACCATCACGCCATTCGAGTTGCGGGTGTCCTTATCTTGCGAGATATATCGGGCAGCCTCCTCAAATGTGAACTTCTTATCAAGAATGTCGGCGCGCACCGAGTCGAGGCGTGTAAGTGCCTCGGTAAGATCTTTCTCAGCCACTTTTGGGCGGAGCAGGATATGGCGAGTGTTGATGCGGTCGCCGCGCTTTTCAATCAGCTGAATGATATGGTAGCCATATTCTGTCTCAACGATTTTCGACACCTTTTTCGGGTCGTTTAGGTTGAATGCCACCGCTGCATATTCAGGCACAAGTTGGCCACGACCCATAAAGCCGATTTCGCCGCCGCGCACAGCTTCGGGGGCTTCTGAATATAGAATCGCAAGTGTAGAAAAGTCGCTCTCGCCACGATTTACGCGGTCGGCATAATCGCGCAGACGAGCTTTCACATCTTCGATTTCTTCGCGAGGTATCACCGGATTCAATGTCACGATTTGCACCTCAACTTGAAGGGGTACGTAGGGAATTGAATCGGTGGGCAGTTCCTTGAAATATTTGCGCACATCGGCCGGAGTCACCTTTAAATTCTTGGTGAGTGATTGGCGCACTTGGCCAATGCGATAGCGATTGCGCATGCTTGTGGCATAATTATCGCGAATATCATTATATGATTTACGGAAATACTGTTCTACCTTTTCGCGTGAGCCCAAATTGTTGACAAGATAATTCATCTGAGCATCTACGCTTTGCATCACCATCGTTTCGCTCACTTCCACAGTGTCCAAATCGGCTTGGTGCAAGAATAGTCGTTCTACCGCTATTTGCTCGGGTATTACACAGTATGGGTCGCCTGAAATGGGAGTGCGATCTTGCTGCATCTCCTGATACATTTCTTCGATTTCCGATTTATAGATTGGTTCGTCGCCGATAATCCAAGCGACTTCTTCGATTACATTATTTTGCGCCATACACCATAGCCCGGCTGAGGCAATGATAACGGCGCTGGCAAGGGATGTCTTTAGTTTCATAAACGGCCGTGATGTTTTATGCAACAAAGGTACGAAAATAATTAGTATTCCTATGTTCGGGAGTACTAAAATTAATTAATTCCAAATTGGCGCTTGCAAAGTAGCGGATTAGTTGGCAAAATCAACGCTTAGACCAAGCTGAAAGCGCGACGGATTCAGCGGATAATAGGGCATCGAGAAGTAGTCGCTGCCAAACCATCCTTTATTCACATGGGAATAAAGCACATAAAATCTGGTCTTGCTCAGCTTGAAGTTGGCATACACATTCATGAATGGATAGTTGCCCACTTTAATTTCTGATTGGCTGGCAAATGTCGACGTGGCCGGTTGATATGCCGGTGCATAGTATTTTGTATAGTAGTCGCAATCCACGCCCATTTGCACTTTAAGCGTTGCTACATGAAATTTTATGTATAGATTGGAATATATGGCCACCTTGGGCATGGGTATTACATCCTGATTCGAGGTGGTCTGATATGTCACTTTGTTGTCCCAATGCAATATGCCGGCCTGAAGGCGCTGCATCAAGCTGGCGCTGAACAGCTGCACGCTGCCCGAATGCTGCTTTGGCAGGAAGTCCGAGCCAAAGTAGATGTGATTTTGAATGTTAGCTGCATCCACTGTGATTGTGGAGCCGGTGTGCGCAATGTCCAGTGTGCCGCCAAATCTCAGGTTGCGCTCCTTGCCAAAAGAATTTTCCCAAATGAAGTGATTTGAGATATAATGTTCGGCCAAATATGGCGCAGCAGTGTTGTGAAAAGAGCCGTGACCGTTTACGCTGACAGTGTCGCCAAATAGCGGAATGCGTGTGGTGAGGTTCCCGTCCAGCTCAATGTCGCCTGCGATTCGGCCCGAGATGCCAAATCGTGCTGTGGCATCATAGGTGAGAATTGAGCCATGCTGCTTGGTGAGCTGGCCGCCTACGCTCACATTGTGCTCGGTGGCGTTTGGCGCGATGCCTGTGATATTGGCCGGGAACGGCGTCAACGCCTCGTTCACGTCGGCATGCGCCAGCGTGTCAGGCGTCTGATCATATCTTACAATCTGGTAGGATGCAAATGCTGCCAATCCGAATTTCGCATAGCGGTGAAAGCCTTCGAGTAGCGAGATTCCAATCGTGTTGTCGAGGCTCCAATATTTTGTGCGGTCGTCGGTGAATTTATCTGTAAGATATGTGTTGTCAAAGAATTTTGCAGTCTCCGAGGCGCTTTCATCGTGAAACACGTGGCGCGACGATTTAAAATTCATCGTGTAGATAAACGACGTCACAGGAATGTATGTGCGGCTAATCACCGAGTCGCCCTCGGTCTCTTCATGCCAATAGCCCACTTTATAGCGGTGGTTCATGTAGAATTGCTGTCCGGCCATGCGCGTAAACGCATTGCTCAGATTCACCGGAATGCTCTTGGGATCTACCGATGTCACACCACCTTGCACCAAGGCCGGATCTGTGATGTATAGCGGCTCGGTGATGCCGCCGTTCTCTTGATTCACCAGGTTGTAGTGGTTGAAAAATCCCTGAAATTCGTATCTGTCGCCGATATATGAGCCATTCAGCCCCCATGTCATGTTTTTGGCGGCCTGATGTTCATAGCATCCCTTTGAGTAGATATAGTCGAGCAGCGCCCCCACTTGAGCGCGGCGGTTGATATTCCCTGAAAATTCAGCTGTTAATCTATCTTGTGTGTTCTCGCGTCCGCCCGCTGTGTTGTAGCTAAACAGTGTCATAGGGATGCGAGTGTTGTAAAATTTCATCTTATCGAGCGACGGCAGCCAATAATCAAGCGCATCGCGAAAGAAAAAGTCGCTCATTGGCACAGTCTCTGCCCACAGCATATTTTTGCCTTCCGCGCCAAAATTGCCGGTGGTGGCATAGGCGCTGGAAATCTCGGCCGGAATAGCTCGTTGGCCATAGTTGTCGGGTAGGGTGTCGATGGTGGCCTCTTGGTGTAGCCCGAGCGGCTCTGTAATCTGCCATGCCCACGATGGCTCCACCACTTGACGACGAGCCGACATTGATGCTGCAATCGTTGCCAATATTGCAATAGCTACCGATGTCTTTAAAATCTTAGTCATACAATTGGCAAAGTTACAAATTTATTTCGACAAACTGTTCTTTATAATAAAATGTATGTATTTGCATAAGTCGGTATTGAGAATAGTTTGAATATTGGCCATTGCAATATCTGCTTTCTCGTGCTTGTTGGCATATTCCAATAATTGATTTGTAAGGTGCGCCACATAGTTTTCTTGTGCTTTCGACAGAATATAATCATGGGCTGCAAAGCCTATTGAATATAATGTGTACACCATGAGCTTCATCACAGAATCCGGATCTACGCCAAACGATTCAAATTCTTTTAGCGCACCCTTGATTTGGTTCACTCGTGCTTTTGAATACCCATGCTTGCTGCGGTTTAGCTCTTTGCGAATCTTTAAATCGTATTTTTCAAACAATGCGTCTACGTCAGGATTAAGAAAAAATTCAAAATATTCTTTTGTCTCCTTGCGAGCATCGTAGGCGTCGAGAATAATTTGTTGCAATTGATCTCGCGTCATGGTCTCTAACTCTTTACGTAGGGCGGCTTTTGACATATATTTGGGTATTTTTCCTACAAAGGTAGTGAGAGTTGGCGTATAATGCAACAGGTGTCGCCGAGAATTATTAACTTTGCAATCATGAAATCAATCAATCTAAAGAAAGTCTTTGCAATAATTATATGCTTGATTGCCGTCCTTGGGCTGTATTTCGTGCTGATGTGCAGCGCAAAATTTGATGGCGACCATCAAGTGAGAGTGTTTATCCCCGAAAATTCTACAGCCGAGGCCGCCGCTGATTCGCTCCGGTCTGCCCTTGGCGATGATTTTGGCGGCAAGGTGGTGGCGCTGTGGCGCTTGATGGGAATGGATGCTTCGGCCGGCCACGGCTCGTATGTAGTCGAGCCCGGGCAGCGTGCGGTAGTGGTGGCTCGTAGGCTTGATACCGGCCGCCAGACGCCTGTCACTGTCACTTTAAATAATATGCGCACCCTCGGCGATTTAGCCGACAAACTCTCCGCAAAGCTCGAGGCTGATTCCGCCGATTTCAATGCGGCAATTGATGGTTTGATTAGCTCGGGTAGGGGCTACGAGCGCGTCGAACAATTGCCTGCGGCTTTTGTGCCTGATTCCTATGAATTTTATTGGACAGATTCGCCTGAGCACGTGGTTAATAAGCTGGTCGACTCTCGCGATGCCTTTTGGACCACCGAACGCCGTGCCGCCGCTAAAAAAATGGGGCTTACTCCGGTTGAGGTGGCCATTGTGGCCTCAATCGTTGAGGAGGAATCAAACAAGGCCGACGAACGCCCGCTGATTGCGCGCCTTTATCTCAACCGCTATTTTAAAGGTATGAAATTGCAAGCCGACCCGACGGTGAAATTCGCCGTCGGCGACTTCTCGCTTCGTCGCATCACCGGTAAGCATCTTGCAATTGATTCGCCCTACAACACCTATCGTAATCAAGGTCTGCCCCCGGGCCCGATTCGCATTGCCGAAAAGACCGCGATGGATGCTGTGCTCAATGCGCCGCAACATTCATATCTATATATGTGTGCTAAAGAGGATTTCTCCGGCCGCCATAATTTTGCCGAAGATTATGCCACACACTTGCAAAATGCTCGCCGCTATCAAGAAGCGCTCAATCAGCGTGGAATCAAATAATCGGCGTGTCTTATCGCTGCTCAAACAATGCTTTTACCTTGGTGGGCGATGCTCCCAGCTCAATTGCTCGCTTGGCGTCGCGCTGTGCGTCGTCGAGCAAGTATCTGTCGCGATTTAGCCACGCTTTATAGTAGTATAGCTCGGGGTCATTGGGATATTTCTCAATGCCCTCACTGATTATTTCCGAGGCTTCGCCCAAATCATTTGTCACCAACAGGCAGCCGGCCAGGTTGGAATAATATTCCGCTGCCGGATCGGCCTCGATTAATCGCTTTAGATATGGGATTGCTTCCTTGTCGCGACCGGTGAGCGAGTATAATGTGCTAAGTGCCACAGCGGTGTCGTAGGATTTTGGCGCCACACGATTCAGCACGTCAAAATCTTTCTCGGCGATTTCGCGTTTCCCGCCATATAGCGCCATCATGCCGTGGTAGTAGCGCGCAGTGGTTGATATTGAATCAATCTCAATGCCGCGTGAAAATAGTTCGTATGCCTCGTAATCGCGACCAAGTTTGAGTAGCAACTTGCCCTTGCCGTTAATCACTGTCAGCATGGATGGAGCTATGTCGAGCGCGCGGTCGTATGTGGCAAGTGCCAGCGAGTCATTGCCGATATATGTGTAGACAGTGGCAAGATTGTTGAGCAGCAACACGTTCGACGGGCTATTGGGCTTTACTGCCATAGCGTCGCAAAGTCTTGCGGCCGCTTCCGGCCAGTTTTCTTCAGAGATAGCTCGATCGGCCTCACCCATCAGGATAAAGTAGGGATCTTCTTCATAAATCGAGTCTGAGTCGTTGCCGGCATAGACTCCCATCGTGGCCAAAAGTGCCAATATCAATAGCGCAAATCGTGTCTTCATGCTGCAAAATTAGGCTAACGGCTTATCACCACCAAATAATTAACAAAAATTCAGTGGGTGGCTTTATACCATTTGGTGTCAGACAGTGCGCTCGCATGGCTATTTGTGCTGAAATCCGATGTGTTAAGCCCGCTATACGTGTTAATCTTTATAGCCGTCCCCAACAATGATGTGTAATACATTTTTGTGTGGGCTTTATGCGGCACTAATACATTCAGCTGTACCAAAAATTTGTTGTACAGGTCGTTATCGGTGCATTTGTGCTTGATTACATCCTCGAAATCATAGAAAATCGGAGGTGTGTACCCGTCCAATCTTTGGATGTCGTCAACGTCCACTTGGTCTGTGCTGCCATACAAATTAATTTCTTTCACAATTTCTGCCATCGCATCAAGCTCGGTGCAATCGGTCACAGCGATTGTGCCGTAAGGATAGCCGTAACTGCTGTAAAAATTGTAAAACTCGTTGCAAATGGCCGAATAATCAGGCGTGCCTATCAGGTAGCGGCCACACGTCTGATACGGGAACCCGTAGGCCATAATCTCGGTAGGGCATGCAATCAGATAATGCGTCACATCTTTTAGCTCATAGGCCGCTTCAATCGACGACATATAGCAGTCGTCAAAAAGCATATATTCCAACGTCATATCAGCATCCTGCAAGCTCTGAGCAAACGTGGAAATTTCTATTTGGTATTCGCTTGTCTTGCCACCGAAATAGCGAGTGAGCGGCACCCCGGTCACGTCGTAATGCATAATGTCGCCGACTCTTGATTTGCCGCTTTTTGATTGAATCGGAATCCAAGCCACGCCGTGGCCTCCCACAATCATGCTATATTTCTCTGTCGGAGATATGCTCTTTATTTTGTTAAAGATAGTGGCCAAGCTCTCTTCCGAGGTAAACGTGTCGCTATTGTAGGTGAAAAGAGTATCGCTCACACACGTCCCATCTATGTTTTTAAGCTCGATAAATTTGCCTACGGTAGGCTCGGTGGCTATGAAAATAATCACACGTTCCTTATTCGTTTTATACTTGGCAACAGATGTGGAAAAATCCTTGATATTCTGTATGAAATACGACTTTAAGTCGGTGCTCCACGGATAAAACATAATAATTGTTGATTCCGGAGTGCTCTGAGGCTCCGGCTCAATAACTTCTGAGCTACATGAATATAAGGTTATTGCCAAAATAATTGCGTACAGTATGTTTTTCATAATTATAAAGCTGAATCACAACACAAAGATAACAAATAATTCTCAAATCTCAATATTTCAAACATCTGCCCAATAAAAAATTAGCAAAAAAACTTGACAGCGAATAAAAAAAGTATTAAATTCGCTGTGAATTTCAAATTCACTTTCACTTTTTGAGTGACACACAATTATCTCGTAACCCCAAGTATATAGCTCTTGCATGGCTCCGCTTACTTCGTGCAAGAGCTTTTTTTTATTTTCACACGCCAATCGCCCCACAGGCGTATCCATTGCCCAATCGCGCATCCATTGCCGGTAGGGATGCACCATGGTGCATCCTCAATCCAACGCACTGTAAATCAACACGATAGCAAAAATACGCATTCACTCGCGTGGGCCCGCAACACATCCATACCGGTGGAATCGG
>CAZRCU010000003.1:0-21661 GCA_964598685.1 uncultured Bacteroides sp.
AAACAGTTGAATTTGGTGAGAATGTGACTTCGATTGAGGCAGGAGCGTTTAAGGACGCCAAATCACTTCTTAGTGTGACATCTCGCAATACTGTTCCTCCAACGACAGACGATACATTCCATAACGATACATACTTAGACGGAACACTTTATGTGCCGACAACCGCTATTGAGACCTATAAAGCTGCTGCGGGTTGGAAGAACTTCTGGACAGTGAAAGCTATTGATGGTATAAGTTCAGGAGTTTCTGAAATTGGTGACAATAGCAACGCTCCATTTAGTGTAGAAGAAGGTGCTATCTGTGTGGATGGCGACGCTGACGTGCGTATTGTTTCGATGAATGGCACAACCGTTTACAGTGGCCGTGGTGAAACTCGCATCAACCTCACCCCCGGCATTTACATTGTAATCATCAACAACACCCCCACCAAAGTAGCAGTGAAGTAATCCCCATCAGATTACATCCCCTTAAAATAACTTAGCCACAAGTGTCTGGTCTCATTCCATCGCTTGTGGCTAAGTTTACGTATTGACCACCGTAACAATATGCACATCCACCAGCCCGTGGTCCGTAAATTCCCCCCCCCCCAAGCAAGCCATTTCGGAGATGTGCCGCCTAAATCATTCGCAATGCGCATATTGCGAACCATAACGTATGTGCTTGTGGCTCCGTAAAAAAAGCGCTTTATCTTTGCCACTACGTCTACACCCACATCTATTCATTGTCCTCAGAGCTGTTGCTTGATGTTAAGAGCTTCTAAATATCAATAAGACGGGCCACCGGATGTTGTGGATTAATTAGGACTTTAGTAGCTTTGCGGAGCATTAAACCTAATTAATCACATGACTAATATTAAACGACTTGTTGCATCTTGCTGTATTGGTTTGGCATTATATGCAACTGCCCGTCCTATTGAAAACATTCTAATTATTGATGGTTATTTCTTTGAAGAAATGCCTGTTGCTGCATCAGGAATCACCGGTATGGGTAGAATTACAACTGCTTCCGGCACATCTGCTATGAAGCTAATTCTATCCGGTCCGCTGCCTGAGGCCGCTTTGAAATATGCTGTTTCTGCTGATGAGATTCCCGATGCCGATGAGCTTTTGGCAAAAGCCGAGACAGCAAAAATCTTGTCAGTGTCGATGTCGACATCAGAACCAAAGATCACCGTTGGGGAAAAGTTTCCACAATTTACCGCCAAGGATATTAATGGCAAGCAGTGGAGCAATGCCGATGTAGAGGAGCGTGCTATGGTGTTAAATCTATGGTTTACCAACTGCGGCCCTTGTCGTGCTGAGATGCCCGAGCTGTCGCAGTGGAAAGATGAAATGCCCGATGTGATGTTTTTCTCCGCGACCTACGAAGACGCCGACACCGCACGTCCTGTTATCGAAAGACAAGGATTCAATTGGATTGCGCTGGTTAATGACACACAATTCAAAGAATGGATCGATGATAGCGGCTATCCGATGACTATCGTTGTAGATAAGCAAGGGGTAATAACCCATGTTGAGCGCGGCACATCGCCGGTGCAACGTGAGGATATTAAGGCTGCTATTCAGCTTGTGCGCTAACTGCGATCTTTGCTGAGTTTCTTATCCACGATTAGTGTTAACGCTCCGTCGCAAGTGACATTGCAAGCTGTGCCAAAGCCATCCTGGATTGTATAGATGGCTGTGATAATTCCAAAGAATTCGTCGGACACAATTGCTGTGTTGGTGCTGAGAATCAGCGAGCACACCAGCGTCATGCACGAAATATTCAGCCCACCGGGCACGCCGGGCGAGCCAATAGCTATTACGCAAGCGATCACCGCAAAAATAGCCATGTTGGCCACCGGCGGCAATGTGCCGGATAGCATATAATATGTGGCGGTAACCAAAAACATTTCAGCTATTACAGAGCCGCAAAGGTGGATGTTGGAAAACATTGGCAGAGCAAAGTCGGCTGTGTCTTTTTTGATAATGGGGCTTTCGCTGATGCAATCCAGTGCCACCGGCAATGTGGCGGCCGACGACATTGTGCCGAGTGAAGTGAAATAGGCTTTTGGATAGTATTTTGCTACTTGCCAACCATTGCGCTTGGAGTAGAATGTGGCGATTATATACATAATCACCAACCATAGCATCTGGCAGCTTACAATCATTATGATTATCGGCAAGAAGATTTTCATCTGATGTATCTGGCCGCGATATGCAAGCAGTGCAAAGTTGCTGCCGACAAATATCGGCAACAATGGCAACATCACTTTTCTCACAATCTTCAGCACCATGGCCTGAAAGCCGTCGAGGAATCGTGCCATCTGGGTGAATTTTGTCCACACTGTGCCCAATCCGAGGAGCATGGCAAATAGCAGTGTTGACATTGTGTCGACAGATGGAAAGTTGAGGGCTATCAGCATTTCCGGCAGCTCGCGGTCGGCTGATTGCCCGCCGGCTACGTGGAGATACGGCACCAATGATTGGCTCACACCGATCGACAGCCCGGCTGCGCCTATTGAAGATAGATATGCCAGCCCAAATGTGAAAAACAACAATTTGGTTACATTCCCCGAAAATCGTGTGATTGAGGGCGCAACGCATCCAAGAATAATCAGCGGCACCATAAAGAATATTATTTGGCCGGAGATGTGTTTCAATATTATCAACACTTGCAGCGCTATGTCGAGTAGTGAACCGCTTAACAGCATTACGCCATAACCGACTACGACGCCGATTAGTATTGAAATTAGCAGCTTGAAAGCAGTGCTTGTAAGAAAACCTTTCATCTTATGATTCTGTGTGAGGGAATGTGTGTGATTAACAAAATATTTCAGAAATTGTGGGGTGGGCGTGGATATATCGCATGGGAATATCCTCAAGCTTAATGTGCTCGGCTATTAGAATAGTGGCCTCGGCAATCAGGTCGGCGGCGTGAGGTCCTATCACAGATGTGGCAATCAGAGTGTCGTCGCTCTTGCGGCAGATTAGTTTTATAAAGCCTTGATTCTCGCCCATGGCGCAAGCTTTGCCATTTGATGCAAACATGCGTTTTTGCTCGTAATATTCAATGCCTTGCTCGTCAAGCGCCTTTGGAGTAGGCCCAACGGCTGCCACTTCGGGTGATGTGAATACTATTGACGGCACCAGCATCGGATTGAATGCCTCGGGATTGTTTGACGCTATTACTCGGGCTTGCGCAATCGCCGAATGTGCCAACATTGATTTGCCGTTGACATCGCCAATGGCGTAAACACCGTCGATGTTGGTGTGCATGTACTCGTCAACTTCAATAAAGCCGCGCGGCGAAATCGCAATTCCTGCCGTGTCGACACCGGCGGGCACCACCGGCTTTCGTCCTACGGCCATAATCACCTTTTCGGCTTCGATTGTAGAAAGCCCTTTCTTGCCTTCGTAGCTCACGAGAGCGTGGCCGGTGCTGAGCATTTCTATTTTCTTCACCGCACAGCCAACATTGATTTTCACTTTGCGGCGATTCAGCATTGATCGCAATCGTTTGGCAATTTCGGCGTCGAAGGGTGGCAGAATCTCGTCGCAATACTCCACCACGGTGGTTTCAACACCGAGTGAATTGAAAATCGACGCAAATTCCATGCCTATTACGCCGCCGCCAATGATCACAACAGATGTCGGCAGCTTGTCGTAGCTTAGCACATCGTCGCTGGTCATTGCAAATTCTGCGCCCTCGATTGGAGGAATAGCCGGCCGCGAACCGGTGGCTATTACAAGGCGCTTAGCGGCTTCAATCTGCTCGGCGTTCACTTCGATTTTTCGTCCGCCTATCAATGTGGCCTCGCCGTAAATTATTTCTACGCCTGAAAGCAATTGAGCTATGCCGTCGCGCAGGCCTCCTACGACGCTTTGCATTCGGCTAATTGCGGCCGGATAGTCGATGACAATGTCGCCGCATCCGACGCCGAATTTATCTGCTTCGGCAGCTGTAGTTGCCACGCTTGCGGTGGCACAGAGACATTTTGTGGGAATGCATCCGCGATTTAGGCATGTGCCGCCCAACTTGTCGCGCTCAATTAGCGCAACAGATTCGCCGGCCTTGGCGAGCATGGCTGCGAGCTCATACCCGCCCGGGCCGGCGCCTATAATAATGTTGTCTATTTGGCGCATAATTCTGCGTAGGTTACGATTGGGTGTAGTGCAGCCTCAGTGTCGTCGGGATGTATCGCCGGAGTGTCGTGAGGCGCTGTCTTTACCAAGTCGGGATTTTCCTTTGCTTCCGTGGCAATTTGTCGCATTGCCGCGATAAATTCATCCAGAGTCTCTTTGCTCTCGGTCTCGGTAGGCTCAATCATCAGCGACTCGTGGAAAAGCAGCGGGAAATAGATTGTCGGGGCATGGAATCCGAGGTCGAGCAGACGCTTCGCCACATTAAGAGTGGTGACGCCGGTCGACTTATCTTTCAGCCCGTCAAACACAAATTCGTGCTTGCAAGGTCCGGCGATTGGCAGCTCATACAAATCTTTCAGCTTGTTCATGATGTAGTTGGCATTGAGAGTGGCCAATTTGCCTGCCTCAGAGAGGCCTTCCGTGCCGAGAGTCATTATATATGCAAGGGCTCTGATTAGGATGCCGTAATTGCCCAGCCACGAAGATATTCTGCCCAGACTTTCATCTGATGAAGCGTCAACGGCATAGGTGTCGTCGTCGAGCTTAATAACTCGCGGATTCGGGAGCAAGTGCTCCATGCCGGCACGAACACCAACCGGCCCGGCACCCGGCCCACCGCCACCATGAGGTGTTGAGAATGTTTTATGTAGATTGATGTGCATCACGTCGAATCCCATATCGCCCGGGCGTGCAACGCCGAGCATTGGATTTAGGTTGGCCCCGTCGTAATAGAGCAATGCTCCGGCGGCATGAACCATCTTGGAAATCTCCGGGATACATTTCTCAAACATTCCCACGGTGTTGGGATTTGTCATCATCATCGCAGCTACGTCGGGCCCTAATTTCGACTGCAAATCGTCTAAATCAATTGTGCCGTCGGGTAGGCTTTTGACCTCTACCACCTCGAAGCCTGCAACAGAGGCAGAGGCTGGATTTGTGCCGTGTGCCGAATCGGGCACAATCACTTTTTTGCGGTCGTAGTCGCCAAAGCTGTCATGGTAGGCGTGAATAACCATCAATCCGGTCAATTCGCCGTGAGCACCGGCAAATGGATTTAGCGTAAATTCGGCCATGCCACCAATTTCGCATAGTGCTTTTTGCAGATTCCAATATATGCCAAGCACGCCTTGCACAGTGGATGCCGGTTGTGCAGGATGTAATCCTGCGATTGTAGAATCGTTAGCAACAAGCTCGTTGAGCTTGGGATTGTATTTCATGGTGCATGACCCGAGCGGATAGAAGCCGGTGTCTACACCAAAATTATTGGTCGATTGGTTGGTGTAGTGTCTAACCACTGTCGGCTCGTCTACTTCGGGCAGTTCCAAAGATTTCTGTCTTAAAAGATTCTGTGGAATGTCGGCAAGTGGGTCTTCATCGCATTTTGGCAAATCATAACCTCGACGGCCACTGCGTGAATACTCAAATATTAATTTGTCATAGAGTTTTCTGTTCATGTCCTTACAGGTTATTAATTATTTCTACGTATTTTTCAATGTCGACATCGGTGCGTTTCTCGGTCGCAGCAATGATTATTTGGCGATTGCCGAGCGCTACACCGCCCAAAATGCCGTTTGCGGCGAGTGTGTCGAGCACTTTTTGCGACGACAGCGATTCATCCACGGTCATAGTGAATTCGTTGAGATAAGGGCGGTTGGGGTAGGTGAGATGCATCTTTCCGGTAGCTTCAAGGCCATGTGCCAATTTTCGGGCAGCGCGTGCTGATAGATTATTGACGTCTTGGAGCCCGGCGGTGCCCATAAGCGACATATAAATTGCAGCGTGCAGCGTCATAATGCCCTGATTCGAGCATATATTGGATGTGGCTTTTTCGCGACGGATATGTTGCTCGCGAGCTTGCAAGGTGAGCACAAACACTCGTTGACCTTTTTCGTCGGTTGTTGCGCCTACGATACGTCCGGGCATCTTTCTTATCAAGGCTTTTGTGGCACACATATAGCCAAGGTATGGCCCGCCATAATTGAGAGGCATTCCAAGTGATTGTGCGTCGCCTACGGCAATATCGGCGCCCCATTCTCCGGGTGTCTTAATCGACGCCAGATTGATAGCCGCTGAATTGATAATAAAATGTGCCTTGACTGAGTGGATTTGGTCGGCCCAGCCGGTAAAATCTTCAATTATGCCATAGTAGTTGGGACTTTGCACAATTACGCCGGCCACATCGGCAGCCTCTAACATCGAATCCAAGGCATTTTTATCTGTCACTCCGTCGGCAGCGGGGATTGCGTCGAGCTGCACGCCATGATAGCGCGCATAAGTGTTTACCACAGCCATAGTGGCGGGGTTGACAGTCTCGGAAATGAGTACGCGATTCTTGCGGCGAGATGCATTGACTGCCATCAGCATAGCTTCGGCTGTGGCAGTGGCGCCATCGTATAGCGAGGCATTGCTTACTTCCATTCCGGTGAGTTGCGACATCATTGATTGATATTCAAAGATGTATTGCAAGGTGCCTTGTGAAATCTCGGGCTGATATGGCGTGTAGGCGGTTGAATATTCCGAGCGAGCGGTGATTGCGGAAATTACAGCCGGTGTGTAGTGGTCGTAGGCGCCGCAGCCGGCAAAGCAAGTCAACTGACAATTTTGCTTGCCAATGGCTTTAAACCATTCCACTACCTCGGGCTCGCTGAGCGACGATGGCAAATCGTAGGCTCGGGCAAGGCGCAAATCATTGCTGACGTCGCTATATAGGTCGTCGAGGTTGTCGACTCCACAAGCTTGCAGCATTTCTTTAATGTCGCCCTGCGTGTGCGGGAAATAACGATGCGACATAACCCTGATTATTTAGTGCTTTTCAGATTCGCAATGCTTGGCATAAGCATCGGCATCGAGCAGATTCTCCAATTCTGATTCATCGCTCATTTCCACCTTGATAATCCAATTGGTTTCAGGATCTTCGTTGATGAGCTTCGGATTGTCGATTAGGGCTTCGTTTACCTCAATCACGGTGCCGCTGACGGGCGAGAATAGGTCGCTGGCTGCTTTTACGCTTTCGATAGCGCCGAAATCTTCGCCGGCTGCCACTTCGTCGTCGGGCTCGGGCATATCAACATATACCACATTGCCGAGCTGCTCGGCAGCAAATTTTGTGATGCCGATATAGGCTACATTGCCCTCTACGCGAGCATATTCATGAGATGGAAGGAAATAGATCATAGTTATTTCTTATAATTGGGTGTGTAAAAACGTTTTTTGATTACTTTGGCAGGAAACACCTTTTTGCGCACTTTCACTTGCACGGGGGTGTCGAGTGCCATATATTTTGCATCCACAAGAGCCATGGCCAGATTGCGGTCGAGTGTGATCGAGTGGTAGCCGGTGGTGATTTCGCCAATCTGTTCACCATCCGTGTTCATAACTTCGTAGCCGTGGCGAGCAATGGCGCGCCCGTCTATTTCGAGGCCTACGATTTTGCGTGTGATGCCTTCGGCCTTTTGAGCTACTAATCGGTCGCGTCCGATAAATTCCGGCTTGTCTACTTTTGCAAACATTCCAAGTCCGGCTTCCAATGGTGTGATGTCTTCAGAGAGTTCGTCGCCATATAGCGGTAGGCCTGCTTCAAATCTGAGCGTGTCGCGACATCCAAGGCCGCAAGGCGACACTCCGGCTGCAATCAGACTTCGCCAAGACTTAATGATTAATTCGGCCGGCGCATAAAGCTCAAAGCCATCTTCGCCGGTGTAGCCGGTGCGACTTAGCACCACATGCATATTGTCAATCGTGAGGTCTTTGAACGTGTAAAAGCCGAGATCGCTGCCGTCGATATTTAGAACTTTAGCAATTGTGGCTTCAGCATTCGGGCCTTGAATAGCCAGCTCAGACCATGATTCAGATTGATTATCCACTGTGACATCATAATTTGCCACTTGTGATTTTATCCATTCTACATCTTTATCTATGTTGGACGCGTTAATCACAAGGAAATATTCATCGTCGCGGCGCTTATACACCAAAAGGTCGTCAACCACGCCGCCGTGCTCGTTGAGCAGCATGCCGTATATCACTTTGCCGAGGGGCAGTGGCGATACATCGCCGGTGAAAATGTGATTTACAAATGCCTGTGCATCATTACCGGTGATGAGCACCTCGCCCATGTGAGAGACGTCGAATACTCCCACGTCGGTTCTTACGGCTTTGTGCTCCTCTTCTATGCCGGCATACGATATTGGCATGTCAAAACCTGCAAAAGGCGACATCAGCGCACCGAGTGCAACGTGATGGGCATGTAGACAAGTTGTTTTCATAGATTATATTTTTTATCAGAATTTATTTACAAGTAGAGCGTCGATTAGCGCCTCGTTGGTGAGGCCTGCTATGATTTTCGACGTGTCGATGCCTTGCAAGGCCTGTTCGAGAGATTGTCGATCGAGCTTCACGCCATCCAAGTGTGGCAATAGCTCTTTGTGAATATCAGCCAGTTGAAAGAAGTCGCCGCGAAGGCTCAATCCGGTGAGGTATTCGCCGTCGCTGCTAAAGGCAATTTCGCCCACTCCATCTATCCTAACGCGGTGAGTGAATTCTATCGCTTCATTATAGCGTAGAAAATCATCTGTGAGATAGCTTTGCATAATCTCTTCTACCTCGGCCAGCTGTTTCTCCGTGAGTACATACTTATCATCAGGGCAAAGATAGGATAATGCGTATTTAACAAACTCCTCGCAAGAAATATCAATGCCTTGAGCGCGCAAAGTGGTGACTCGCGACGGAACTGATTTTACGCCTTTTGAATATAGCTTGGCACGAGATGGTGTGAGCACTCGTCCCAGTGTGGCAAAATCTGCGTCGTAGAGCATAGTGCCATGCACGATGCTGCGGCCGGGTAGGGCATAGTAGGCATTGCCGGCCACCTTCATTCCGTTAATTTCTACATCGTTGCGGCCTGTGGGCTTTGCCGGAAAGCCGAGGGATTTCAGCATGTTGCTAATCATCTCGGTGTAGTGGGCAAAGGTGGTTTCTACCTTTGTGGATGGCGTGATATAGGAAAACATCACATTGTGCCAATCGGCGTAGACGCATCCGCCGCCGCTTTTTCGCCGCCACACTTTGATGTCGTGTTCGCGGCAGAAGTCCATATCCACTTCGAGTGGTATCACTTGGTGACGTCCGCAAATGATTGTTGGGGGTACTTGCCATGCAAAGAAATAGTCGTCGGCGGGCAGATTATGCGCCACCCATTCTTCAGCGGCAAGATAAAATGGTAGGATTTTATCGTAACATCCGGTTAGGATTATCTGTTTCATGTAGTCTCTAAGGCATTAATGCCCAAATTTAGCGATTATTTTAATACAAGCAATCATTTTCTGCCAAAATAATTTTACATTTTGCGATTTAGATGCATTTAATTGTTAAATTTTGGGCGCATGGAAGTCCAAAAGCTTGAATAAGCGGACGTTGAAAATGTATTCTCGGCATCGGCTTTAAATTCACAAATTTGGAATTTGAATTATGCAAATGTTTTTCAAAGTTTTCCAAAATATTTTTTATTGCACTGATAATAAGATAGATAAAATTTTATCGCAACAAAAATGTTTTCCAAAACGAAATTTATTTTGAAAAATATTTGCACAGTAATATCGTTATTCGTAGTTTTGCAAAGTGAAATTTATAAAGGAACTTATTTTCTAAATTACCATATACTTCATGATACAGATAGTAGTCAAACGTGATGGCCGAGTAGTAGGCTATAACGAAGAAAAAATCAAGGCCGCAATCCGCAAGGCGATGTTGGCCACAGAGCTCGGCGAGGACGAGTCATTAATTAATAAGATTGCCACACGCATCGGCTCACGCGGTGAAGAACGCATGACCGTCGAGGCTATCCAGGACCTCGTGGAGCTCGAGCTTATGAAGAGCCCTCGCAAGGAGGTGGCTAAGCGCTACATTGCTTATCGCGATCAGCGCAGCATTGCTCGCAAGGCCAAGACTCGCGATATGTTCCACGAAATTATCGAAGCAAAAAACAACGATATTACTCGCGAAAACGCAAACATGAACACCGACTCGCCGGCCGGTATGATGATGAAGTTTGCGTCGGAAACCACCAAGCCATTTGTCGACGACTACCTCCTCACCGAGGAAGCTCGCGATGCTGTGCGCCAAGGCTATATTCATATTCATGATAAAGACTACTATCCCACAAAGAGCCTTACCTGCGTTCAGCACCCCCTCGACCGTATTCTCCAACATGGCTTTGTGGCCGGTCATGGTGAATCTCGCCCAGCCAAGCGCATCGAAACTGCGAGCGTAATCGCATGTATCTCGCTCGAAACCGCTCAAAATGAAATGCACGGCGGCCAAGCGATTCCCGCTTTCGACTTCTATCTTGCTCCGTTTGTTCGTGCATCTTTCAAAGAAGAAGTGAAGAATCTTGAAAATCTTTATGGCGAAGATTTCTCGGATTTATATGATATTCAGCTCAAGGACTTTGTGAAGCGCGATCTTGATGGTCTCACCGGAAAAGAGCGTGTATTGGCTCATGCTGTGAATCGCACAGTGAGTCGCGTGCACCAATCTATGGAAGCATTCATTCATAATATGAATACAATCCATTCGCGTGGTGGCAATCAAGTGGTGTTTAGCTCAATCAACTATGGCACCGACACCTCGGCTGAAGGCCGTTGCATCATCCGTGAATTGCTTACATCTACATATGAGGGCGTTGGCAATGGCGCTACCGCAATTTTCCCAATCCAAATTTGGAAGAAAAAACGCGGTGTAAGCTATCTGCCCGAAGATCCAAACTACGACCTCTATCAACTTGCTTGCAAGGTGACTGCTCGTCGCTTCTTCCCCAACTTTGTAAATCTTGACGCGCCATTCAACTATCACGAAAAATGGACTCCAGACGATCCCAAACGCTATCTTTATGAAATTGCCACTATGGGCTGCCGCACTCGTGTGTTTGAAGATCGTTTCGGCGAAAAAACTTCAGTTGGCCGTGGCAACTTGTCGTTTACCACTGTAAATATCGTGCGCATCGCCATCGAGTGTATGAGCATTCAAGATAAAGAAGAACGTATCAACAAATTCTTTAAAGAGCTCGATCGCGTGCTTGATGTAGCTGCTCGTCAACTTTGCGACCGCTACGACTTCCAAAAGACAGCACTTGCCAAGCAATTCCCGCTGGTTATGTCGAAGCTTTGGAATGGCTCGGAAGTGCTTCGCCCCACCGACACAATCGAATCGGTAATCAATCACGGTACTCTCGGCATCGGATTTATCGGTCTTGCAGAATGTCTTGTCGCTCTTGTTGGAAAACATCACGGCGAAGACGAAGACGCTCAAAAATTGGGTCTCCGTATCGTGAGCCACATGCGCTCGCGCGCTAATGAATATTCTGAAAAATATCAGCATAATTTCTCGGTACTCGCCACTCCGGCCGAAGGCCTTTCTGGTAAGTTCACCGCTAAAGATCGCAAATCATTCGGCATCATCCCGGGCGTGACGGATAAGATCTACTACACCAATTCCAACCACGTGCCTGTCTACTATCACTGCTCGCCTCGCCATAAAGCCGAGGTGGAAGCTCCTTATCACGAGCTTACACGCGGCGGCCATATCTTCTATGTCGAAATTGACGGTGATGCCACTCACAATCCCAAGGCAATCTCTGACATTGTCGACTTGATGGACAAATACAACATCGGCTATGGCTCGGTAAATCACAATCGCAATCGTTGTATGGATTGTGGCTACGAAGATGCTTCAAAAGATCTGCATGAATGCCCCAAATGCCACAGCCACAATATCGACAAGCTTCAACGCATCACCGGCTATCTCGTTGGTACCACCGACCGCTGGAACAATGCCAAGCTTTCCGAACTTAACGACCGCGTTGTCCACAAATGAAGCCGTTGCGTGTAATTGACATAGTCGAAGGTACTTCGGTCGACGGCCCCGGATTGCGCACATCTATCTATTTCGCAGGATGTGAGCATCGCTGCCCCGGATGTCACAACCCACAATCGTGGGCTTTTGATGCCGGACATGATATGACAGTGGAGCAGCTGATTGAAATCATTAAGCGTAATGATTTTGACGTTACATTCAGTGGCGGCGACCCTGTGTATCAAGCCGAGGCTCTATTGCCGCTTGTTAAGGAGATCGCCAAATGTGGCTACACAATGTGGCTCTACACCGGATTTACCTACGAGCAACTTCAGACAATGCCGCAGATGGCAGAAATATTGCCATTGCTTGAGGCCGTTGTTGATGGCCCGTTTGTTGAATCACTTCGCGACACCGACTTAATATTCCGTGGCTCTTCAAATCAAAGGATAGTTTATACTAAATAACTTGTTTCCCTCGCTATATATCTTTGTGGCGAGGGAAACTCTTCTTTTATGGATACTCAGCTCTATTATAATATTTGCAGTTACTTGCAGCAGCTAATACAAGGCACAAAGTGGGAAGGTCATCTCTTTGCCGTGGGTGGCTGTTGCCGTGATGAAGTGTTGGGGCATGAGATCAAAGACCTTGACCTTGCCGTAGATTTGCCGTTGGGTGGTGTCGGCTTTGCCAACTGGTTAAATAAGCGTAGGCTCACTGTTGAGCGCCCGCTTGTCTTTGCCAAATATAGCACGGCAATGTTTCGCTTGCGCAAGTTTAGAGACGAGCAAATTGAAATAGTGCAAACTCGTAGCGGCAAATATTTGCGAAATCGCGATGCATCGCCGGCCGATGCGTTTGGCTCGATAGAGGAAGATGCGGTGCGGCGCGACCTCACTATTAATTCGCTCTATCGCAATATCTCCACCGGCGAATTGATAGACTTTACAGGCAAGGCCCTTTATGATATTGCGCACAAAAAATTGCGCACGCCGGTCGACCCAAATCTCACTTTTGAGGACGACCCCATTAGAATACTGCGCTGCATTCGCTTTTCCTGCACACTTGGTTGGAATCTTGATCGAGCCACAATCGAGGCCATGAAGCTGCATGCAGCCGGATTGGAGGAAGCTTCGCGCGAGCGCATTCGTGGTGAGATATTACGCATAATCAGCTGCGACGATCCGATCAAAGCTCTTAAAATGCTCCGAAGCATCGGCGTAATGCAATATGCCATGAGCGAGGTGACAAGCTTGTATAATGCCAGGGTAGGGGGCTCCACTCTGTGGACTCACTCTTTAAATGTGGCTCAAGCGCTGCCGTGTGATCCGGTGCTGCGTCTTGCCGCATTGTTGCATGACATTGGCAAGCCGGAATCGCGTGCAAAATCTGCCGATGGCAAATTGATTTTTCCGGAATATTCTGCCCACAGTGTCAAAATTGTTGGCAAAATTTTGAGAACTCGCAAATACGATGCAAAGATGGCCTCTGAGGTGAAATTCTTCTGCCTGAATCATTCGGTGTTTTATTTGAATGGTCAGGTGGCAACGGTAATCAAGGATAAACGACTGCGCCGTCTGCTCATTGATTGCCAAAATAGAGAGCGCTTCGACAACTTAATTGCTTTTATTCGTGCTGATGCCGCTGATTTGGGCTTTAGCGATGATGTAGAGCCATTAATCCAACGCACCGAGCAGATTGCCGCTACCGAGGGCCTTTTATCAAATGGCACTGTGAAAGAACCGCCTGCCGTTAAGAAGAAAGATAAGCCGCGTCGTCGCCACCGAGGTGGACAACGACGCAGAGGAAAGCGAAGAGCTCCGAAAAAGGATTAGTTATCGTTGCGTAAATACGTCTTGCCGTCGGAGAATGCGCGGCCCACTTCATGACCGATTGAGCGATAGGTGTGATGCTCTGGATCGTATGAGATCAGATGCAACCGATCCAAATTTACCTTGTTATTTTCGTCCAATGCATATTCTTCAACCAAAAGGTTGACAACTTCGCCAACGACACGTGTGCCGCCCTCGCCGTCGTCGGTCATCGACACCACGCGGCATTCCATTGTGAGCGGATATTCTTCGATAATAGGAGCATTTACATTGGCGCTTTTTGTCACGTGAACCCCTATGTTTTTTGTCTTGTCCGGGAGCTTGTTTGCCGAGATTATGCCGAAATAATCTGATATTTGCATGGTCTCAACTGTGGCAAGGCTCAAAGTGAATGCTCCTGTGTTGCGAAGATTGGTCACTGTTTTATGTTCAGTGGACAGATTGAGCGCCACAAGATGGTAGTCGCACTGACCGCCCCATGCAGCATTCATCGCATCCGCAATCCCATTTTGGTCGTATGTCGCAATGACAAAAACAGGCAGAGGCGCAAGAATCGTTTTCTGTGAAATAGCTGTTTTCATAATGGTATTAATTTGCAGATATGTTTTTGTGTTTTAGATTTTCGAAATCATAGTGGCGAAGCCCCGATGCAGATAGCGCTACGCCCTCATTATAGTCGTTGAGATAGCGCCGTTCGGTAGGCTTATACATGTTGCTCACCAGCGATTTTGTTGGGTCAGCGTATGACGTAGCAATGCCGGCAAGGTCGAGCATTGTGTCGAAGGCAATGCCGCTCGACGACACATCCATATCCTTATGCGATTCGGCTGCCGTGTATTTTTCGGGATGAGCAGCGGTGTATTTTGGCGACATCCACATCACCACCGGCACGTGGATTTGATAGTAGGTTGGCACGGGCGATGCATGCAAGAATCGGTGTCGCGAGTCGTCAAAGATATCCTCGCCGTGATCGGATAGATATAACACCGCCGCCGGACAATTTTGTGAGGCCAGCGTGGCGATAATGTTGTCAAGCAGCGCATCGGTATAGACGATGGTGTTGTCGTAGGCATTAATCAGTTGATCAAGATTTTCCACCGTGGCCGAGGTGGACTCATCCGGTTGAAATTTGGCAAATTCACGCGGATAGCGGTCTTTGTAGTTGAAATGACTTCCATAGGTGTGAAGCACTACGAATACTTTGCCATTGGATTGCTTTATGAAATTCTTAAACGGCTCAATTAGCTCGTGGTCAAAGTGATTGGCGTCGTCATCGCGTAGAAAATTCACTGTGCCGGCTTCCTCTGCAAAGTAATCTATAAATGAATGATTCCGGCCCTGATTTGATAGATAAGCAGTGTTGAAGCCGGCTTCATTAAACGCCTCTAATATGCTTTTTGAAGTGTAAATTGAATCGCCGAAGTTGCTATTATCCACCCAGCTGAGCATCAGTGGCACACTCTTGTGTGTGGTGTTGCTCTCTGATAGCGCTTTAGGGAATGAAATAAGGCTGTCACGTCGGCTCAGCAAGGGATTGGTGGGGCGGTCGTAGCCAAATATTTGCCAATTGTCGGCGCGAGAAGTCTCGCCTATTACCAATACATATATTTCACGCTCACTTTGCGCGTGAGTTGACGTGGCGTTGTAGCTGAAATTGGCCGAGGTGTTGGCAAAGTTGTTTGATGCAATTGCGCGATTGATAGCTGTGAACATGTTGTCAATCACGTTGATCGGAAACACCTCTCTTGAGAATTTGAATCCCGGAATTGAAAAATAAGATATAGCGGTGAGTAGGATTCCGGCTCCGACGGCATAGTAGCCTACTTTGCGCACTTTGTGCGTCGTGGTCGGCTTAGCTTGCTTTTTATTGTGTAGCATAGCTATACACATCACGATTGGCGGTATGTACAGCACCACCACAGTGAGAATTGCCAACACCAAATTATTAAGCAATTCAGTGGCTTCACTAAAACTTGTGGTGGCCACATTCAAAAACATATCTATTGCTATAATCGACTCACCATACAGGTAGATTAACACTATCTGAAAGGCGGCGAAAAACATAAACGGGAACATTAACAACCCTGTTCGGCCCACTTTGCGTGATAGTCCCATTAGCACCAAATACACACCAAGCGGCAGCACAATATTGACCGCTTTGGCCAATACGTGGCTTTGCTCTGTGATATCGAGCACTATATTGGGAATTATAATCAATATCGGAATTAGCCATATATATAATTCCGGAGATTTGTTTATGAATTTACTTAGGATTTTCTTCATTAAAATTATCATTTGGACCGTGTTATCAACCCTGTGCGATATGTAGTGCAAAATAACAAAAAAATTATGTAAGTTGAACAACATTTGCGCAATACTTACTAATAAAATGATAAATCATGCCAAAAAGTTCTCGCGTGACTGCGATATTACCGATGATAATGATATTTGAATAAGCTCGCCCAAAGAATTATGACGTAAGTATGCTGTAGAAATAACGCCCCGAAGCTTGTGCGGCTCGGGGCGTTGAGATTATTTATGGAGAAGTGTTATTTGATGGCTATTTTCGTAGCGGTGTCTCCGACGACAACGATATACAAGCCCTTGTCAAGGTTGATGTCGTGGTTGCCATAACCGCTGTAAATCACAGCTCCGTTCATGGCTATTACACGCACCGGCGCTTCACCGATAATATGAAGCATGCCATCGCCAACGCTAAATGTTGCGTTGGCATCAGTATAAACATCGCTAACTGCGGCATCATAGTTATCCAGCGATTTAATAGTCCGGAAATTCTTCCAACCGGTGGCACTTTGATATTTGGATATGGCGCTTTCGGGAACATACAGCGTGGCGTTTTGGCATGTTGATTCCGCGAAAGTCAATAGTTGAAATGAAGGTGGCAGCACACTATGCACAATCACATTCTTAAGGCTTGTGTACTCCGGCAATTCACCACAAATGATAGATTTTACATTCTCGCCAAATTCCAAAGTGCTTAAAGCTGCATGAGGTATCCCCACGAAATCCATCTCTCGTCCGATATAAGCTTTCTCAATCGGACAGCCGGGAAATGCGTATATATCCAGTTCCAAATCTGATGCACCATCTTCAAATTTTACAGATTTGAGTGCGCTGCATTCATAGAATGCTTCGCCCACAGTAACCACTGAGGCCGGAATAGTGACAGATGTCATTTTGTCGCAATATGAGAAGGCCGAAGATTTAATTTCGGTAATATCGTTCGGAATCGTTAAGTCTGTAATTTCTTCCCCGTTGAGCAATAGATTATGAGCATAATTATTGGGGTTGGAGTTAAAATCAATTTTACACCAAGCAGATAAATCGGAGATGTCAACTCTTTCCAACGCATTGCATCCGCTAAAAGCATCTTCACTAATGGTATTTACAGAATTGCCAATGGCAACCGACTTTAATCCGTCGCAGTGGTAGAATGCACTAGCTCGAATCAATGTGACTGAATTTGGAATAGTCACTGAAGTTAAGTCGCTGCACATTGAAAAGGCTTCATAGCCAATTGCTGTGACTGTGTAAGTTTTTTCTTCGTAGGCTACCGTTTCGGGAATGTTTACATCGCCTGAATAAAGATTTTTAGATACCTCACAAGTGTTGTCGGTTAATTCTCTGTAGGAGATCCCATCAACAGAGAATATGGCGGCATTAACCTGTTGAGGTACAGTAAACAACAGCAGTAGAACCACCGCTGAAATAAATTTACTTGCACTGTTACGTAATTGTTGCATCATGTTGTATGTTATTTATAGTTCCTTTCGCTCTGTGAATTTACAACCTATATATGACATGGCACGACTGTTAGCGGTTAAATGACGTTAATTAAAATTCTAGCAACCTGAAAAAAAGTTATATAATTCTTGTGCTATATTGGCAGAAATTTATAAATTTGCCCTTGCAAATAACATTCTTCTATAACTACTATAAACAGCTAACATTTTTATAATAGTAACGAATAATGAAGCAACTTTACTTATGTCTTGCAGCTACGCTGATTTCCATGTCTGCTATGGCTGATGAATGGCGTCCGCTTGGCAACGCTGTTGTCATGGATGGCTGGATCACCCCCGGCTATGTTGATGATGACGGCAATCAAATGGACCCCCAAGAATATGCATTCGAGGTGCCTATCGAAGAAAGTGTGGAGAACCCCGGCATGTATAAACTCATTAATCCCTTTGGCGGTTCCGACTTTATGCTGAGCGAGTTTAATCTGGATGGCAATACTCCATCCGATATTGTGATTGATGCTCGCGACCGCACTTTTGTGATTATCCAGCCTCAATATTGCGGCTTTACCGATGCCGACGCCGACGAAGCCTCCGGCCAGTATAAATATTATATCAGCGACATGGGTACATATATGTATAATCTTGGCCAGCAGCGCGAGGTTATAAATATCTTGAAATGTGCTTCGACTATGAGTGGAAATATAATTTCAATCCCGCAGCCCACATTTGGCACCACCGCCGACCATGCTATTCAGGCCTGGGACCCATCGTATCCCGCAGCCATTATCTTGCCTGATGAAACTATCACGAGCGATGAAAATTGGGAAACTGTGGGTACAGCCACCATTACTGATGGTTGGATGATGCCCGGCTGGACAGACAATGATGACAAAACATATGTAGTGGCCGACCATCCTTTCACATGCGACTTGCAAATGAACACTGAAAATCCCAACATTATCGGTTTGGTCGACCCATTCAGTAGCGACGATTACGAACTGAGCTGCTACAACCTCAGCGCAAGCCATGTGAGAATCGTTCTGGATATCACCGACCCTGATTTTGTCACATTAGAGCCCCAATTCTCCGGTTTTATTGCTCGCAAGGATAATGATATTATGTCGTTCTACATTAATGAAGCAGGCAATTATATGCTGTCGAAAGGCTACACTCGCGAGGCAATCATCGAACGAGGCAATAATTCTACATTGAAAGATGGTCTGATTACAATCTCTACGCCGCTGTTCGGTTTTGCGATTGATGATGCCGGCAAGATATGGAACTCTCCGCAGGCCGCCACAATTAGAATTGAAAGCGATGGCGTCAGCTCGGCAATCGTTGACCCAGACAACACGCCGGCAGAATATTATAATCTACAAGGAGTTAAGATCTCTAATCCATCAAAGGGAATGCTTTATATTAAGCGTCAAGGCGACAAAGCATCCAAGATTATCTTCTAAGAATTTTACACAATTCTCTATATAATAATAGCGGCCGACACCCGATGTCAGCCGTTATTTTTTTCGGTATATAATATTGCAGATAAAAACACACTCCCGGGAATTGATCTCGGAAGTGTGTTTTCTGATATGGAGATTGTTATTTGTTCAGTTCGATGGTCTGGGTGCGGTCGGGGCCTACGGATACTATTGTGATAGGTACTTCGAGCTGCTTT
Organism: uncultured Bacteroides sp.; assembly: GCA_964598685.1. Taxonomy (GTDB): domain Bacteria; phylum Bacteroidota; class Bacteroidia; order Bacteroidales; family Muribaculaceae; genus CAG-873. The sequence goes on from CAZRCU010000003.1 coordinate 19,241, forward strand.
TCAAGATAAGCGATGTAATCTTTGAATGCAGCAGGGAGTTCATCTTCAGATTTAGCCTTGGTGAGGTCGGATTTCCATCCCGGCAGTTCGGTGTAGACGGGTTTCACCTTGTCGGTATCGTCGATCGAGTAGGGGAAATCGACGGTCTCAACGCCATCAACCATGTAGGAGTTGCACACCTTAATGGTGTCGAAAGAATCAAGCACGTCGCTCTTCATCATAATAAGGCGTGTAACGCCATTAATCATAATGGCATATCGCAGGGCCACAAGGTCGATCCATCCGCAGCGACGTTCACGGCCTGTGACAGCTCCGTATTCGTGGCCAATCTTGCGAATCTCGTTGCCTGTGGCATCAAACAGTTCGGTAGGGAATGGACCGCTTCCCACGCGGGTGCAGTAGGCCTTAAAGATGCCATACACATCGCCGATGGTGTTTGGCGCTACACCGAGGCCTGTGCAAGCGCCGGCGCTAATGGTGTTGGATGATGTGACGAATGGATATGATCCGAAATCCACGTCGAGCATTGTGCCTTGGGCGCCCTCGCAGAGCACCTTTTTGCCGGCTTTTAATGCTTTGTTGATATAGTGCTCTGAATCAATTATATCAAATGAGCGCAAGAAATCAACGGCATCGAGCCATTCACCCACCATATCCACGAATGCTGTTGCATCGGGTGTGGCATCCATTGTGTCAAGACGCTTTAGGTGAAGGTCGATTGTGGCCTCAAAGATGTCACGGAAATCTTCCTTAAGTGTATCGCCTACGCGCATACCGCAACGCGAAATCTTGTCGGTGTAGGTCGGACCGATACCTTTGCCCGTAGTGCCGATTTTTGCGTCGCCTTTAGCCTTTTCGGCAGCAGCGTCGAGCAGGCGGTGGGTTGGCAAAATTAGGTGGGCCTTCTTAGAAATCTTAAGGATTGCGCGCAAATCGGTTCCGGCATCAATCAGCTCTTGGGCTTCTTTGGCAAATAGCACGGGGTCGAGCACCACACCGTTGCCAATTACATTAATGTTGCCTTGGAACACGCCTGAAGGAATTGAGCGGAGCACCACTTTGCGACCTTCAAATTCGAGGGTGTGTCCTGCATTTGGTCCGCCCTGGAATCGAGCTACAATATCATAGCGAGGGGTTAGCACGTCCACTACTTTGCCTTTGCCCTCATCGCCCCATTGGAGGCCTAACAATATGTCTACTTTGGATGACATAATTAATATAGTTGATTTAGATTTATATTATACCACGAATTTCAGAAATATCTGCTATGCCATGGCGTTGGCAATACTCGGTGATGCCGTCAATCACTTTTATAGTGACTGTCGGGTCGATAAAATTGGCTGTGCCAATTTGGATGGCCGACGCACCTGCCATGATAAACTGCAAGGCATCGTTGGCGTTTGAAATGCCGCCAAGCCCCACTACGGGAATTTTCACTTTTTTAGCCACTTGCCACACCATGCGCACGGCAATAGGACGCACTGCTGCGCCTGATAGTCCGCCTGTAATGGTGGACAATGACGGCTTGCGACGCTCTACGTCGATATTCATTGCCAGCAGAGTGTTGATAAGCGACACGCTGTCGGCACCTGCGCTCTCGGCGGCTAAAGCTATCTCAGTGATGTCTGTTACATTTGGTGATAATTTCACCATCAGATGCTTATTCCATGCTTTGCGCACAGCAGCAGTTACCTCGGCTGCGCCATGGGCCGACGTGCCAAATGCCATGCCACCGGCCTTCACATTCGGGCACGAAATATTTACCTCGATGGCATGAATGCGGTCGAGGCCGCTAAGCCGATGTGCCACTTCCACATAATCGCTGATTGATGCGCCCGACACATTTACGATTGCTTCTGAATCGTATGCCTCGAGGGTGGGGTAGATGTGCTTAATGAAATAATCAACGCCCTTGTTTTGCAGACCAACAGCATTAATCATTCCTGAAGGTGTCTCAACCATGCGCGGCGAGTCGTTGCCTTGGCGAGGCTCCAGCGTGGTGCCCTTTACAATGTATGCGCCAAGCCGACTGATGTCAATAAAATCGGCATATTCCGCGCCATATCCAAAAGTGCCCGAAGCCGTCATCACCGGATTCTTTAATTTTAGATTGGCACCAAGATCTACGTTTAGGTTCACTGCCATAAGAGTTGATTTATATTGAACACAGGGCCATCTGTGCATACACACAAATTGCCTTCAGTAGTTTTTTCTACACAGCACAGACACGCGCCTATGCCACAAGCCATGTGATTTTCGAGCGACACCTCGCATTCGATGCCTCGTTGGCGTGCTATTGCAGCCACTGCACGCATCATAGGAGTGGGCCCGCAAGCATAGATTTTATCAAAGTGCTCTTGAAATTCAGGCATCTGAGTCACTAAGCCATGATAGCCGTGAGAGCCGTCGTCGGTGGCTGTT
>CAZRCU010000003.1:21761-30379 GCA_964598685.1 uncultured Bacteroides sp.
GTGAGACTGAGCGATCCGGCTCCAACCGGCTTCACAAATAGAATTAGGCTGTCATCTACCACGTCGCACACAGATATAGGACGTCGCAAGTAGGTAGTGGCCGAGTGATCCACTCTCACCTCTACAAACTGCCCCGGAACAAGCTGTGGCAAAGGCTGGCCGTCGGCTCGCTTCAGGGCGATGAAGCTGCATCCGTTCTCAATCGTGCGGTTGTCTGTGACGATGAAGTCTGAAAGTAGCTTGCTCATAATATATTTTTATGATTTTATTTTTGCGAATTATAGAATTGTTGAGCCTTTTCCAATGTCTCCGGCTTGCCGATGTCAAACCAATTGGCGGCTTTAGGCATCTCGTAGCTGCGCAAATCTAATTGTCGGCAACCGGCTATGTAGAAGTCCATTATAGAAAATGGCGTCTCGCTCGGTTTGTAATTGATCAACGCAGGATACAACGTTGGGCTGATTACATGGATTCCGCCAAATGCTCTACGGTCGAGAGCGCCGGCGTCGGGAATGATGCTTGGCCGTAGCTCTCCGGTGGATATGTTGGTCCATCCGTGCATGCGATTTTCGGAATCGAATAGCAGATAGCGCGATGTGTTGCGATGAGCTGTGAGCAATGTGGCATCAGCCCTGCTTGCAAAATGTCGGTCGATAATGTCGCTAAGCTCAATTGTAGTGAGAATGTCGGCATTATGAACCAACACATGCGAATCTCCGATTATTGGTAGCGCTTTTCGCAAGCCGCCGCCTGTGTCGAGCAGAAGATTGCTTTCATCGCTGAAATCTATCTTTACGCCCCAATCTTTTGAGCTTACATAGTCCACAATTTGTGAGGCAAAATGGTGCACATTAATTATAATATGCTTTATGCCCACGTTGCGCATATTGTCGATAACATTGGCTATAGCCGGCTTGCCTGGGGCAAGCTCGACCAATGCTTTTGGATGGGAATCAGTCCATGGCTTTAATCTGCTGCCGATGCCGGCAGCGAAAATCATACCTTTTATCGACGTATCTGCCATATTATTTCTTAGTGAAGGTTTGTTCAATATCCTGTTCGCGGTGTATCAATTCCACCTTCACGTTAAATTTCTTATTTATGTGCTCGGCCATGTGCTGTGCACAATACACCGAACGGTGTTGACCTCCGGTACAGCCAAACGATACCATCAAATTTGTGAATCCTCGTTCGATATAGCGCTTTACCGAGGGGTCGACCAATGCATAGCAATATTCCAGGAACGGCTGAATCTCGCCATCTTCTTCCAAGAAGTTGATTACCGGCATGTCAAGGCCGGTGTAAGGCTTGTATCTGTCGTATTTGCCCGGGTTGTTGATGGCGCGGCAATCGAATACATATCCACCGCCATTGCCTGTGGGGTCGTTGGGAATGCCCTTCTTATAGGCGAAGCTCATCACACGCACAGTGAGCTGGCGCTTTTCAATCAAATCGGCATATTGCTTCATTGATACAAGACGAGAAAGCATATCGCTCAGATATGGATATTCTTCAAAAGGCTTATCTTCTAACAATGCGCGCAAATTAGCAATAGCATACGGCACGCTCTGCATAAAGTGGGGCTTCTTTTCAAAATATCCACGGAAACCATATGCGCCGAGCACCTGCATGATGCGGAACAGCACAAAATGTCGCAGCGACGCCAGGAAGTCCTCGCGGTTCACATGACGATAACGCCCGAGCGAATCTATATATTCATTAATGAGCTCGTATCTGAATTCGTCAGTGAAATTCGCCTTGGCTTGCCACAAGAATGATGCTACGTCATAATAGCAAGGTCCGCGGCGACCGCCCTGGAAATCAATAAACCATGGCTCGCCGTTGTGTATCATTACATTGCGAGATTGAAAGTCGCGATACATGAATGTGTCGCTGTCGCTTTCCATCAGTTTATCTGCCAGACGATTGAAATCATCTTCAAGACTATCCTCATCAAACTCTAATCCGGTAGCTTTCAAGAAGCAATATTTAAAGTAGTTGAGATCCCACATGATAGAGCGGCGATCAAATGCTGCGGCAGGAAAACATTTTGAGAAATCCAGCCCTTTTGCTCCGGCAAATTGAAAGTCGGGTAGTCTACGGATAGTTTTAATCAGCAACTCGCGCTCTTCCGGAGAAAACACTCTTGTCAATCGTCCCTTTTCAATTGCTTTAAACAGCAGTGTGTCGCCAAGGTCGGTTTGCAGATAGCACATCCTGTCGTCGCTTATCGCCACCACTTGCGGCACCGGCAATCCCAGCGATGCAAAATGTTGGTCAAACGATAAGAATGCTTCATTCTCTTGCAGGTTGTTGCCAAGCACACCAATCAGCGACCCCGCTGCCCCATTTAGGCGGAAATAGCGACGATTGCTGCCTGATGACGGCAGTTCTTCGACAGTTTCGGGCGATTGTCCGGTGTGTCGTTTATAGAGCTCTATGAGTGGATTCGTGGTCATTTATCTACTTTTGTAGCGACGATATTAGTTGCCCAGTTCTGAAAGGAATTTAATGCGAACTAATCTTACTTCATTTTCGCTGTAGGCCGGGCAAAGCTCATGGTAAGCATCTTCGAGCGAGCCGGTCTCAGCTTGGCGGAAATAGTCGAAAATTTCTTCCTCGTCGTCGGGGTCGAGAATATCGTCTAGGAAATATGAAATGTTGATTTTGTTGCCTGAATTTACAATCGATTCCAATTCATCCAGGAATTGATCGAATTCCAAGCCGTTGCTGGCCGCTACTTCGCTTAGGTCGATTTGGCGGTCGATTGCCTTGATGATGGCGATTTTGCGCTTGCTCTTGTTGGCTACAGAGCGCACGCGCAAATCTTCAGGACGTTCAATTTCCTTTTCATCAACATAGGCCTTTATCACTTTTAGAAAATCCTCGCCATAGCGTTTGGCTTTGCCTTCGCCCACACCGGGAATATTTTGCAATTCTTCCTGGGTGATAGGATAGGTGGTAGCCATAGCCTCGAGCGATGGATCTTGGAAAATCACGTAAGGTGGCAAGTTCAATCCCACTGCTATTTGCTTGCGCAGGGCTGTCAGGATTGCGTAAAGCTCGGGATCGGCAGCGCACGCCGAACCGCCCTTTACTGGTGTCACTTCATCTTCGTCGGAAAATTCGCTGTCTTCAACAACTTTGAACGACACCGGCTTGTTTAAGAAATTCTTGCCTTTGGTTGTGAGGTGCAATGTGCCATAATTCTCAATATCGCGGTTGATATATCCGTTCAGAATAGCTTGACGGATTACCGCGTTCAAGAAGCGGCGGTCTGAGCCTTGCTCGCAACCGAACACTTCTGTTTCGTCGTGGCGATAGGATTTTACCTCGTTTGTCGCTTTGCCGAGCATAACGTCGAGGATGTAGTCGGCTTTGAATTTTTCTTTTAGCGCAGCGATTGTATCAAGCACTGCCAAGAGATCTTCTTTTGCTTCCACTTTCTTCTTAGTATTATTGCAGTTGTCACAATTGCCACAGTTTTCTTCTTCATAGACTTCTCCGAAGTAGTGCAACAGCAATCGGCGGCGACACACAGACGATTCAGCATAAGCTGCTGTCTCTGCTAAGAGTTGACGGCCTATTTCCTGTTCGGCTATAGGCTTGCCCTGCATGAATTTCTCCATTTTTTGCAGGTCGCGGTAAGCATAGAAGGTGATGCATCGGCCCTCGCCGCCATCACGGCCGGCGCGTCCGGTTTCTTGATAGTAGCCCTCGAGAGATTTTGGCATATCATAGTGTATCACAAATCTCACATCGGGCTTGTCAATTCCCATGCCGAATGCGATTGTCGCTACAATCACATCCACTTTTTCAAGCAGGAATGCATCTTGATTAGCGCTGCGTGTGGCAGCATCCATGCCGGCATGATACGGCAAGGCGCTGATGTTGTTCACTCGCAGCAGTTCTGCTAACTCTTCTACCTTTTTACGGCTCAAGCAATAGATTATACCGGATTTGCCGGAATTTTGCTTAACAAACCGTATGATGTCGTGGTCGGTGTTTTTTGTCTTGGGGCGCACCTCATAGTATAGATTAGGACGATTGAACGACGATTTAAATACCGCCGCCCCTTGGTGCATGCCCAGGTTTTTCTGAATATCGTGTTGTACCTTTGGAGTCGCGGTGGCTGTTAATGCTATTACAGGCCGCGTGCCTATGTCGTTAATTATGGGGCGGATACGGCGATATTCCGGGCGGAAGTCGTGTCCCCACTCGGAAATGCAGTGCGCCTCATCTATGGCATAGAATGAAATTTGAATGGTTTTGAGGAATTCTATATTGTCTTCCTTAGTTAGCGATTCCGGAGCCACATACAGCAACTTGGTTTTGCCGTCCACAATGTCGGCTTTCACCTTGTCGATTTGAGCTCTCGTAAGCGATGAATTAAGGAAGTGTGCAATGGAGTCGTCTTCCGAAAAATTGCGCATGGCATCCACCTGATTCTTCATCAAGGCGATTAGCGGAGACACCACGATAGCCGTGCCGTCCATCAGCAGAGCCGGCAACTGGTAGCAAAGTGATTTGCCGCCGCCTGTTGGCATCAGCACAAACGTGTCGTTCCCGTCGAGTAAACTACGGATAATTGCTTCTTGGTTGCCTTTGAAGGTTCCAAAACCGAAGTATTTTCGCAGGGCTGCGCTGAGGTTGAGGGTGGTCTCCATTACACGTTAAGGATATATTTGTCTTTTGGTATTTATTTCGTTATTTGTTTAGACCGATGCTGCCTCGAAGTGTGCATTCTCGAATTTGTCCTTTGCATATTCTAATGTCACTTCAAATGCTTTATCTTTGCTGGATGGTATATCAAACATAGCATCTACCATTATAGCCTCCACTATAGATCTAAGTCCGCGTGCGCCAAGCTTATATTCAATAGCTTTGTCTACTATAAACTCCAACGTGTCTTGTGCAAATGTCAGATTCACTCCATCTATTGCAAATAGCTTCTCGTATTGGCGAGTGATGGCGTTCTTTGGCTGAGTGAGCACATTAATTAATGCCTGACGGTCGAGCGGCTCAAGATGGGTCAGAATAGGCAGGCGGCCAATGATTTCCGGAATTAAGCCATACGAGCGTAGGTCTTGCGGAGCTACATATCGCAGATAATCTTGCTTGTCGTTAAGCTTGGTGCGTGTAGAGTCGGTGGCATAGCCCACCACATGCGAATTCATGCGATGTGCAATCTTTTGCTCGATACCTTCGAATGCGCCGCCACAGATAAATAGTATATCCTTGGTGTCCACAGGTATCATCTTTTGCTCGGGGTGTTTGCGTCCACCTTGCGGCGGCACGTTCACAATCGAGCCTTCGAGCAATTTCAACAAACCTTGTTGCACGCCTTCGCCCGACACATCGCGAGTGATCGACGGGTTGTCGCCTTTTCGAGCAATTTTATCAATTTCGTCGATAAATACGATGCCGCGCTGAGCTTTTTCCACATCGTAGTCGGCTGCTTGCAGCAGACGTGTCAACAAGCTTTCGATGTCTTCACCCACATAGCCTGCCTGTGTCAACACTGTTGCGTCTACGATGGTGAAGGGCACTTCCAGCAATCGCGCAATTGTCTTTGCTAAAAGTGTTTTGCCGGTGCCGGTGGGCCCGACGATGATAATGTTGCTCTTTTCTATATCAACATCATCTGTGTGTGGCTGAAGTAGCCTCTTATAGTGGTTGTAAACGGCCACCGATAAATACTTTTTCGCTTGATCTTGGCCGATTACATACTGATCAAGAAAGGCTTTGATTTCGTGAGGGGTTGGTGTGTTATTTTCCAGCTTCTTTCTAAATTGCTCGCCGGATTTAGCTTTTTTCTTAGGCTCACCCTCCGTAATTAAGCTGTTTAATGCTTCAACACACTCGGTGCAAATAAAGCTGGCCTGGTCTATCGACGGCACCAACAGTCGTTGCATCGACAAGTCGGCCGGTCGTCCACACCAGGAACATACTTCTTCGTTTTTCGAGTTTTTACGTGCCATTGAATATAGGTGATTGAGGGGTAGGGCGCATAGCAGCCGAGGCTGCTATGCTGTTTGGTTTATCAATGTTTTGATTTTACGAGCACTTGGTCGATCATTCCGTAGTCTTTTGCTTCCTCCGAGGTCATCCAATAGTCGCGGTCAGAGTCGCGCTCCACGCGGTCGAATGGTTGACCGGAATGGTCGGCAATAATTGTATACAGCTCTTTTTTGAGCTTTTGAATTTCACGAGCGGTGATTTCAATGTCTGATGCTTGGCCCTGTGCGCCGCCCATCGGTTGGTGAATCATCACGCGTGAATGGCGCAGCGCAAAGCGCTTGCCTTTTTCGCCTGCCACCAGCAATACGGCTGCCATTGATGCGGCCATGCCGGTGCAGATTGTAGCCACGTCCGACGAAATATATTGCATAGTGTCGTAGATTCCAAGGCCGGCATACACCGAGCCGCCGGGGGAATTGATGTAGATTGAAACGTCTTTGCCTGGGTCGGATGAATCAAGATACAATAGCTGTGCTTGAATCACATTGGCTGTATAATCGTTCACTTCGGTTCCGAGGAAGATGATGCGATCCATCATCAAACGCGAGAACACATCCATTTGAGCCACATTCAGCTGTCGCTCTTCAATGATGCTTGGGTTGATATAGTTGGACGAAATCGCCGACGACACAGCTGCTGAATACTGGTCAAGAGCCAGTCCGTTCATGCCAAGGCCTTTTACGGCGAAGTTCCTAAAATCTGAGTGGTTCATATTTTGTTAGTATCGTTTTGGCGGCACACCGCAATTGTTTTTCCAAAGGTACTAATTTTTTTTGATATTTTCGCAACATACAACAAAAAATCCTTGGCAATTTTTGCCAAGGATTTTATAAAGCTTTTAATGCGTATGTCAGAGCTTCGCAATTATTCGGCTGCGGGAGCCTCTACGAGCTTCTTGAATTCATCGAGAGAAACGGTCTTTTCGTCAAGTGTTACAGCTTGTGATACAGCATAGAACATCTTGCTTTCTTCGCATTGGCCGTGGATTTGTTGACGGAGTTTCTTGTCGGCGAGCAAGCGACGGCCCATGTCTGCGATGGTGTCGTTGTCCATGTTGTACATGCCGTATTGCATCAGTTGCTGACGTGCGATGTCAAAGGCGCGTTGGTTGAGGTCGTCTTCGGTCACTTCAACATTTAGCTTGGTTGATACTTCGTCTGACAGAACTTCCCACTTGAACGAAGGAATCATTGATTCAAAGTTCTTGTCGAGTTCTTCAGCTGTCATATTCTTATCGTTAAGTAGAATCCAGCGTTTTACCAGAGGCTCATCAAACTTCATGTCGCCGTAGGTGTTCATCAGATAGTCGTGAACGTCGCGGCTGAAGAGCTGACGGCTGTTGGGCGCAAGCGCGTTGGCAATCATCTTCTTGAGTTCGGCGGTGTATTCTTCGTCGTTGTGCACCTTGTCTTTGCCGAATACGTCGTCAAAGAATTCTTGATTGTGCTCGGCGGGCTTCATTACGATGATCTCGGAAATTGCAAATTCAAAGTCGGCTTCTACGCCAGCGGCTTTGTCTTTGTCAATGTTGAGCATTGAAGCGAGTTCGGCAGCGTTTCCTTCGCAAGATTTAGCGGGATTGAACACCACTTTGTCGTTTACGTGCTTGCCGGTGAATTTGTCGGCTTCTTCTTTGCCCTTGAACATGAAGGGAGCTACGATTGCCGATACCACTTGGATGGCGTCTTCTTCAGTTTTCACTGTGCCATCTGCATTGAGTTCCATCAGTGAGCCTTTTACCAATGCTTTTTCATCTACTTCATCACCGGGAACTTGAGCGCCAAAGCGTTCGCACATTGCTTTGTCTTGCTCGTCGATCATTTCTTGGCTTACTTCGATGTTGTAGTAGGGCAGAGTTACGTCCTTAGTCAGGTTGATGTCGACGTTGGGCCAAAGGGCTACGTCAAAGTGGAATGTATATTCGGTGTCTGTTAGGTTGATTTCCTTGCTTGCTTCGGCGGGCATAGGTTGACCCAGAAACTTCAGATTTTCTTTTTCGATATATTCATACATGCCGTTGAATACTACGTCGTTGATGGCTTCGCTCTTTACGTCGCGGCCAAAACGCTTGCGCAGTTCGGGAAGGCTGATATGACCTTTGCGGAAGCCGGGAATTGTATGCTTTTTGCCAATTTCCTTGAGCTTTTCGGTCACCTTGGCAGCGTAGTCTTCTTCTGTGACATTTACGGTGATTTTGCCGGCGGCTTCACCCACTTTTTCAAATGTAACGTTCATGTTAAAGATGTTGTCTTTATGGTTTTGAGTTTGTTTTTTCGTTTTTTCAGAGTGCAAAGATACAAATTATTTTCGATTTTAGCGACACTCATCTTAATTTAGAATAATATCTCGGCAAATTTTGCCTTTCATATGCCAATATTATAAACGTTTACATCTGCTTTTTCGTTCGATCTATTTAGTAATTTACCCTTGCACATACTGTCTCTTGTCATTAATTATATTATTTACATATATCAATTAATGCGTTGCTCCTGATTTTCTTTCCGGAAAACAATTTGGTTACAATTATGTTGCTAAATCAATGCTAATCAGCTGTATAGCTATTTGTTTTGGTAAACTTTTTAAATTTTATAAAAATT
>CAZRCU010000004.1:0-14449 GCA_964598685.1 uncultured Bacteroides sp.
TAAAATTTATGATGCGTTTCTTCGCTCTAAGGCCTCGAAATTTATTTTTGTAAGTTCGGTAAAGGCCTTGGCAGATACTGTGGTTGGTGAGAAACTCACAGAGGATGCGACACCTGCGCCGGTAGGCCATTACGGCGAGAGCAAGCTTGCGGCCGAGCGATATATACAGACGCACAAGGCCGAGGGGAAAAGTGTGTATATCTTGCGTCCATGCATAGTGTATGGATTGGGATGCAAAGGAAATCTGAAATCTTTGGTAAGATTTGTCAAGCTGAATTTGCCGTGGCCATTAGCAGCATGGGAAAATCAGCGCAGCTTGTTGGCTATGGACAATCTGAGCTATGTGATACATCGCATTATCGACGGCAATGTGCCGAGCGGCGATTATAATTTGGCGGATGATGCCACGTTGTCCACTAATAAGATGATAGCAATTATCTCGTGGGTGGTCGGCACTGAGCCGCATATGTGGGCCGTGCCTAAATTTCTAATTAAGATGTTGGCACATATCGGCACCATGCTCCACTTGCCGCTAAACGATTATAGATTGCAGAAACTTACAGAGAATTATGTGGTGGATAATTCTAAAATCAAAACTGCATTGGGCATAGATGAAATGCCGGCTGCTGTAGAAACAGCGTTTCGTGATTCTATAGCCTCGATGTTGTTATAGCGGCTTGTTTTGCTTGATTGATTCTGTGTAGGCGTTGATGCGCGATAATTGTTCGGGAATGTTGATGGCTTGCGGACATTCTGAGACGCAATTGCCGCACGCGATGCAATGGTCGGCTTGGCGCAGTTTGGGAACCGAGCGGTCGTAGCCGACAAGGAAAGCTCGGCGAGCCTTGGCATAGTTGGGGTCGCGCGAGTCGTGCAGCACTAAATCATCGTGGATACACTTGTTGAAGTGGGCGAAGATTGCCGGAATGTCGATGCCATAGGGGCACGGCATGCAGTAGGCGCATCCGGTGCAAGGAACAGTGTCGTTTTCCAATATTTCTTGTGCGATTCGCATAAGAAATTGGTCTTCGTCGTCGGTGATTGGATCGAGCGGAGAATATGTGGCGATGTTGTCTTTGAGATGCTCCATGTAGGTCATGCCACTAAGCACTGTGAGCACTCCGGGCTTGGCTGCGAATCGGAAGGCCCAGGCAGCCGGAGAGTCGTCGGGTCGGCGCTGTGCCATTTTTGTGGCAACGGGAATTGATACCTTGGCAAGCGCGCCGCCAAGCAGCGGCTCCATAATTACTGCCGGAATGCCACGGCTTTCGAGCGCTTCATATAAATGCCGGGCCGTAATGTTTTGTCCGTCGTCTTGAGCGGGATGTTGCCAATTGATATAGTTGAGTTGGATTTGCGCGAAATCCCAGTGGATGTCGCCTTTGTCGTGGAGCTGCAATAGGTGATTGAAACATTCAATGTCGCCGTGAAATGAGAATCCGAGATTGCGAATCACGCCCTCGGCGCGCTTTTGCTTGAGAAAATCCAACATGCCATTGTCGATATATCTGGCGCGCATATTTTCCATGCCACCACCGCCGACACTGTGCAATAGATAATAGTCGATATGGTCGGTTTTGAAATTTTTCAGCGAGTTTTCAAACATTTCAATTGAGCGCTCGCGTGGCCAATATTGTTTGTCGAAGTTTGACAGCTTTGTGGCGATAAAATATTTGTCGCGAGGGTGGCGGCTGAGCGCTGTGCCCATTACGACCTCGGATTTACCGCTGCAATACATGGGCGATGAATCGAAATAATTTACGCCGTGCTCGAGGGCGTAGTCGACTTGTTGGTTTACAGCCTCTTGGTCGATTTCATCGTTGCTGTTTTGAGCGCTGCCGCCATTGACGGTTGGCAGGCGCATAGCGCCATAGCCGAGGATGGAAACAGAGTCGCCGGTGTTGGGGTTGACGCGATAAGTCATTTTGCCATTGCCGCGTTTAGGCGTGTCAGATTTTTCATCAGATGATCCACAGGCGCCCAGGGTCAGCGCGGCCGAGGCCAGCGATATGTTGCGCAAGAATTTGCGACGTGATTTATTGATGTTGCTGTTGGATGTCTTCATTTTCGTAATGGCTAAATCTCGCGATGAATGTTGTGGCCCTCTACATGGATGGCAGCTCGCTCGGCGCGGATGTTGTTGGCAGTGCCCACGGGGCAATGATATTCGCACGAGCCGCAGCCGATGCAGCGCTCGGCGTCGACGAGCGGCCGCAAGTTGCCGCCGTCCTCTTGCATAGAGATCATGGTGATTGCGCCTGCGGGGCATTTGCGTGAGCAGTTGCCGCAGGCCTGGCCATAAGCCGCAGAGATGCATGCGGAGAGGTCAACGACGGCTGTGCCGATTTTTGTTGAGGCTTTTGTGGGGATGTCGAGCGATTCTATTGCACCGGTGGGGCAGACGTCGGAGCACGCTGTGCATTCGGGTCGGCACCAGCCTTGATTAAATTCCAAAGTGGGCTGCATGAATGTGCTGATTGAAGTGGAAGGTCGCAGCACATTATTCGGACAAGCCGAGATGCACAGTTGGCAAGCGGTGCAATGATTGGCCAGCCGAATGGCGCTGCGAGCGCCCGGCGGAATTACTTTTTCGTCGCGCAAAGCCGGCTTTTTGTCTTTTAGCGGAGTGAGAGCTCCGGTGCTGCTCTTGGCTATGAGCTCGTCGGCGAGGCCGGTAGCAATGATTGCTCCGCCAACGAGGAATGCGCGGCGGCCGGATTGGTTGACGCTGTCGGCATTGTTGCTTGCCTTGGCTTGATGAGTATAGCTTATTGCGCCCTCTTTGCAAACGCTTAGGCAATCCATGCAAGCGACGCAGCGCGAAAGGTCGATTTTGTGGAGCTTGGTGTCGATACATTGCGCCTTGCACTTGCGGCCGCATGAGCCGCAGCGAGTGCATTTATCGGTGTCGATAATCGGCCGTAGCCACGCATAGCGGGATATCAAGCCAAGCAAGGTACCTACGGGGCAGACCGTGTTGCAATAGATGCGTCCGCCCACCCAAGCCATCACAGAGACAACGATAAAAGTGGCGGCAGATACGATAAGCAGGGCGATGCTGATTGGTGATGGCTCTATCGTGGCAAAGACATAGCTACCATGATCGGCGTCCATATCAGCCAAAGCGTTGTTAAGAAGGAGCGAAGCCGGACGTGCAAGCCATGTGGCCATGCGGCCAAAGGAGCTGTAGGGGTCGAGCAGGCCGGCAATCGAAGCCGGCACAATCGCTAAGAATCCCAGCGTGAACAGAAGGATGAATATGCCGAGAAAAATGTATCGAACTGACGTGAGGGGCTTTGAGTGGCGAAATCGCCCGAGAGTGCGATTTTTCTTTGATGAAACAGCTACGTGGAGCCGATTTACTATGTCTTGATAAATGCCTAGCGGACAAATAACCGAGCAATAGACTCGTCCGAAAATCAGAGTAATTATAATTAGCAAGGCTACGACGCCGATGTTTAGCGCTAAAATAGCCGGAATCAGTTGCATTTTGGCCATCCAGCCCCAGTGGCCGGCGGCATAGCCGGTGACGTCGATGAAAAGCAACGCTACGGCCAAAAAGCTAAGTAATGCTAAAAATATCCTAATTGTTTTGAGAACTGTTTTCATGAGATTTAATAGAAATGGTGATGCAAAGGTAATAAAAACAATTAAATGGGCGCAAAAATTGAGCGCAGAATCCCCGATATATACTGCAAAGTAGGTATTGTGAATTGAAGAAATTATTCGGAACTTTGCAGATTGAAAAAGATTGACAATGCGATTAAGTGAACTCAAAAATGGAGAAGAAGGCGTAGTGGTGAAAATCCACGGCCATGGCGCATTTCGTAAGCGTGTGATAGAAATGGGCTTTGTGAGAGGTCGTGTTGTTAAGGTAGAGCTCGACGCGCCGCTGAAAGACCCCGTGAAATATGAGTTGCTTGGCTATAGCGTGTCGCTGCGCCGAGCCGAAGCAGAAATGATAGATGTGATTCCGGTGGAAGAAGCCGACACAGCCGCTGCACCGGATTCCGCTGTCCATTTTGAGGTGCATGAGGGCTTGATGCAGCATCGTGAGCAGGCCGAACGCGCCGGCCATACGATTAATGTGGCCTTGATGGGAAATCCTAATTGTGGCAAGACATCGCTCTATAACCAGGTGAGCGGTGCCACCGAGCACGTCGGGAATTATGGCGGCGTGACAGTGGATATCAAGGATACATCGTTTGATTATAAAGGATATAAGATAAAGCTAATCGACCTGCCGGGCACATATTCGCTGTCGGCTTATTCGCCTGAAGAGCTGTATGTGCGCAGATATTTGCGCGAGCAGACCCCCGACGTTATTATTAATGTGGTGGATTCGTCCAATTTGGAACGCAATCTGTATCTGACTACAGAGCTGATTGATATGGACCGCTCGATGGTGATTGCGCTGAATATGTATGATGAACTGCGCGCTTCGGGTGCCAAACTGGATTATAAGACGCTGGGCGAGATGATTGGTGTGCCAATGCTGCCGATAGTGGCGCGCACGGGCGAGGGCGTGGAGACGCTGCTCGACACGGTGATAAGCGTGTATGAAGGCCGACACGATGCCGTGCGCCACATACATGTGGCACTCGGACCGGATGTGGGCCGAGCTGTGCGTGTGCTTATTGATATGATTAAGGCCGATGGCAGCGTCGACCAGCATTTCTCTCCGCGATATTTGGCTACCAAATTTTTGGAAGGCGATAGCGAAGTGGAGAAGCTTTTAAGCACATCGGCAGATTATGAACATATGGTGTCGACGCGCGATACATTGCGCTCTGACCTCGAAAAGCTCAATGATGAGGATATAACATCGACGATTGCCGGTGAGAAATACGGCTTTATTGCGGGTGCCTTGGCAGAAACCATGCAAGAGGGTACCGGCACCGGCCATAAATCCACCACGATTATCGACTCGCTGGTTACCAATAAGCTATTGGGATTTCCGATTTTCTTGTTGGTGATGTTCTTTATATTCTGGGTGACTTTTTTTGTGGGTCAATATCCCATGGATTGGATTCAAGCCGGAGTGGATGCGTTGAGCAATTTTACGCATAATTATATGCCTGACGGGATACTGAAGGATTTGATTGCCGATGGTATCTTGGGCGGTGTAGGCGGCGTGATTGTGTTTTTGCCGAATATCCTTATCCTGTATTTCTGCATTTCATTTATGGAGGATTCGGGATATATGGCACGTGCGGCCTTTATCATGGATAAGATTATGCACAAAATCGGCTTGCACGGCAAATCGTTCATTCCCTTGGTGATGGGCTTTGGCTGCAATGTGCCTGCGATTATTGCTTCGCGCTCGATTGAAAGCCGGTCGAGCCGAATAATTACGATACTAATCAACCCGTTTATGTCGTGCTCGGCACGATTGCCGCTATATGTGCTGCTGGTGGGAGCGTTTTTCCATCAGTCGGCTCCGTTTGTGTTTATGGGCCTGTATTTGATGGGCATTTTTGTGGCGGTGACAACGGCCAGATTGCTGCGCAAGTTTGTGTTCCATAAAGACGAGACGCCGTTTGTGATGGAATTGCCTCCATATAGAATGCCCACACTGAAAGCATCGTTGCGCCACACCTGGAGTAAAGGTGTGCAGTACCTTAAGAAGATGGGTGGTATAATACTGTTTGCCAGCATTGTGGTGTGGGTGCTCAATTATTTCCCGCGCCACGATGAGAGCGTGGATCGCACCACCGAGAGCGAGGCAATAGATATGTCGCGCGATTCATATTTGGAGGCTGCGGGCAAGGCGATTAATCCTGTGATGGCGCCGCTGGGCTTCAGTTGGCGCTCGTCGGTGGCAGCCTTGGCCGGAGTGCCTGCCAAGGAGATTGTGGTGTCGACATTGGGTGTGCTCTACACCGGCGATGAAGATGCCGAAAGCCAGTCGCTGAGCGAGCGTCTTGAAATGCCGCGAGCCAACGGCGTGCCTGATTTCACATGGCAATCGGCGTTGGCGCTGATGGTGTTTGTGCTGCTCTATTGCCCGTGCCTGGCCACTGTGACGGCGATTGTTCGCGAAACGGGGCAATTGCGCTGGGGCGTGTTCAGCGTGGTTTATAACACCGTGGCAGCGTGGATATGTGCGTTTGCTGTGTATCATATAGCATTGCTTTTCTGAAATGATACCTTATCACATTGAACGATTTGAGGCGGAAATGCCTGCGGCAGATTTTATTGAAAAATATCGCAATGAGGAGCTGTTTCAGGGCTGCTGCAAGGCTTGTCCGGAGTATGGCAATCGGTGGGGTTGTCCGCCCTATACCGATGATCCGCAGCCTGATTTGGCGCAGTATAAAATTGTGAAAATATATGTGGTAAAGGTGTATCCCGAGTGCAGCAATGTGGAAATGAAGCATGCTCGAGAGCTGATTACCGATGTGCGCCGACAAATCGAGCCGCAGCTGCTGGAATTGGAGGAAAAGACGGGTGGACGTGCGGCTGTCTTTACGGGGCGGTGTCCTCATTGCCCGGATGATGCATGCACGCGCCGCGAGGGCAAACCATGCCGACATCCCGAGCTGGTGAGGCCGTCGCTCGAGGCGTTGGGCTTTGATTTGTGCAACTCGGTGGTGGACCTTTTCAACATTAAAATGCAGTGGGGCAAAGATGGCTTTTTGCCTGAATATCTCACACTTGTCGGTGGCCTTTTCATGTGAGCTCGGCAAAAAATTGCAAGATATTTGGGAAAATGTGCAGAAAATTTGTAACTTTGTGGCCAATAAAGGACTATACCAATCTTATTACATTCCAGAAAATACTATAACCTGCTAAATATGAAATTGTTACAAGCGAAACTCGCGAAATACACTGCCCCCCAGGAAGCAAAAGCAGCCGGAGTTTATCCCTACTTCCGTGCCATCTCGTCGGAGCAGGACCCCGAGGTGATTATCAATGGAAAGAAAGTGCTGATGTTTGGCTCCAATTGCTACAGCGGTCTTGTAAATGACCCGCGTATCAAAGAGGCAGCTATCGAGGCTATCCGTAAATACGGCACCGGATGCGCCGGCTCGCCGTTCCTTAATGGTACTCTTGACTTACACAAAAAGTTGGAAGCACGTTTGGCTGAATACATCGGTAAGGAAGATGTAATGATTTACTCTACCGGTTTTGGTGTAAACCTTGGCGTAGTGTCGTGCCTCACCGGTCGTGAAGACTACATTCTGTGGGATGAACAAGACCACGCTTCGATTATCGAAGGTCGTCGTCTGTCGTTCTCTCAACAGCTCAAATACAAGCACAATGATATGGCTTCGCTCGAGGCACAGCTGCAACGCTGCAACCCCGACAAGGTGAAGCTGATCGTTACCGACGGCGTGTTCTCGATGGAGGGCGACGTAGCCAACGTTCCTGAAATTGTACGACTCGCAAAGCAATACAATGCAGCCGTGATGGTGGACGAAGCTCACTCAATCGGCGTGTTTGGCGAAGGCGGCCGCGGCACCGTGGCACACTTTGGCTTGACCAATGATGTCGACCTGATCATGGGTACATTCTCCAAGTCGTTTGCATCGCTCGGCGGCTTCATTGCTACTGATAAGGAAGTGACCAACTTCTTGCGTCACCACTCTCGCTCATATATCTTCACCGCCAGCATCACACCGGCATCTACCGCAGCTGCGTTGAAGGCTATTGATATTATGATTGAAGAGCCTTGGCGTCAAGAAAATTTGTGGAAACTCACCAACTATGCATTGGAAGGCTTCCGCAATATGGGCGTGGAAATCGGCAATACATCAACCCCGATTATCCCCTTGTTTGTACGCGACGATTACAAGACCTACTATATCACTCGCGACCTCTTGGAAGAAGGCATCTTTGTGAACCCCGTGGTTTCTCCCGCTGTAGCTCCTCAAGACACCCTTATCCGCTTCAGCTTGATGGCAAACCATACACAAGAGCAAGTGACCTACGCTCTCGAAAAGATTCAGAAAGTGTTCCGCAAATACGAGCTGATTCCCTAAGAGAAGCTAAAAATAGAAAATATAAGCGACAGCCGGGCTATTTAGCTCGGCTGTTGTCTTAAATGGCTGTATTTGTGGTGTGTAAGGCTACAGCGGATTTTTTTTGAATTGTCAATTCAAAAAAAATGTGTATATTTGCCACAATTATGGTTAATTGCATCTGAACTAAAATTAGGCAATTAGCGTTTTTTTACAGGTACAAAAAACAAATAATTAAACTTATAATAAACTAACCAGACATTACATGAACAATGCTATGTTTAAAGGTATTCTGCTGGCCTCGCTTGGCCTTGCTGTGACTGCTTGCTCTGAGAGCGACGGCCCCGGCTTGGGCAAAGCATTTGGCAGAATATCTCCGGTAGCTGAGCTCAACTCGAATGTTACTTCCTCTCGCCCCTCGCGTCTGGAATACACCGACATCACTGTCGATTCACTTTCAGTGAGGCTCACTTCCGATGACGGCTCTTTCTCCCAGACATGGGATAAATTGGCCGATTTTCCTGTGAATCAGGACTTCAATGTGGGTGACTACACCCTTGAAGTGTTCTATGGCGATGAAAATACCGAGGGCTTTGAATACCCTCGATTTTATGGCTCGCAGGCTGTAAAGGTGCGTGAAAACGAGACATCAACAGTGGCTGTAACGGCTGCCGTGGATAATGCACTCGTAAGCATTGATTACAGCGAAAACTTTACCGGCTACATGACCTCGTGGTCGAGCGAATTGCATGCCCCCGGCGGAGAATATGTTACGTATGCGCAGGATGAATCTCGTCCGGCCTATGTAAAGCCCGGCGAGGTTGAAATCTATGTAGACTATGTTAAGCCCAACGGCAAAGGCGCCAAGATTAAGGCTGCCTCGTTCACTGCCCTGGCTGCTCATCACTATTATGTGTCGATGGACCTTACCGACGGTGCCGGCGACGCTACACTTACTATCAAGTTTGACGAAGCCACAGAGGAAGAGCCTGTGATTATCGAACTTAGCGACGAACTTGAATCGGCTCCGGCTCCCGAGCTTACGCTCTCAGGCGCTACTGCCGACGAGCCTATCTATATTGTGCCGGGATATGTCACCGCATCTGATATCAATCTCAATGTGATTGCTCGTGGCGGACTTGGCGCAGTGAAGATGACCACTCAATCGGCCTCGCTTACCGCACAAGGTTGGCCCGCAGAAATCGACCTGCTTCAGGCTACTTCCGCTCAGCAAGCCACATTGGCATCGCTGGGCTTTGAGGCTCGCGGATTGTTTAGCAATCCCGACAAGATGGCCGTGCTGCAACTTGGCAAGGTGCTTAGCCATATTAATTTGTCAAATACCAACAACACCTCGACATTTATCTTCTTGGTGGAAGACAAGCAGGGCAAGGCTTCGGAATCGGCGTCGTTCAGCGTTATAGCCGAAGCGCTCACATTGAGCTTGTCGAATCCCGATGACCTCTTTGAGGGTGCAACCGACCTGTCGCTTGATGTTTATGACAATGCCGGCAATCCCGAAAGCAATCTCAAGATTCAATACTACAATTCAGATTTGGGCTTGTGGAGAGATCTCACTGCCACATACACAGCCACCGGCGAACGCGGTCTGTATCGCGCTGCTCTGACTGTGCCGGGTACCAACGACGACCTTAAGCTTCGTGCAAAAGTGGGCAATACCACCAGCGAGGAGCTTACCGTGAAGCGTGTGTCTGTGGTGGTTTCACCCACAGTGGCCACAAACGAGGCTTATGCAACATCTGTCAACATTGATTGCTCATATTTGGTGCAAGGTCGCTCAAGCAGCTCCGACGCTTTGGAAAATTTGCTGAGCATCGCCACAGTGATGGTGTCGACCGATGGCTCTAACTACACGGCTGCTAAGACAACTCACGTGGCAGGTACATCCTACCTTACTGCCAGTGGCCTGAAAGCCGGCACAAACTACACTGCTAAAATCAAAATCGGCTCGAAAGATTATGCTGATGCAGAGACGGTAAGTTTCACCACCGAGAGCACCGCTCAATTGCCCAATAGCGATATGGAGGGCACTGTCTCCTCTTCCAAAATCAGCAATTATTGTAATTTGTACACCTTCCCCGACGGATGGGGCACGAATAACACAATGACCACAAGCCAGCCGCAGTCGACGACGCTTACCGGTTATGCCTATAAGGCAATCTCGGGAACGATCCAGACTGATGACGGCCACAACGGAAAGGCTGCTTTGATCCGCACCGTAGGTTGGGGCTCGGACAACACAGCACCTGCCTACACCGGAGCCAGCTCCACTTGCAAATATCGCGATCCTGGCCTATTGCATCTCGGCGCAGAACGCAAAGCTCGCCCGTCGGGATATAGCGCAGACGACTATGATGGTTGCGGCCCAATCACCACAAGCGATCTCGACTGTGGCATCGCATTTACATCTCGTCCAAAGGCAATGAGCTTCTGGTATAAATACACTGCTAAGAATTCTAATGATGCCGGCGAGGCAGAAATCCGCTTGCTTGATGCTTCGGGCAATGTGATAGCTTCAGGCAAAGCCAGCCTTGGCGCTTCTTCATCGTATGTTCAGAAGACAATTACTTTGACCTATGCTCATGGCTCTGCCAAGGCAGCCAAAATATATGTGAAATTCCTCTCTACCGCGGATGCTCAATTCTTGACAAAGAGCACCACCAACTTTGATTATCCCCCGAACAGGAATCTAAGCGACGGCACATATATGGGCTCTCAACTTTATATCGACGACATCGAATTAACTTACTAATTTCGCCATCAAATGAAAACCAAGATATTATCAATATTCGCCATTGCCTTGGCCTCGATTCTGGCTCTGAGCTCATGCTCGGAAAGCTGGGAACCAAAGACCGAGCGCGAAGGCCAAGTTTCGCTTGCGTCGATTGGTGTTGAAATCTCCTCGGAAATGGAGACAATCTCTCGCGCAGAGCATGATCTATCAGGCTTCCTGGTGCGCATTTATGCAGAGGACGGCACACTGACACAGCAGTGGACCTATGCCAATATGCCTGAAATTTTCTCGCTTCCAGTGGGAAAATATCGTGTGGACGTGTGCTCACACGAAATCCAAAAAGCCGAATGGGATAAGCCCTATTATGAAGGCTCAAAAGAATTCACAATTGAGGATTCTAAGATTACCGAAATCGGTGTTGTGAAATGTGTGTTTGCTTCGTTGCGAGTGAGCGTGGTGTTTACCGACGACCTTGTGGCTGCAATGGGTGATGATGTGAAAGTGACTGTAGTGGCCAATGATGAAGGCTCGATGGTGTTCACTCCCACAGAAACCCGCTCGGCCTATTTTGAGGTAATCGAGGGTAGCACTACCTTGGCTGCAACATTCTCGGGCACCGTGAAGGGCTACACAGAATATATCCACCGTGTCTACACAGATATTAAGGCCGGCCAGCATCGCATCATTACCTTCTCGCTCAAGGACAACACCGCCGAACCTCCGGCTGAAACTGGCAATGTTGACCCGACTGACGGCGTGAATGTGGATATGACCATTACAGATGTTTATTTGGATGGCAGCGTGAGCGCCGACGAAGATGTGATTGAAAATCCCAATCGCCCGGGTGGTGAAGATTTCAATGACTCTACCGAGCCTGAAACGCCCGGCACAGGTACTGACACCCCCACCACACCAAATGAGAATGCCATTACATTTACCAGCGCTCTGCGATTCGACACACCGATGACAACCGACGAACCCGACGGTAAGGTTGTGGTGCATGCCGATGCAGGTATCGCTCACTTCTATGTGTATATTACAACAACTGCTGATGATGCCACATTCCAAAGCATTACAAGCGCATTGAACGGCACCGACCTCGTGTCGCCCGGTGATATGAAGGAAAGTCTTGACGGCCTTGGCTTGGCCAACGGCGATGCCGTGCTCAATCAAAAGGAAGTGACATTTGATATCACTCAATTTATCGGTTTGCTCAAGGGCTTCAAGGGTACACACAAGTTTACTCTCGACGTGACCGATAACGATGGTAATAACGCAGTTCGCAATATTATCTTCCAAGTTAATTAATGAACACCATGAAAACCTCAATTAAACTATGGGCCGCAGCAGCAATAGCTGTAATGGGCCTTGCAAGCTGCTCGCAGGACGAGCTGTTTGAAACACAGGGTGAGGGACGGGTGTTCCTTTCCGCAACGCTTAATTCAGATGTGAAAGCACGTTCGCGTGCCGAAGTGGATGATTTGAAAGAGAGCTGCAAGGTGTGGATTTCCAATTCCAAAGGTCTTGTGCGCCAATTCGACACTTTGGCAGATGTGCCCGAAGACGGCTTGAAGCTGCTCACCGGTGGCTATGTGGCCGAGGCATGGGCCGGCGACTCGGTGCCTGCATCGTTCACCGATCGCTATTTCAAAGGCCGCGAGGATTTCACCATTACCAAGGGTGGCTCGGTGGCTGTTGAAATCACCTGCAAAATCGCCAACTCGGTGGTAGCAGTGAAATACGACGACAATATCTCTTCGATACTCTCTGATGTGACTATGACCGTGGGCCATTCTCAAGGCAGCCTGGAATTTGCCGGCGAAACAGCCGACTCTAAGGGCTACTTTATGATGAACTCGCGCGATAAAGATCTCACCTACACTCTTACCGGCAAGCTGCACAACGGCGAGACATTCACTCGCACCGGTACAATCAAAGATTGCCAACCTGCCACCCAATATACACTAAATGTGAAGTGTCAGGAGACCAATGTTGAGATTGGCGGCGCTTGGCTCACAATCGAAATTGATGAGACCGAAGTGGTGGTAGAGGATGAGATCACTATCTATGCAGCTCCGACGATTCGTGGCTACAACTTTGATTTGTCGCAGGCTATCCGCGCAGAGCAAGGTCTTGTGGGCCGTCGCTCGCTGTTTATCACCACATCATCGGCCATGAGCAGTGTAGTGCTGTCGGCAAATGTGTTTGAGAGCAAGCTCGGCATCGGTAGCTCGGAATTTGATATTCTGCGCATGTCTGACACCTATCGACCCACGATTGAAGCTGCCGGTATCAACTATGAGTACACCTACGACGACATAGCTGATGAGGCTCAGATGAAGATCAACTTTGAGGAGGCTTTCACCAACAGCCTTGAAAATGGTGAGTATCCAATCACTGTGACCGTGACTGATGCCAATGGCAAGAGCACCTCGGCAGTGCTGACTATCATTGTGAGCGATGCCCAAGTGGCCACCGGCTCGTGTGATGAAAGCTCGGTATGGGCCACCAAGGCCACTATTACCGGCGTTATTGCCAAGACTGATGCTCCATCGCCTCACATGGTGTATCGTGTGAAGGGCACGCAGGCATGGACTGATGCCGCCACCACTATCAGCGGCACTCAAATGACTGCAAACCTCACAGGTCTTACCCCGGGTACTACATACGAATACACCGCAGCTACCACAGAATTCTATTCTCCCGACGTGAAATCGTTCACCACCGAGGCTGCTTCTCAGATGCCTAATTCGGGCTTTGAGTCGTGGTCGAAGGACGGAAGTATTCGTCTTGTTGCAGCGTCTAAGAGCGATATGTTCTGGGATTCCGGCAACACCGGCTCGTCGACTCTCAACGTAAATGTGACCGATGCAGATAGCAGTGTAAAACATTCCGGCAATTATTCGGCATGTCTTAACTCGCAATATGTCGGATACGGTGTGTTTGGCGCATTCGCTGCCGGCAATGTGTTTGTAGGCGAATATCTTGGTACCGATGGCTCAAACGGTATTCTTGGTTGGGGCCGCACATGGTCGTCGCGTCCTACCAAGCTGCGCGGATGGGTAAAATACACCCCCGGCACAGTTGACTATGAAAATAGTGCATACTCAAAGCTGAAGAAGGGTGATTCCGACCAAGGCATCATTTATATCGCGCTTTTGGACGGCTCTGTGACGAAAACCTACAACGGATCATCACCATATCCTGTAATCATCAAGACAAAGGAAAAGGAACTCTTTGACTCTTCAGCATCAAATGTGATTGCATATGGTGAGCTTGTGTTTACGGCAGCAACTGCCGGCACCGACATGGTGGAATTTGAAATTCCTTTGAAGTATAATTCCACTACTGTTAAGCCCAGCTACATTATGTGCACAGCATCGGCTTCGATTGGCGGTGACTACTTTGTAGGTAGTACCGGCTCAACAATGTGGCTCGACGATCTTGAACTCGTCTACGAGTAATTACAACTCTATATAATGGTGAAAGGCCGTGCCGAAATTGGTGCGGCCTTTTTGCTTATTATGCAGATTAACAATATGTTGGGCTTAGGATGCACCATGGTACATCCCTACTGGCATACGATGGGCGCGATGCAGAAATATGAAGTATAGTTCATATTTCATACAAAAATTGTAAAAATATGAAGTATAGTTCACATTTTTACAATTTTGTGATTGGCTTATTGGAGATAAATTTGAGGATTTGGCGAAATAATTGTAATTTTATG
>CAZRCU010000004.1:14549-30086 GCA_964598685.1 uncultured Bacteroides sp.
GATTGGCTTATTGGAGATAAATTTGAGGATTTGGCGAAATAATTGTAATTTTATGGCGTTGAAAGCGTCTAATATAGAAAATTTAAAGCAATATGGATAAAATACTTAAGGTAGAGCATGTCAGCAAAGCCTTTTCCAACCATGTGGCCCTTGACGATGTGTCGCTCGAGGTGCCGGAAGGCAAGGTGTATGGCTTGCTTGGCCCGAATGGGGCAGGTAAAACCACCCTTATTCGCATAATCAATCATATAACGGCGCCTGATTCGGGCACAGTGTATTTCCGTGGCAAGCAGCTCACTGCTGACGATGTGGCCCACATAGGTTATCTGCCTGAAGAGCGTGGACTCTACAAGAAGATGAAGGTGGGCGATCAAGCTTTGTTTTTCGCTCGCCTTAAGGGGCTTGACAAGACAGTGGCACTGAGATCGCTGCAAGAATGGTTTGACCGCCTCGGCATCATGGATTGGTGGGATAAGAAGGTGGAAGAGCTGTCGAAGGGCATGGCTCAGAAGGTGCAATTTATCGTGACGGTGTTGCATCGACCGGAATTGTTGATATTTGACGAACCATTCTCGGGCTTCGATCCAATTAATGCCAATGTGCTGAAACAGGAGATTTTGAAGCTTCGCGACGAGGGCGCAACAGTGATATTTTCCACCCACAATATGGCCTCGGTGGAGGAGCTTTGCGACAATATCACGCTGATAAATAAGTCGCGCAATATTCTTACCGGCAATGTGGCAGAGCTGCGACGTCAGTTTAGTGATAACGCATATGATATGGGTGTGGCCGGAGATGCCGCTGCGGTGGTGGAAGCGCTTGCCGATAAGGTGAAGAATGTGGTGCTTGGCACTGTCGACCGCGATGGTATCTCGCATTTGCAGTTCAACCTGCTATCGCCTGAAGATTCGCGAATGGTGCTGTCGACTGTAAACAGTATGGCCGATATACGCTCGTATAATCCCTTGCTGCCGTCGATGAACGACATCTTCATTCGCACAGTGGAAGCCAGCAATTTAGAAACCTCAACACCGCCAGCATTATGAATTCAGCTCTAAATATCATTATATCGCGTGAATATCTTGAGCGCGTGAAGCGTAAAAGCTTTATTATCACCACTATTCTGACGCCATTGTTTATGATCGCCCTGATGGTGGCTCCGACTTTGGCTGCCATATTCACCGGCCCCGAATCGCGCACGATTTCGGTGGTGGATGAGTCGGGAGTAGTGGCTCAGACTCTTCAAAACGGTGATGAGATTAAATTCCGCCCTACAGATCAGTCGCTTGAAGCGCTGAAGGCCGATGAGGATGTAGAGGCAATCTTGGTAATCGGCAAGGATGTGGTGAAAAAGCCGCAAGGCAATGTGGCGCTCTACACACGTGGCGCTGCGTCGATTCAGACCGAGGCGTTTATATCCAATCAGCTGAATCGCACTATTGAGAATCAGAGAATTGAACGCTATCAAATCGACAACCTGGCACAAATAATGAAGGATGTGCAGGTGGATGTAGATCTGGCTACATATCGCATTGATAAGGAGGAAGAAACGTCGACATCGTCGATGCTGTCGTATGCCTTGGGCATGATGATGATGTTTATCCTGTATATGTTTATCATTATTTACGGCCAGATGGTGATGACGTCGATTATCGAGGAGAAAAACAATCGTGTGCTTGAGCTTGTTGTATCGTCGGTGAAACCAACCACTCTGATGATGGGCAAGATACTGGGCATAGGATTTGTGGCAATCACTCAGGTGCTAATCTGGGCAGTGCTGCTGATTGCGTGTGCAGCGTGGCTTATGCCTATGCTGGCCGGATTGGCTGTAGGCTCGGAGAGCACTGAATTGATGCAGGCCGTGGCTCAGCTGGGCAATGTGAATTTCCTTGTGACCATTTTCAGCATGTTGCTGCTATTCTTGATTGGCGGATATTTGTTTTACTCGGCAATATACGCCGCAATCGGCTCGGCAGTGGACAATGTGCAGGATGCATCGCAGCTGCAAACTGTGGCCCTAATGCCGATTTTGGTGGGGCTGGTGTTGTCGACCACGGTGGTCAATGATCCCAATTCGACGCTGGCAGTGTGGTCGTCGATAATCCCGTTGACCTCGCCGATGGTGATGATGGCACGTTTGCCGTTTGGCATACCGATGTGGCAGGTGCTGCTGTCGGTGGTGCTGCTCTATGTAGGCTTTATGGCTATGATATGGATAAGCGCTAAGATTTATCGTGTGGGCATATTCATGTATGGCAAGAAGCCTACGTTTAAAGAGCTTATAAAGTGGACACGATATAAATAATCAAAATATGGAAGGCTGGACTGTAATCGGCCGATATTATTCGGTGGCCGAGGCATATATTGCCAAGGGATTGCTCGAGAACGAGAATATCCCGGTGACTGTGACAAATGCAACAATCTCCACGATTTATCCCATGACAGATACATGGGCCTCGGTGGAATTGCTTGTGCCGGATGCTTGCGCCGATGCAGCCAAGACCCTTCTGGAGCCTCGCTAATGCTCTTTTGCTGATTTGTCGGTGATTTTGTAACTTTGCAGACCGAACCAAAATAAGAAGAAATGAATCCACGCAATATCAGCATAGATAGTTATGATTATCCCTTACCATCGGAGCGCATAGCTTCGCATCCATTGTCGCAGCGCGACAGCTGCAAACTGCTGCAATGGCAATCGGGCTGTGAGATTTCCGAGCATGTGTTTCGCCAACTTCCCGACTTGCTGCCGGAGAATTGTGTGTTGGTCTACAATAATACTCGTGTAATCAACGCTCGTCTGAAGTTTCGCAAGGAGACCGGTGCCTTGATTGAGATTTTCTGCCTTGAACCGGCCACTCCGGCCGATTATGCCGAGAATTTTGCGTGCACCGAGGAGTGTATGTGGACTTGCTTGGTGGGCAATTCCAAGCGCTGGAAAGATGGTGCGCTTAAGGGCGAAATCATGGTGGACGGCACTGTGGTGACGCTCTCGGCCACACGTGAACACCAAGCCGGCAATGCGTGGATTATCCGCTTTGATTGGACCGGTGGATTCAGCTTTGCCGAGATTATAGCAGCGGCAGGCGAAATTCCTATTCCACCATATTTGAATCGCTCGACCGAAGCATGCGACAGCGAGGACTATCAGACAGTCTACAGCCATATCGACGGCTCTGTGGCCGCCCCGACTGCGGGGTTGCATTTTACGCCCGAAGTGCTTGAGCAAATATCGGCACGTGGCATCGACCGCATTGAGGTGACACTTCACGTGGGCGCCGGCACATTCCAGCCTGTGAAGTCTGATTCGATTGGCGAGCATCCCATGCATAGCGAGTTTATTGCCATTGACGCGAATGTGGTGAAGCAACTGGCCGCTGCTGTGGCACAGAAGCGAGTGGTGGCTGTGGGCACAACGTCGGTGCGCACGCTTGAGAGCCTTTACCACATAGGCTGCTTGATTTATTCGGGCAAGTGGGACGGCGAAGTGCCGCAGTGGTATCCCTATGATGAAAACCATCCGAATTTGGGAGTGGTAGAGGCGTTCAACACTGTGGCAGAATGGCTTGAAAAGGAGAATATGCCGTCGCTGATAGCGTCTACTCGCATTATCATAGCCCCCGGGTATCAATATCGCGTGGTGAGCGGGATGGTGACGAATTTCCACCAGCCGCGTTCGACGCTGCTATTGCTTGTGTCGGCCTTTGTGGGAGAAGATAATTGGCGAGGGATATATGATTATGCATTAGCTCACGATTTCCGCTTCTTGAGCTATGGCGATGCGTGCCTGCTGTTGAAGTAGCGAAAAAAGTATTGGAATTTTGTAAAAGAATTTCTATCTTTGTGAAATAATCTCTCCGAATGAGATCGTAATAAATAAATATCCAATAATATGCAATTTAACGTACCCTGCAAGACATTTTACAGTGCAGTATCAGCTGTGAGCAAGGTGATCAATCCCAAGAATGCGCTTGCCATTCTCGACAATTTCTTGATCGAACTTAAAGGCGATGTGCTCACCATAACCGGTGGAGATGTGGAAAATTCACTGATCGCTCGTATTAATGTTACCGAGCCCGAGGGAGAAGGCCGATTCTGTCTGCCTGCCCGTCGCTTGGTGGATTTGCTCAAAGAACTTCCCGACCAAGGTCTTCATGTAAAGTTCACAGAAGATTCGTTGGCTGTAGAAATTGAATATACCGGCGGTAAATATAATCTCGTGGCGATTAACGGCAATGAATATCCCGAATTTCGCAACGATGAGGATGCCGACGAGCCTATCAGTTTTGAAGTTGACGCCGATAAATTGCTGAAAGGTCTTGAATACACCATCTTTGCCGTGGGCGACGATGACTATCGTCCGATGATGAAGGGTGTGTTCTTTGACATCACAGAAGAACAAATCGTGTTTGTGGCTACCGACACTCACAAGCTGGTGCGCTATACCGATCAGCGCATCAAGCCAGGTGTTGTAGGCTCTTGCATTATGCCTGTGAAGCCTGCTGCAGTGCTTCGCAATGTCTTCACAAAGGAAGAGACTGTGAAGATGACAATGACCAAGAAGAATGCCACAATCGAGACCGAGAATTACACATTCAAGTGTCGCTTCCTCAACGGACGTTTCCCCGATTATAATCGTGTGATTCCTCGCGAAACACCGTTTAGATTGTCGGTGGATCGTGCAGCGATGCTGAATGCAGTGCGCCGTGTGAGCGTGTTTGTCGACCCGGGCTTTGGCCTTGAGAAGTTTAAAATCACATCAGAGAAGGTGCTGATTAAGTGCGACGACAACAATATGGGCACATGCGCACGTGAATCTGTGCCGTGCTCTTATAATGGCCCCGACA
This sequence comes from uncultured Bacteroides sp., assembly GCA_964598685.1. Classification (GTDB taxonomy): domain Bacteria; phylum Bacteroidota; class Bacteroidia; order Bacteroidales; family Muribaculaceae; genus CAG-873. The sequence continues at coordinate 19,394 of CAZRCU010000004.1, forward strand.
TGGTGATTGGTTTCAGCGCGCCGTTCCTCACCGACTTCATGTCGTCGCTGCCAACCGACGAGGTGTATGTGGATTTGTCAGATCCCTCGCGTGCAGGCGTGTTCCGTCCGTCGCAGAATGAGGAAGGTACCGACTTGGTGATGCTGTTGATGCCAATGAACGTAGATCAATTCTAAGAATGAAATTACAATTGCGTCGTCCGATAGTGATATTTGATCTGGAGACAACCGGCATCAATATCACCCACGACAGGATTATTGAAATATCTATCGTAAAGGTGTGGCCGGGCCGCGAGGATGCGCCCGAGTGCAAGACATTTCGTGTGAACCCCGGAATGCCCATTCCTGCCGATTCCACGGCTGTGCATCATATCACAGATGCCGACGTGGCCGACCTGCCTACATTTGATAAAGTGGCTTATCGAGTGGCTGAAATGATGCGAGGCTGCGACATTGCCGGCTTCAATTCAAATCGCTTTGACATCCCGCTGCTGGATGAGGAATTTAGCCGTGCAGGCGTGGATTTCGATTTTCATCGTGCCCACTTTATTGATGTGCAAACCATCTTTCACAAGATGGAGCCGCGCAATCTGAGCGCAGCATATCGCTTCTATTGCGGCAAAGAGCTTGTAGGCGCTCATGGCGCACAGGCCGACACCATGGCCACATTTGAGGTGCTGCTGGCTCAGGTGGATAAATACGATAACCTGCCCGCCGATGTGGATGCATTGTCGGAATTTTCCTCGCAAAATAAGAATGTCGACCTCATGGGCCGCCTGATCTATGATGATAAAGGCCGCGAGGTGATAAATTTCGGTAAATACAAGGGCCGCGTAGCCGCTGAGGTGATGAAGACCGATCCCGGCTATTATAGCTGGATTAAGAAGGGAGATTTCCCGTCGGATACCAAGCGCGCCTTTGACAGAATACGACTCAGCTTGAAAAAATGACAGAAATTCAATCGAGCTTAAAGGGTAAACACATCGTGCTCGGTGTGACCGGTGGCATCGCGGCTTACAAGGCCGCGACGCTTATTCGTCTGCTGGTGAAAAGCGGCGCAGAGGTGCAGCCTGTGATGACGCCGTCGGCTCGCGAATTTATAACGCCGCTCACGCTGTCGACCCTTAGCGGCAAGCCGGTGATAACCGAGTTTTTTACGCGCAACACCGGTGAATGGCATTCGCATGTCGACCTTGGCCTGTGGGCCGATGCCATGGTGATTGCTCCCGCCACAGCGTCGACGATAGCCAAGATGGCCAATGGGGTGGCTGATAATATGCTTGTCACCACTTATCTGTCGGCGCGCAGCCGTGTGTTTGTGGCTCCGGCTATGGACCTCGACATGATGGCGCATCCGTCCACCGTGGCCAATATCGAGAAGCTGCGCTCATATGGCAATATCATCATTGAGCCGGCTGCCGGCGAGCTTGCCAGCCATCTTGTGGGCAAAGGCCGTATGGAGGAGCCCGAGAATATTGTGGCGGTGCTTGACCGCTACTTTGCGTCGCAAGGCGATATGGCCGGACGCAATGTCATGGTGACAGCCGGCCCGACGTATGAGCGTATCGACCCGGTGCGCTTTATCGGCAATTTCTCCACGGGCAAGATGGGCTATGCGATAGCCAATGAGGCTGCACGCCGCGGCGCTAACGTGACATTGGTGAGCGGCCCTGTTGCAAATCTTGCTGTAGAGAAGGGCGTGAATGTGGTCAAGGTGGAGAGTGCACGCGAAATGCTTGCCGCTGCCGAGGCTGCCTTTGCCGAGGCCGATGTGGCTGTGCTGACGGCTGCTGTGGCCGATTATCGCCCTGCTGAATGTCTCGATCGAAAGATTAAGCGCGAGCATAGCGATATTAGCGCGATTGAAATAGTGAAAAACCCCGATATTGCCGCCACTCTCGGCGCGAAGAAGCGCCCCGGACAGCGTCTTGTGGGATTTGCGCTCGAGACAGATAATGAGGTGGCACATGCCACAGAGAAGCTCACTCGCAAAAACCTGGACATGATAGTGCTAAATTCGCTGCGTGATAGCGGCGCTGGATTCGGCACAGATACCAACAAGGTGTCGCTGGTGTATGCCGACGGCCGTGCACAGCGCGATTTCGAGCTGAAGGCCAAGACGGCTGTGGCTAAGGATATTATTGATGCTATAAAGGAGCTATGAAAAGGCTAATCCTCTCACTCGTAGCGGCGCTTGCCGCAGTGGCCTCGGTGGTCGCTCAGGAGCTCAATTGCACCGTAGAATTTAACACCGACCAGGTGTCGGGTACAAATAAATCGGTGTTTACGACCTTGCAAGAGGCGGTGAGCGACTATATGAACACCACCACGTTCACTCCCGCGCAATTCAGCGCCAATGAAAAGATAGATTGTCGCATGTATTTCACGATTAAGGAATATAGCGATGATGGCGTGATGAAGGGCGATATTCAGGTGCAATCGTCGCGACCGGTTTACAACAGCTCTTACACCACCACTTTGATTAATTTCAAGGATAGCAAAATCGACTTTTCCTATCAAGAGGGCGAGCCGCTCACATTCACCATCAATTCGATGGAGAATCAAATCACGGCAATCTTGAATTTCTATGCCTACTTTATCATCGCTGTTGACTTCGACTCGTTTGCGCTGAAGGGCGGCGAGCCGTATTGGGAACGTCTTAAGCTGATTGTGCAAATGGCTCAATCGTCGGGTGAAGTGGGGTGGAAGGCTTTTGAAGATACTAAAAACCGCAGCGCAATTCTCACGGCCTTCACCGAGGGCAGTGTTGGCGATGCTCTGCGCGAAATGATTTATAACTACCACCGCCAGGGCCTCGACCAGATGGCTGTGTCGGTGGATAAGGGCCGAGCCGTGGTGACAGAATCGCTGAATGCGCTGCCCACGGTGTATGGCACACAGCCCATGTCGGTGGCGCTGTCGATGTTTAAGGATGCCAAGCTCGACGAGTTGGTGAATATATATTCCAAGGCGCCGTCGGAAGAGCGTGTCAAGGTGTATAATCTTTTGCAACCGATATATCCTGCCGAGGAGACTCGCTTGACGAATATTAAAAACGGACAGGAAAAATGATAAGTTCACTGAGCATTTCCAATTATGCGCTGATACGTGAGATAGAGATCAAGCCGGTGGCCGGACTCAATATAATCACGGGCGAAACGGGTGCCGGCAAGTCCATAATGATGGGCGCGCTGTCGCTGCTACAGGGACGCCGTGCCGATTTGAGCGTGGTGAACAATCCGGCCGAGAAGGCGGTGGTGGAGGCTGTGTTTGAGCTTGATGCCGACACTGCCAAGGCTCTGCGCCCGATTCTGAAAGAGGCCGAGGTGGCCGAAAACGACGGATATTGCATCCTGCGACGTGAGATTTTGCCGTCGGGACGGTCGCGTGCATTTGTGAACGATGTGCCCGCCACGCTGCCGGTGCTTGAGCAAATATCGGCCCACCTGATTGATATACATTCACAGCATAAGAACCTGTTGCTGGCAGATAGCGCGTTTCAGCTGTCGGTGCTCGACAAGCTGGCCGAGAATGAAGCTCTGCTGGCGCAATATCACGGCGTGTATGCCGATTATCGCAAGGCGTTGCGCAAATATGTGGATGCTCGCGATTCGATTGAGCGCACACGTGCCGATGCCGACTATTTGGAGTATCAGCTGGATGAAATCGACCATTTGCAATTGGTGGCTGATGAAGACACCGAGCTGGCCGAGCGACGTGAAGCTCTTGAGGCTGCATCGGCTATTGGGAGCCATTTGGTGGATGCCGCTGATGCGCTGATGTGGGCCGATGGCAATGCCGTGCAACAGGTGAAGCGTGCCATTGATGCGCTGGCCGATGTGTCGGAGATTTCTGCGGAATTTCGTCCGCTGCTCGACCGCTTGCAGGTGGTGAAGGTGGAGCTGGCCGATATTGCCGATTCGGTGGCTCTGTCGGCCTCGGGGGTGCGAGATGATTCGCAGACGCTCGAGGATATTGACGATCGCCTGGGCCGCTTGAATCAGCTTATGAGCAAGCACAAGGTGGATAGCGTGAACGCGCTTATTGCCAAGGGTGCCGATATGCGCCGACGCCTGGCCGAGGCTGCCGATGCCGATAATGTGCTGGGCTCGCTTGAGCAGGCTGCTCGCGCGCTGAAGAAGCAAGCGGTGACGTTGGCCACGGAATTGTCGCAGCGTCGCAGCACGGCTGCCCATGTGCTTGAGCAGAAGATCTGCGAGCGGGCCATGCCGCTGGGGCTTGACAATTTGGTGTGCAATATCGCCATTACCGTGGGCAAACTGAATGCCGACGGCCACGACACGATAGAATTTCTATTTGCATTCAATAAGAATCAACAGCCAATGCCGATTGGCGACACAGCCTCGGGCGGTGAAATCTCGCGCGTGATGCTGGCGTTGAAGTCGATATTGGCCGATCATATCCATCTGCCAACGATTATATTTGATGAAATCGACACCGGAGTGTCGGGCGACGTGGCTGCTCGTATGGGTGCGCTGATGGCCGCAATCGGCAGCCGTATGCAGGTGATCACAATCACCCACTTGCCGCCGGTGGCTGCTCGTGGTGCAGCTCATTTCAAGGTGTATAAGCGCGATAATGACACGTCGACCCAGACCTACATTGCGCCGCTGTCGCCTGCCGAGCGTCGAATGGAGATTGCCCTGATGCTAAGCGGTAATGCCGACGACCCCGCGGCTCTTGCCACGGCTGATTCACTTTTAAATCAACATTGACCCATTATAAATGGAAGCTAAAGACTATATCTATGGCCTACGCGCCATTATTGAGGCCATAAAAGAAGGCCGACAGATTGATAAATTGTTTATCAAAAAAGACCTTGGCGGTGAGCTCGCCTCAGAGCTGCTGTCGCTCGTAAAGGAACATCGCATCGTGGCACAGCGTGTGCCTGTGGAGCGTCTTAATCGCATTTGCCGCAAGAATCATCAGGGCGCGATTGCCATGATGTCGGCTGTGACTTATTACAACCTGGGCAACTTGGTGACGTCGCTCTACGACGAGGGTGTGCTGCCGTTTGTGGTGGTGCTCGACGGCATCACTGATGTGCGCAATTTCGGAGCAATTGCCCGCACGGCCGAGTGCTGTGGGGTGAATGCGCTGGTGATTGCCGAGCGGGGCAGTGTGTCGGTGGGCGGCGATGCCGTGAAGACGTCGGCCGGTGCGTTGATGTCGCTGCCGGTGTGCCGCGAGCGCAATTTGGCCTCGGCTGTGAAGTTTCTCAAGGATAGTGGATTTAATGTGGTGGCAGTGTCGGAGAAGGCCGATGCCAACTACACTAAGGCCGACTATACCACGCCCACTGCGTTGGTGATGGGTGCCGAGGATGTGGGCATTTCGCCCGAGGTGATGGCGCTGTGCGACACACGTGTGTCAATTCCGATGTTTGGCCACATTGGCTCGCTGAATGTGAGCGTGGCTGCCGGCGTGCTTATGTATGAGGTGGTGCGCCAACGCCTCAACGCCGATTTGGAGGTGCAATAATCAATCGAAAGCATAAATGCAGCAACCCCGGTGGCGCCAAGGTGTCATCGGGGTTGCTTGTTGGGGTGGGGGATAGCCGTTAGTATTCGATTTTATCGGCTTTGTCGCGCCATTTGTTGAATGCGGCAAGGGCTTGGCGGCGCATGAAGTGGTCGCTGCGGATTGCGCGACGGCTGCGAGGGAGCTCGATTTGCTCGTAGATAAACGAGTCGTCGAAGTCGATGGCGCGTGCGTCGTCTTTGGTGTTGCCAAAGCAGATGCGCTTCACGCCGGCCCAGTAGAGGGCGCTGAGGCACATGGGGCATGGCTCGCAGGATGAATATACGGTGCAGTCGGTGAGCTTGAAGTCGCCCACTTTGGCGCAAGCGGCTCGGATTGCCGACACTTCGGCGTGGGCGGTGGGGTCGTTGTTGGCGGTGACGCGGTTGACGCCGGTGGCTATAACTTGGTTGTCGCGAACGATTACGGCGCCGAAAGGGCCTCCGCCGTTGTCGACGTTTTCTATCGAGAGGTCGATTGCCATTTGCATGAAGCGAGCGTCTTCGGCTGAATAGTCGCGAGTTTCCTCCGCACTATTAATTTGTGTGTCCATATTTAATGACGGTTATGAAGTGATTAATATAAAGGCTATGAGTGGGGGTGGATTAATCGTCGCAGTCGGAGCTTACATAGTGCTTGGCGGCGGTGCATTCGGCCACAGAGCGGTCGATAATCCAATGTCGGTTGGCCATCGAGGCGATGGTGGACATTTCGTGGGATACCAGCATAATGGTGCAGTTGGGGGCAATTGCGGCGATTATGCGGTAGATGTGGCTTTCAAAGTGCTTGTCGATGTAGCTGAGGGGCTCGTCGAGCACCAGAAGGTCGGGCTGCGAGATGATTGCTCGTCCGAGCAGGGCGCGTTGCAGCTGTCCGCCTGATAGGCGTCCGATGGGGCGCTGCGCCAATTCGGTCATTTCGATAGTGGCGAGGGTTGAGTCGATGCGGCTGTTGCGTTGGTCGGTGGTGAGGTGGGAGGATGTGAGCAGGCCCGAGGCTACGACGTCGCGCACTGATATGGGGAAGTGTGAATCAATCATGTTTTTCTGCGGCAGGTAGCCAATGGCGGGACGACCATTGGGGAATGTCACCGAGCCTTTGGATGGCTTTAGAAGGCCGAGGATGATGCGCAGAAGGGTGGTCTTGCCGCCGCCGTTTGGGCCGGTGATGGCCACAAAGTCGCCGCGATTGATGGTGAGATGGACGTTGCTGAGGATTTCACGGTCGTCGCGGCGCATAGAGATGTCGTCGAGCTTGATAAGAGGCTCGTCGGATGGGTGGAGGGTCACCATCACGGGCTCGGGATGGTGGCAGCAGGTGCCGTAGGCGTGGTGAAGGTTATTGGCGTGTAAGTTCATCAACAATATTGGTGAGTTGCTGTTCCCATTGATAGGATGTGGGCAAGATAGGGATTAGTCGGGAGCCGATTTCGGCGTTGATGGTTTCGGCTTGGCGGTCGTCGAGGTCGCGCTGGTAGAAGAACACTTTGACGCTGTCGGCGCGGGCTTCGTCGATGGTGGAGCGCAGGGCCGAGAGTGAAGCGTCTTTGTTTTCCTGTCCGATGGCTATTTGCTCGAGTGAGTAGTCGCGGGCAAAGTAGCTGAGCGAGGGGTGCCACACCAGGAATGCCTTGGATGGGATGTTGCTGAGGCGGCTGGCAAAGGTTTGGTTGAGCGAGTCGAGGTGGGCGTCGTAGCGGTTGAAGCGGTCGATGTAGACTTGAGCGCTGTCGGGCTTAAGCTCGAGGATTGCTTGGAGCATATTGCGGGCCATGGTGCGGGCGTTGGCCACAGACACCCAGAAGTGGGGGTCGGCGGTGTGGTCGGTGGCGCCGCCGTCGGTGTGGGCGTGGGAGTGTGTGCCGTAGACGGGGACGATTCCTTGCGAGGTGCACACTATGTTGAGGCCTGTAGGCGATGATGCGGCGATGGTGGCCTCGAATGGCAGGTTGCCGATTGTGAAATAGGCTTGGGCATTGGCCACGTCGATGTGCTTTGACATTGATGGCTCAAAGGTTTCGGGGTTTTCGCCGTTGGGCATCATCACGGTGATGCGATAGTCGTCGCCTACGATTTGCTCGAGGATATAGCGCTGTGGCTCGATGCTGACAGCGAGCACGGGCCGCGAGTCGCTGTCGTCGGCTTTGCAAGCACCGACAGCCACGCAGCAAGCGATGAATAGTAGTCCGTGAATTAGTTTCATATCAATTCTGACGCGCGTAAAAGCAAAGATACGAATAAAACGCCAATAGGCAATAAAAAGTTTGGCTAAAAATAGTTTAAGCGCTGCCGTCGGTGGCCAACGCAAGCAAAAGCGAGCCTCACTGATGAGTGGGGCCCGCTGTGGTGTGTGTTGGGGAGATGGGGGAGGTGTGCTTACTCAAAGATGTGTTTGAGGCGTGAGAAGATGCGGTGTTTGTCGCTCTCGTTGGGGGTGAGGTTTTCAGAGCCGCGCAGCTTTTCTACCATTGCTCGCTGGGCGTCGGTGAGCTTTTCGGGAATGTAGACCATGATGTTGATAAGCTCGTCGCCGCGAGATGATTGATTCTCGGGGGTGGGGAGGCCCTTGCCGCGCAGACGGAGCACCTTGCCGGGCTGTGTGCCTGCGGCGATTTTCACTCGTGCGCGTCCGCCGATGGTGGGCACTTCTACGGTGCCGCCGAGGATAGCGGTGGGGAGGTCGAGCATCAGGTTGTAGATGATGTCTTGTCCGTCGCGGATTAGTTCGGGGTGTTTCACCTCTTCAATCACCACGAGCAGGTTGCCTCGGATGCCGCCGTGGCGAGGGGCGTTGCCTTTGCCGCGGATGGTGAGGGTCATGCCGTCGCTGACGCCTGCGGGGATGTTGAAGGCCACTTGCTCGTCGCGACGTTCCACGCCTTCGCCGTGGCACGAGGGGCATTTCTCGGTGATCACTTTGCCGGTGCCTTCGCAAGTGGGGCAGGTGGATTGGACTGTTTCAATGCCAAAGAATCCTTGGCGTTGTTGTATGATGGTGCCGGTGCCGTGGCAGCTTTGGCATGTGGAGAATGCCGTGCCGTCTTTGGCGCCTGTGCCTTTGCAGTGGTCGCAGGGCACGTAGGTGGGGATTTTGAGGTTTTTGGCAGCGCCGTTTGAGATTTCCTCGAGGGTGAGCTTTACGCGGATGCGCAGGTCGGTGCCGCGGCGTTGCTGGGTGCGGCCGCGAGTGGCGCCGCCAAATCCGCCGAAACCGCCGCCGAATACGTCGCCGAATTGACGGAAGATGTCTTCCATGGTGAATCCGCCTGATTGGAAGCCTCCAAATCCGCCGAATCCGCCTGCATCGCCCATTGAGTGGCCGAATTGGTCGTATTTAGCGCGCTTGTCGGCGTTGGAGAGTACGTCGTAGGCCTCGGCGGCTTCTTTAAACTTTTCTTCAGCCTCTTTGTCGCCGGGGTTTTTGTCGGGGTGGTATTTGATGGCCATTTTGCGGTAGGCCTTCTTGATTTCGTCGGCGGTGGCTGTTTTGCTCACGCCGAGCACTTCATAGTAGTCGCGTTTCTTTTCCATAATGGCCTCCGATTATTCGCCTACCACCACTTTGGCGTGGCGCAGGACTTTGCCGTTGATGATGTAGCCGCGTTGAGTGGTGTCGATGATTTTGCCTTTGAGGTCGTCGGCAGGAGCGGGGATGGTGGCGATGGCCTCGTGGAGGTCGGCATCAAAAGCGGTGCCGGTGGATTCCATGGCGGTGACGCCGTTGTCGGCAAGATATTTAATAAGCTTGTTGTAGATTAGTTCCATGCCTTGGCGCACGGCGTTTTCGTCGTCGATGTCGCGAGTGGCTTGGAGTCCGCGTTCAAAGTCGTCGACGATAGGGAGGAGTGCAAAGAGGGTCTTTTCGGCAGCGTTTTTCACGAGCTCTTCGCGCTCTTTGAGCATGCGCTTGCGATAGTTGTCGAAATCGGCGCGCAGAAACAGGTAGTCGTTTTTCTCTTTGGCCAGGTCGGCTTCGAGTTGTTGGATACGGCTTTGGATTTCATCGTCTTGAGGGGCGGTGGCTTCGGCGTTGACGTCGGTTTCGGGCTCGGCTTGTTGGCCTGAGGCTTTGGTATTTTTGTTTTTTTCTGACATGTCGTTGTATCGTTTTGTTGTGAGGGGGTTAGCAAAAACTTTGCCAAACGGGCCGAAATGGTGGCTCGAATGGTGAATTTTCTAACAATTGTGGCTTAAAAATCGTTCACGGCAGGGCGGGGCCTGTCCATGTGTCGCAGTGGCTTAGCGCTGCGCAGGCTTCGTGTGCCATTTTGTCAGTGTCGAAGAGTGCAAAGACAGATGCGCCCGAGCCGGTCATGGCGGCGTAGGTGGCTCCGAGGTGGTAGAGCTGCGCTTTCAGGCTGCTGATTTCGGGGCAGAGAGGAAAGATAGATTCTTCAAAGTGGTTGACGGGCTGTCCGTGCCATTGGGTGGGAGGGGTGGCAAGCAGCGATTTGAGGTCGACGTCGCATGGGCGCGGCTTGATGCCGGCATAGGCTTGCGCGGTGGACACGGCTGTGGTGGCGGGCTTGGCAATCAGCAGGGTGTAGCCTTGCAGGGCCGGGGCGATGTCGAGGTCGATTTTGTCGCCGATGCCTGTGCATAGCGCGGGGCGATTGTAGATAAAGAATGCACAGTCGGCTCCGATGGTGGCGGCCACTGTGGCCAGTTGCTCGCGACTAAGGCCCAGGGCAAACACCTCGTTGAGACCGATGAGGGTGAATGCAGCGTCGGCCGAACCGCCGCCGAGTCCTGCGCCGTCGGGAATGATCTTGTGCAAGCGGATGTCGGCATGTGGCAGGGGGCCATAGGCCTTGTCGAGCGCACGATAGGCTTTCATCACAAGGTTTTTATCTGTGGGACAGTCGACGTGGCGGCCTGTGATGGTGAGCGATGTGGATTCGGCTGCGGGCGTGATTTCGAGCACGTCGGTCCAACCGGTGGGGATCATCACCGATTCGATGTCGTGGTATCCATCAGCGCGGCGATTCACCACATAGAGGCCAATGTTGATTTTAGCATTTGGGAAAAGAATCATGCAGCAAAGTTACGAAAAATTATGCAAACCCGCCGCAGTGGTGAGTGTCGTGTTTCCCTTGCTCTGCAATGCTATTATGGCGTATTCGGATTTTAATGCATTGTAAATCAATATTATAA
>CAZRCU010000005.1:0-29192 GCA_964598685.1 uncultured Bacteroides sp.
CGTTGCGAGGGGGAATTTCACGTATGAATAAAGGGTGTTAATAACTTTTTGGCGGATTGGCGTTTATTTTTTGAATATTTAGTTCACTAAATTGATGTGAATTTGTTAATTTTACAACCGAAATTGGGTTTTTCAGCCCGAGCAGAGTTAAATCACTATGGATCAGGAAGTTTATCACATTCCGGCATTATTAGGGCCGACCATCAGCGGGCTTGATATCAAGAGCGATGGAGTGTATGTCGACGCCACATTTGGCGGCGGAGGTCACAGCCGTGCCATACTGGCCGAGCTTGGGCCAAAGGGCCATTTGTATGGGTTTGACCAGGACGAAGACGCGCTGGCCGGAGCGCCGGATGATGAACGTTTCACGATGGTTCACGGCAATTTCCGCTATTTGCGCAATTTTCTGCGATTCTATCAGGTGGAGGCTGTCGACGGCATCTTGGCCGATTTGGGCGTGTCGTTTCACCACTTCGACGACACCGAGCGAGGATTTTCATTCCGTGCCGATGCCCGTCTGGACATGCGCATGAATCGCCGCGGAGGCATCTCGGCGGTGGAAGTGCTCAACGACTACACCGAGGAGCGATTGGCCGACATCCTGTATATCTACGGCGAATTGTCGAAGGCGCGCCGCATAGCCCGTGCCATAGCCGACGCACGCCGCAAAGCGCCCATCGAGACAGTGAATCAGCTGCTTGAGGTGGTAGGCCCGTTTATCGACCGTCGCCGCGAAAAGAAAGAGCTGGCCTGCATATTTCAGGCGCTGCGCATCGAGGTGAACGGCGAATTGGATGTGCTGCGCGAATTTCTCACTCAATCTGTAGCAGCGCTGCGCCCCGGCGGGCGATTAGCCATCATCACCTATCACTCGCTCGAAGACCGACTGGTGAAAAACTTTATGAAAGCCGGCAATTTCGAGGGCCGAGTGGAGACCGACCTCTATGGCCGCACATCCACACAGCTGAAGCCGCAAGGCTCCAAGCCGATAGTGGCCTCGGACGAGGAAATTGAAGCCAACCCACGCAGCCGCAGCGCCAAATTGCGCATAGCCACCAAGATATAACTCTCATCCCAATAATCAGTGTTGCCCAATCCTATGAAAGTGAAGAAATCAGACATCAAAAAATACGTACCCGACTCGATTGTGGAGGGTGTGTCGTCGTCGGTGTTTCTGCGACATTTGCCGCTGGTGATATTGCTGGTGTTTTTTGCGTTGGGCTATATTTCAGTGAGATTCGACTGTGTGACCGCCATGGAGACAGTGGCCTCGCTCAATCGCAAGCTCGAAATCATACGCACAGAGACACAGCGCGAGCGGTCGATGTATATGTCGGCCACCTGTGAATCGTCGATGCAGCAAATGGTCGACACCATGGGCCTTGGATTGCATGTGCAAGAACGTCTACCCTATCAAATTCCCATGCCATGAGCCCTCTCGACTTTATAAACAAACGGAAAAAAGATTCGGCGGCACACCGCACTCGCCGCGGCCACATCCGTGCCCGCTATTTGCTGATATCCACGTTTATCCTGCTTATCGCCGGCATGTGTGTGCTGTTTTTGCTCAACACCACCATAATTCACGCTCATGAATGGAACGAAAAGGGCGACTCGACACTCATCGACACCATTCTCATCAAGCCGCTGCGCGGCGACATTCTCGCATCTGACGGCTCAATCCTGGCCACCAATCTGCGCTACTACAACATTAGAATCGACTTTCACGCATCACGAATCAACGAACTAAAATACAAGGAGAGCCTCGACTCGCTGGCCGACACCCTGGCCCTCTACTACCCCGAGCGCACTCGCGACGAATGGTATGAAAAGCTCTACCATCCGCTCACCATTCCCAAGAAAAATCGCTCTCGCTCATTTTTGCTGCTGCGCAACATCCCCTTTGAAGAGGTGCAGCGCGTGAAGCAATTCCCCTATTTCCGCCGCTCGCCCAACCCCAACCGCACCGGTTTCAAAAGCGAGCCTGTGCTGCTGCGCCGCTATCCCTATGGCGAAATGGCCCGATTGAGCATCGGGCGCGTGGGCCAAACCGCAACCTCGGAAGAGGTGCACGGCATCTCGGGCCTGGAGCAAGCGCTCGACACCCTGCTCTACGGCACCCCCGGCCGCGCCAAAAAGGTGCTATTCACCCGCGGCACCGCCTATTGGCGCATCGACGAGCCCCAAAACGGCTCGACGCTCACCACCACCATCGACATCACCATCCAAGACATCTTGGAGCATGAATTAGGCGAAATGCTTGTGGAATGTAAGGCCGAATGGGGCAGCGCCATGATTATGGAAGTGGCCACCGGCGACATCAAAGCAATCTCCAACCTCGACCGCGACACCGTGGGCAACAACGGCTATATCGAGGCAATGAACCACATCGTGCAAGCCTACGAGCCCGGCTCGGTGATCAAGGTGGTGTCGATGCTCACAGCGCTTGAAGACGGCTATGTCAACCTGAATCAGGTGTATCCCATCGGCCGCTCGTATGCCTATGCAGGCGGCAAGCCCATCCGCGACACCCACTCGCCGGCCTTCCTGCCCGTGAGCCGATTCATGGAGTATTCGTCGAATATCGGCATGACCAAGTTGATTGCGCCCCACTACGACAAGAATCTAAACGGATTCCGCGAGCGCCTGCGCCAAATAGGCTTCTTCGACCGTCTCAACACCGGCATGGCGCGCGAACGTCCGCCCTACTACCCCACCCTCGACCCCAAATCGGGCGGCCATGTGTCGCTGTCGCGTATGATATTCGGCTACGCCACCCAGGTGCCGCCGCTCTACACATGTGCCATTTACAACGCCATAGCCAACGACGGCAAATTTGTGCGCCCGCGCCTGGTAAAGGCGATGAAGCTGGCCAACGGCCGCGACTCGGTGATTCCCGTGAGCTATGTGCGCGACAGCATCTGCTCGCCGCGCAACGCCGCAATCCTGCGCGAGATGATGCATAGCGTGGTGTGGGGCGAAGGCGGCACAGCCAAGGGCCTGCGCAACGACATCGTGGAAATCGCCGGCAAAACCGGCACCGCCGGCATTGCCCTGGAACGTCCGCGCGACAAAAACGGCAATCTGATTCTGACCCACATCCCGTTCAAGGGCGGCTATCGCGAGGGCAAGCACAATCGTGTGGCCTTCTGTGGATTCTTCCCCTACGACAACCCCAAATACACGTGCATCGTGGTGATTAGCGACCCGCAAGGTCCCTATGGACCGGCAGCCACCTCGGGCACCGTGCTGCGCAATTTGGCGCTGAAAATGTATGCCCGCGGCATGCTTGGCAACGATTCCGACTTCAAAGCCAACCCCGTGTCGTCGAGCCCCACGCTCTATGGCTCGCACAACAAGCAGCGCTCAAGCACACTCCACAACGACTTAAACCTCAATAAATTCAAAGTGATACGCACCGCCAACGGCCCTGCAAAGCCAGCCACGGTGCCCAATGTAATAGGTCTTGGCATTCGCGAGGCGCTTGTAAGCCTTGAGGAAGCCGGATTATTGGTAAATTTCTCAGGCACGGGCTATGTGACTCAGATTTCGCCGCCGGCCGGCACGGCCGTTGCGCCGGGCACGCGAGTAAAAGTAACCCTAAGCCAAAATTGATTTATGAACGATAACCACACATTAAAGGCGCTACTGAGCGCCATAACACCAATCGCCACCCAAGGATGCGACGGCTCGGCACAGCTGACAGCCATCACAGCCGACTCGCGCGCCGTGGTGCCCGGAGCAATGTTTATTGCCACACGCGGCACACGCGTCGACGGCCACAGCTTTATCCCGTCGGCCATCAAGGCCGGTGCGGTGGCAATCGTGTGCGAAGAAATTCCGGCCGACGCGCCGGAGAATGTGGCATGGATTAAGGTGGCCAACGCAGCCGATGCGCTGGGTCATCTGGCCGCTCAATGGCACGGAAATCCCTCGCGCAGCCTCAAGCTGGTGGGCGTCACCGGTACCAACGGCAAAACCACCATCGCCACCCTACTCTATGAATTTATGCGCCTTCACGGCATCAAGGCCGGATTGCTATCCACCGTGGTGAATAAAATCAACGACCGCGAAGTGCCCGCCACTCACACCACGCCCGACCCCCTGGAGCTGCAAGCCCTGCTGGCCGATATGGTGGCCGAAGGCTGTGAATTTGTGGCAATGGAGGTGAGCAGCCACTCGGCAGCGCAACACCGCATAGCCGGCCTCGACTTTGACGGCGGCATCTTCACCAACCTCACCCGCGACCACCTGGATTATCACGGCACGTTTGCCAACTATCTCAAGGCCAAGCAATCATTCTTCGACATGCTCAAGCCCGAGGCCTTTGCACTCACCAATCTCGACGACCGCAACGGCGAAATAATGATACAGAACACTCGCGCCAAGCGCTACACCTACTCGATACGCGCCAACGCCGATTTCCGCGGCGCGGTGGTGGAAAATCGCCTCGACGGCATGCTGATGACATTCAACGCCACCGAGGTGGAGACAATGTTTGCCGGCCGATTCAACGCGTCGAACCTCACCGCCGTGTATGGCGCCGGACGCCTGCTGGGCTTCGACAACCTTGACACACTCACCACAATGAGCAGATTGGTGCCCGTGGCCGGACGTTTCCAGCCGTTCAAATCGGCCGACGGCGTCACTGCTATTGTCGACTATGCCCACACACCCGACGCGCTGGTCAACGTGCTCGACACTATCGCCGAAATCAAGACAGCATCGCAGCATATCATTACAGTGTGTGGCTGTGGCGGCGACCGCGACCGCGGCAAGCGCCCCATCATGGCCGCCGAGGCTGCACGTCGCAGCGACCGCGTGGTGCTCACCAGCGACAATCCTCGCTCTGAAGACCCCGCCGAAATCATCAAAGAGATGATGCAAGGGGTGAGCGACGACTTGCGCCCGCGCGTATTAACTATTGTAGACCGCGCCGAGGCTATCCGCGTGGCGGCTGCCCTGGCCGCTCCCGGCGATGTGATACTGATTGCCGGCAAGGGCCACGAGACCTATCAAGTGCTGGCCAACGAGACAATTCATTTCGACGACCGCGAGCACATCACCGCGGCCCTTGCTCAACGAGCCTCCAACTAACACACACATTTAGCTATGTTTTATCATCTGTTTGAATATCTCCAACAACTCGATGTGCCGGGCGCACGTCTGATGGACTATATAACTTTCCGCTCGGGCGCGGCATTTGTGCTGGCCATGCTGCTGGCTATCTTTGCCGGCAAGCGCATGATCGAACGCCTGCAATTGATGCAAGTGGGCGAAATCGTGCGAAACCTCGACCTTGAGGGCCAAACCAAAAAGACCGGCACCCCCACCATGGGCGGCGTGATTATCATTATGTCGATTTTGGTGCCTTGTCTACTTGTGGGCAATCTCACCAATATCTATATGCTGCTGATGCTCTTTGCCACTCTGTGGCTGGGCTCGCTGGGCTTCCTCGACGACTATATGAAGCTGAAAAAGCATAATAAAGACG
The DNA here is from genome assembly GCA_964598685.1 of uncultured Bacteroides sp. Classification (GTDB taxonomy): domain Bacteria; phylum Bacteroidota; class Bacteroidia; order Bacteroidales; family Muribaculaceae; genus CAG-873. The sequence goes on from CAZRCU010000005.1 coordinate 5,495, forward strand.
GCATCAAGGGCAAATACAAAATCATTGGCCAATTGGGCATTGCGCTGATTTTGGCCGGAGTGATGTATCTCAACCCCGAAATGGTGTCGAGCCACAGCAATGCAGTGCACAATGTGCTGTCGAGCCCCGAGACCACCATGCCATTTATCAAAAACCACAACTTCGACTACTCATGGCTCACAAGCTGGATGGGCGGCGACGCGGCCCAAATCGGCGGCTGGATAATCTTTGTGTTGGTGGTGATGTTTTTGGTGACAGCCACCTCAAACGGCGCCAACCTTAACGACGGCCTCGACGGCATGACCTCGGGATTGTCGGCCGTGATCGGTGTGGCATTGGCTATCATGGCCTATCTGGGCGGCAACGTGGTGTATTCCACCTATCTCGACATCATGTATATCCCACAGAGCGAGGAGCTTGTGGTGTATATGGCGGCATTCATCGGCGCGCTGGTGGGCTTCTTGTGGTACAATGCCTATCCGGCACAAGTGTTTATGGGCGACACCGGCTCGCTCACACTGGGCGGCATCATTGCCGTGTTTGCAATCTTGATTCATAAAGAGCTGTTGCTGCCGATTCTCTGCGCACTGTTCTACATCGAAGACCTCTCGGTGATGCTGCAAGTGTTCTACTACAAAAAGACCGGCGGCAAGCGCATATTCAAGATGGCGCCGCTGCACCACCACTTCCAAAAGGCAGGCAATTCGGGCATCGACGCTCTGATTCAGAAGCCGATTGCACCGATTCCCGAGGCTAAGATTGTGACTCGCTTCTGGATTATCGGCATCATTCTGGCCGTTGTGACATTCGTAACTCTCAAAATCCGTTAAACATGGAAAATCAGGATAAAAAATTAATTGTGGTGCTCGGCGGCGGCGAAAGCGGCGTGGGCGCTGCAATCTTGGCCAAAGACAAGGGCTTTGACGTGTGGCTGAGCGATGCAGGCAGCATCCCGGCTCGCTATCTGGCCACCCTGGATAGCGAAAACATTCCTTATGAACAGGGCCACCACTCAATGGAGCGGATTTTGGCTGCTACCGAGGTGATCAAGAGCCCGGGCATCCCCCTGAATGCACCGGTGATTCAAGCCGTGCAGCAAGCCGGCATCCCCGTGATCAGCGAAATCGAATTTGCAGGTCGCTACACCGACGCAAAAATGGTGTGCATCACCGGTAGTAACGGCAAGACCACCACTACCTCGCTAATCTATCACATCCTGCGCCACGCCGGCATCGACGCCGGATTGGCCGGAAATATCGGCAACAGCCTGGCGCTGCAAGTGGCTCGCGACCCGCATCCCGTGTATGTGATTGAGCTTAGCTCGTTCCAGCTCGACAATATGTATGACTTCAAGGCCAATATCGCCGTGCTGCTCAACATCACCCCCGACCACCTCGACCGCTACGACTACCAGATGCAGAATTATGTCAACGCCAAATTCCGCATCCTGCAAAACCTCACCCCAAAAGATGCCTTCATCTATTGGCAGGACGACCCCGTGGTGAGCGCTCAGCTGCGCCAAATCGCCACCGAGGCGCAAATCTACCCCTTTGCCGAGCATCTCGAAGAAAACACCGACGCATATATCGACGCCGAGGACAATCTTATCATCAACACTCCCACCGAATCAATGTCGATGCCGCGTGCCGACCTTGCCTTGCACGGCCTGCACAACATCTACAATTCTATGGCTGCCGGCCTGAGCGCCTGCCTGCTGAATATCCGCCGCGAGGACATCCGCGCCGCGCTGTCTGATTTCTCGGGCGTTGAGCACCGTCTGGAGCCTATCACCACAATCAACGGTGTGGAATGGATCAACGATTCCAAGGCCACCAACGTGAATTCGTGCTGGTATGCCCTCGAGGCCATGAAGCGCCCCACAGTGTTGATTCTCGGCGGCAAAGACAAGGGCAACGACTATTCCGAAATCTTGCCGTTGGTAAAAGAAAAGGTGAAAGCCATCGTGGCCATGGGCAAGGACAATGCCAAGATTGTCGACTTCTTCACAGCTAATTCCGATGTGCCTGTCACCGACACACACTCGCTGGCCGAGGCCGTAGAGGCTTGCTACAAAATCGCGGGCGAAGGCGACACCGTGCTGCTCTCGCCCTGCTGCGCCAGCTTCGACCTGTTCAAATCCTACGAAGACCGCGGCACCCAATTCAAGGATGCTGTGCGCGCTCTTAAATCCGACATATAATATATAATATAAAGAAATGGCCTCCTCCACCGACAACGCCACCCCCGAAGTGCCCAAGCGCAAATACGACTCATATATTTGGGGCACTTACATATTCCTGCTAATCATCTCGGTGATTGAGCTCTTCTCGGCATCGAGCCAAGAAGTGAAGGTCGACGACATCTATGGCCCTATCATTCGCCACGCCATGTTTTTAGCCATCGGCTTGGTGTTGATGCTGTTCATTCAGCGTCAGCACTTTCTAAGGCTATATTATTGGATACCAATGTTTGTGATCATCTCGCTGATGATGATGGTGTTGGTGCTTGTGGCGGGTGTCAATATCAACGGCGTGCGACGCGCAATCACCTTAGCGGGCATGACAATCTTGCCGGCTGAATTTCTGAAGTTGGCGGTGGCGCTGGGCATAGCGTGGATATTGAGCCGCAACCAGATAAAGGGCCAGCACGATGTCACCACGGCCGGCGTGGTGCAATGTATGATATTGGTGCTTTTAAGCTCGGGATTGCTGTTCAACCAAGGCCTCACCAACACATTGCTGCTGATGACCATATCGCTGGCCATGATGCTGGTGGGCGGCATCAGCTGGCGCAAATTCGGCTATGTGCTGCTTATATATGTCATCATTGGCGGCTTCGCAATGGGCGCAAAAGCGGTGATGCACAAAGACCACGGCCCCACGGCCGAAGATTATGCATTGGCTGAAATCAACCAAACCGAGGTGGTGACCACCGGCGACAAGGGCAACCGCATGGGCACATGGACGAGCCGTATCAAGCGCCACTTGCGCCTCAACAAGAGCGCCGACCCAATCAACGACGAAAACAAGCAGGAACAGCTTAGCTATATTGCTCAAGCCCACGGCGGCCTTACCGGCGTAGGCATAGGCAATTCGCGCGAAAACGCTCGCTTGCCGCTGGCCTTCTCAGATTATATCTACGCCATTATCGTGGAGGAGCTCGGCGCCTTAATAGCCATACTGGTGCTGGCCTTCTACCTGTTTTTGCTTGGTCGAGCGGGCAAGCTGGCCACGCAATTCAAGAGCACGCTGCCGTGCTTGCTTGTGATAGGCTGTGCGCTGGTGATATGCCTTCAGGCGCTGTTCCATATATGTATCGTGGTGGGCGTGTTCCCCGTGTCGGGACAGCCGCTGCCGCTTATATCAAAGGGCGGCACGTCGATTATAGCCACGTCGATTGCATTGGGCGTGATGCTGTCGACATCGCGCTCGGCCACTCGCATCTCTGATGGCGAAGAAAACTTCACTCGCGAGCTAAAATCAATGCCCGAAAATATTGCAAATGAAAATCCCTCTCAACTCTGATAAATCATGTCTGAATTTAAACGAATACTAATCAGCGGCGGCGGCACCGGAGGGCACATCTTCCCTGCGCTGTCAATCGCCGCTGCAATATCGCGTCGAAATCCCGATGTCGAAATCCTGTTTGTGGGCGCTCTGGGCCGCATGGAAATGGAGCGTGTGCCCGCAGCAGGCTATAAAATCGTAGGTCTGCCCGTAGCTGGCTTCGACCGCAAGCGTCTGTGGCGCAATGTGGCGGTGCTGTTCAAGCTTTGGAAGAGCATCCGCAAGGCTCGCAAAATCGTGCGCGACTTTAAGCCGCAAATCGCCATCGGCGTGGGCGGCTATGCCTCGGGGCCCACTCTGAAGGCCGCACAGCGCGCCGGAGTGCCCACTCTGCTGCAAGAGCAAAATTCATTTGCCGGCGTCACCAACAAGCTGCTGGCCGACAAGGCTATGGCTATCTGCACCGCCTATGAAGGCATGGAGAAATACTTTCCGCGCGAATCTATCATTCTCACCGGAAATCCGGTGCGCTCGGCCCTGCTGAATATCGAAATCTCGCAGGCCGAGGCCAAGAAAGCACTTGGATTTGATGCCGAGCGGCCATTGGTGATGGTGGTTGGCGGCAGCCTTGGCGCTCGCACCATCAATCAGGCTATGGCAGCCGGATTAGACAAGCTGCTCGACGGCAACCTGCAAATCCTATGGCAAACCGGCCGCTATGGCCGCGAAATCGGCGAAGGAGCCACCAAGGGCCGCGCCGACGTGAAAGCCACTGAATTTATCTCTGACATGGCCACAGCCTATCGCGCTGCCGACCTCGTGGTGAGCCGCGCAGGTGCAGGCACCATCAGCGAGCTGCAATTGTTGGGCAAGCCTGTGGTGTTGGTGCCCTCGCCAAATGTGGCTGAAGATCATCAGCGCAAAAACGCTATGGCGCTGGTTGAGCACAACGCCGCTCGCATGATTCTCGACGTCGACGCTATGGACCAATTGGCCGACGCCATCAAGGATCTCATGGCCGACGACCAAGCTCGCAAGGCCCTGTCGGAAAACATACTGAAAATGGCGCTTCCCGACGCCGACGAGCGCATCGCCGACGCTGCCGAACGCATTATCAACGCATACAACAAGTGAAAAGAGTCTACTTTATCGGCGCCGGCGGCATTGGAATGGCCGCATTGGAGCGCTACTTCCTATCGCAAGGGCTCGAGGTGGCCGGATACGACCGCGCCGAATCGCCCCTGACTCGCGAACTAATCCGCGAGGGTGTATCAATTTCCTACGAGGACGATGTAGAGGCCGCCGTGCCGCAATCGTTCCGAACTCCATCCGCCGACACTTTGGTGGTGTACACCCCCGCCGTGCCCGCCTCAAGCAATCTCATGCGCTTTTTCTTTGATGGCGGATTCAACCCCGTGAAGCGTGCTGCCGCATTGGGCAAAATCACTGAAAACTCCAAGGCAATCTGCTTCTCGGGCACTCATGGCAAAACCACCACATCGTCGCTGGCAGCGCATATCATGCACAGCCAAGCCATCGGCTGCAACGCATTTTTAGGCGGCATCTTGCTGCGATATAATTCCAACCTGATGCTGTCGCCCGAATCTCCCTACTCTGTGGTGGAGGCCGACGAATTCGACCGCTCGTTCCACCACCTGCACCCTTATATCGCTGTGGTGACAGCCACCGACCCCGACCACCTCGACATCTATGGCACCGAGGAGGCCTACTTGGAATCGTTTGCCCACTTCACCGAGCTGGTGAGCCCCGAGGGCGCGCTGCTGGTACACACCGGGCTGAAGCTGGTGCCGCGCCCGCAAAAGGGAGTGAGGGTGTATTCATATTCTCGCCACGAGGGCGATTTCCACGCCGAAAACATTCGCCGCGGCGACGGCAAAATCATGTATGATTTCGTATATCCGGGCGGCTGCCTCAAGGACGTAGACCTGGGCGTGCCCGTCGACATCAATATCGACAATTCCATCGCATCACTGGCAGCTTGCTGGCTCACCGGCGAGCTCGACCTTGAAGCCGCTCGCGAGGCCGTGGGCACCTATCCCGGCGTGGAGCGCCGATTCCAATGCCACCTGCGCCAGCCCGGCAAGGACGGCCGCGTGGTGATTGACGATTATGCCCACCACCCCGACGAGGTGGCAAGTTCAATCGCCTCGGTGCGTGCGCTTTATCCCACACGCCATCTCACCGTGGCATTCCAGCCCCACCTCTACACTCGCACTCGCGATTTTGCGCCTGAATTTGCGGTCGCATTGTCGCAAGCCGACGCCGTGGTGCTCGCAGATATTTACCCCGCTCGCGAGCTGCCGATTCCCGGCGTAACATCGCAAATTATCTTTGATAAAATCACCACTGAGGATAAAATAATGATTTTAAAAGATGATTTTGTAAATACGATGAAAAATCGTAACTTTGAAATCTTATTAGTGCTTGGGGCCGGTGACCTTTCGTTTGAGGTGCCCGCGCTCTGTCGTGCCATTGACCCTCAGCACACAATATCGTATCCCAACGACTAATCCACTGCGAAATGATCAACCGCTATCCGTTACTTGCCTGTGCGCTGTCTATCGTCCTGATAGGCTATTTGTGCTTTGCGCTCACCGCCACAGCAAGGATGGAGCGCGCCGATGTGTACAAGCAATGCCGAATCAATATCGCCGACTCGCTGCACACCGGATTTGTCACTCCGGCCGAGGTGTCGGCCGACCTCGACGGCATAATGGAGTGGATTAAGACTCGCCACCGCGCCGATGTCGACCTCAACGAGATTGAATCAAAGCTGCGCGCAAGCGACAAAATTGAGCGCGTGAATGTGTGCGTGCTCAACGACGGCACGCTCAACATCGACATTGTGCCGATGGTGCCCGTGGCAAGGGTGTTCGACGGCAATGCGTCCTACTACATCAACAATGTGGGGAAGCGCATCTCGGCCAGCCCGCGCTATCACATTGATGTGCCGGTGGTGGTGGGCCACTTCTCAGCCCGCTATCCGGCAGCCCGACTATTGCCATTGCTCGACTACATAGCAGCCGATCAGGGCCTGGATGCCCTGGTGTCGACCGTGAAGCAGGAGCGCAACGGCAATATCACCATAATTCCCAGCATCCGCGGCCATGTAATCAACTTTGGCGACACATCCATGCTGGCCGACAAATTTGCGCGCCTGCGCACTTTCTATCGCGAAGTGATGCCCGTGCGCGGCTGGGAAACCTACGACACCCTGGCGGTGAAATGGCGAGGCCGCATCGTGGCCACTCGCCGCAACAAGGCCCTGGGACAATCGCTCCTGGTGGCCAACAACGAGGAATTTGACGACATCGACGATATGGAAACCATGATTTCGCCACTACACACCGACACGGTGGGCCCCGACACTATTTGAAACTCTTGAAATCCTCTACATATATGGAAACCCGATATATAGCAGCCGTAGAAATCGGCAGTTCAAAAATTAAAGGCACCGTAGCCGCAGTGGATGCCACCGGCGGCATCTCTGTCCTGGCAATTGAGGAAGCCGACTCAGGAGGCGACGTTCGCTATGGCCGTGTGCAAAACGCGCGCGAAGTGTCGGCCCGAGTCGACGAAATCATACGCCGCTTGGAAAACAATCCGAGATTAGCGTCGGGACGTATCACCTCGGTATTCATCCCCGAGGGTGGACGCTCGCTGCTATCAATGCACGCCGAGGCCTCTGTGCGACAAGGCAGCGAGGTTGAAATCACCGCCGTGACTCTCGACCGCCTTCACAATGAGGCTCGCTACAATCTGGCCACCGACCGCGACGTGCTGGAAATTGCCCCGCGCCGCTATTTCGTGGACAATACCGCCGTGAAAAAGGTTATCGGCACCTTTGGCAACGTGGTGCGCGGCGAGTTTACCATCATCACCGCATCGCCTGAAAACCGCCGCAACCTCAACCGCGTGAAGATCGAGGCCCACGGCGTCGACCTCACCCGCCACTATATCACCCGCATCACCTCGCTGGCCGACACCGTGCTGAGCGATTCCGACCGCCAACTGGGCTGCCTGCTCATCGACTTTGGCGCCGAAACCACCACCCTGGCCCTTTATCGCGAGAATGCACTCCACATGGCCGCCACCCTGCCTATGGGCTCGGCCAATATCACTCGCGACCTCTGCTCGGGACTTAGCATCACCGAAGAGGCTGCCGAAAATATCAAAATCACCAAGGGCGAGGCTATCGCCGAGCGAGTGAAGCTCACCGCTCCCGACGCCGAGACCCGCGAAATAATCAACCTTGTATCGGCCCGTGCCGGCGAGATTATCGCCAACATCGTGGCCTTTGTCACCGAAGCCGGCGTCAAGACCGGCGACCTTGCTGCCGGAATTGTGCTGGCCGGCGGCGGTGCCAAGCTCAAGGGATTTATGGAGATGATGGAATCTCAAACCAAATTGAAAGTGCGCCGCGCAGTGGCCGACAGCAGCATCGCCATGCTGTGTGGAGGCAACGCTTCAGAGCAGCTCGATGTGATCTCGGCTGTGAGATACGCCGCTCGCCGCACTAATATTTCTTGCGTGGAATTCCCCGTGGAAGATTCCAACACCGAAACTACCGCTCCCTCCACTCAAATGGGTGTCTCTCCCTCTGAAGTGCCCGCCGGCCGCCGCTCCGTGGCCGACGATGCCAACCTACTCAAAGACGACGATTTTGACGCGCCTATCGACCAACCGGACAACATCAACGACTTCGACCCCGACGAGCTGCCAAAACCGCAAAACAGCCCCGAAGCCACTCGTCGCACGCTGATTGAACGCTTCAAAAGTTGGATTGCCCCAACCAACGACGACGTCGACGAAGATTAATCCCCCACAGCTCACCCATTTTAACACATCACTCAGCTATGGCTCCTGAAGATTCAATATTTATCCAGAAATATAACGACCCCGAAAACGCTGCCAGCCCCAACCGCATCATCGTGGTGGGCGTAGGCGGTGGTGGCAATAATGCCGTCGACCATATGTTCAAACAGGGCGTTGAACATGTATCGTTTGTCGTGGTGAACACCGACCGTCAGGCCCTTGAATCGGCCGCCGTGCCCAACAAACTGCTCATCGGCCCCACCATCACTCGCGGCCTCGGCGCAGGCAATGACCCCGAAAAAGCTCGCGAAGCCGCCGAGGAATCGGCCGCCGACATCGACGGTATTTTCAACAACAACACCGACATGGTGTTTGTCACCGCCGGCATGGGCGGCGGCACCGGCACCGGCGCCGGCCCCGTCGTGGCACGTATTGCCAAGGAACGCGGCTTGCTCACTGTGGGCATCGTCACTATTCCCTTCATGTTTGAGGGCATGCGCAAGATTCAAAAAGCAATCTCCGGCGCCGACGAAATGAGCAAATACGTCGACGCAATTATGATTGTCAACAACGAGCGCCTAATCGAAATATATCCCGACTTTGAATTTGAATCGGCATTCGCCAAGGCCGACGACATCCTGTCCACCGCCGCCAGCTCTATCGCCGAAATCATCACTCGCAAGGGCTATATCAACCTCGACTTCAACGATGTGAACACCACTCTGCGCGACGGCGGCACAGCCATTATCGCTGTGGGCTACGGCGAGGGCGAAAACCGTGTGACCAAGGCCATCCAAGACGCGCTGCACTCGCCCCTGTTGAAAAACACCGACGTGCTCACTTCCAAGCGAATCCTTTTCAACCTCTACTATTCACGCGAAGCCAACGTCAAATTTAAGGCCTCTGAAGCCAAGGAGCTCAACGACTTTATCAACCGCGTGGAAGACGAGGTGGACGTAATTTGGGGTATCACCTACGACGAAACCTTGGGCGACAAGGTGAAATTCACCATCCTGGCCTCGGGATTCGACGTCACCATCAACGAGAAAAACGACTATCGCCCCAACCACATAAGCCCCAAAGACGAAAAGCCCGTCGACAAGGACAAAATCAGCGACTTCTACGGCAAGGAAAAGGTGGAGCAATTCGAGCGCGAGAAAGAGACTCAAAACTATATCCTGCTCAATGCCGATGCACTCGACAATGATGAAATGATTGAAAACTTTGCCAAATCGCCCACATTCACTCGCGACAAGCGCCTATCAAACAGCGTGGTAAACAACACCCCCACCGACACCACCATCACCCCCAAGGCACCGGCCTCGGATGATTCAGAAGGCTATATCACCTTTGGCGACGACGATTAAGGCATCTTAGATACATAAAAATCTCTCTGTTATGAAGAAAAAGCTTGTGATTTCCACCGGCGCAGGCATTAGCGCCGAGAGCGGCATCTCCACATTTCGCGATGCCGATGGTCTGTGGGAGAAATATCCCGTGATGGACGTGTGCAGCGCCGACGGCTTTGCACGCAATCCGGCTCTTATTCATAAATTCTATAACGAGCGCCGCCAACAGCTGGTGAAATGCATGCCCAACGCCGCTCACTTGGGCCTGGTGGACCTCGAAAAAGACTTCGACGTGCAAGTGATTACACAAAACGTCGACGATCTGCACGAGCGCGCCGGCTCGTCTAAAATCCTGCACCTCCACGGCGAACTGATGAAGGTGCGCGCCATCGACCGCGAAGACCTCTTGTTTCCCCTTGACGCCGACCATCTCGACACCACCCCCGACACAGTGATTCAAGGGCATCATGTGCGCCCGCACATCGTCTTCTTCCAAGAGGCCGTGCCAATGTTCGACCCCGCCACTCAACTGGTGGAGCAGGCCGACATCTTTGTGATTATAGGCACATCGCTGGCCGTGTATCCGGCTGCCGCGCTGCTACATTATGTGCGACGCGACATTCCGGTGTTCTACATCGACCCCAAGCCGGCAGCGGTGCCGCAAGGGGTCACCGTTATCAAGGCCAAAGCCACCGAGGGCGTGGCCATTTTGAAACACGAGCTGCAAAGCCTCGTATAACACTTAAAAAACACCAACAAGTATATGGAAACTACACGCCAAGCTAAAATAGCACGCTTGCTGCAAAAAGAATTGAGCGAAATATTTCGCGCACAGACGGCCAAGACCCACGGCACAATCGTGTCGGTGAGCATCGTCCGTGTGTCGCCCGACCTTTCCACCGCCAAGGTGTATCTGTCGATATTTCCGTCGGAAAAAGCCGGCGATGTGATTGAATCAATTCAAGCATCGGCCAAATCGGTGCGCTACGAGCTGGCACAGAAAGTGCGCTTTGTACTGCGCAAGACGCCCGAATTGCAATTCTTCATCGACGATTCGCTCGACTATATCGAAAACATCGACAACCTTTTGCAGAAATAAAGCACTGTGCTCTCGCTCAACATAGCACTGCGCTACCTTCTCGCAAAGAAATCGCATAGCGCTGTCAACATCATTTCCGGCATTTCAGTGGCTGGAGTGGCTGTTGCTACAGCGGCTATTGTTATTGTACTATCCGTATTCAACGGATTCACCGACCTGGCCGCATCCCACTACGACCGCATCAATCCGCCGCTGCTGGTTGAGCCGGCCTCTGCCAAGGTGATTGTCAATGCCGACAGCGTGGCCGACCGCCTTGCCAAGCTTGAGAGCGTGGCCGTGGCAATGCCTTCGCTCACCGAGCGCGCACTGCTCAGCGCCGGCGACGAGCGCACGGCAGTGGTGTTTAAGGGCGTAGACAAGCGGCTCACAAAAATCATCGACGTAGACAGCATCGTGGTGGACGGCATATTTACCACAGAGCTTGCCACCGGCGAATTTCCCGCCGCAATCACTGTGGGCGTGGCCACCAAGGTAAACCTGCATCCCGGCATGGAAGGCGCCGAATTATATGTGCCCCGACGCATAGGACGCATTAATCCGGCCAACCCGATTGGCGCATTTCGCTCGTCGGGCATCACCCCCACCGCCGTGATTCAAATCGACCAGATGGACTATGATATGGACCACATGCTGATTCCTCTCGACGTGGCTCGCGACATATTGATGTATGACAACGGCGAGGCCACAGCCATTGAAATTGCCCCTGCCAACGGATATTCTGTGGACGAGGCGCGACGCGACATCGCCGACGCTCTTGGCCACGGCTACAAGGTGAAAGACCGCACAGAGCAGCAAGCGCGCGCTTTCCACATGATCGCGATTGAAAAGTGGGTAACATTTGCCATGCTCTTCTTTATCTTGATAATCGCGGCGTTCAACATCATCTCCACAATCTCGCTGATGGTGATTGAGAAGCGCGAAAATATGCAGACACTGCGCAGCCTTGGAGCCACACAATCGCTCGTGCGCCGCACATTTATGATTCAAGGCTCGATAATCACCGCCGCCGGCGGCATTGTGGGCTGCATTTTGGGCATCGCGCTGGCCCTGGCACAGCAATACGGCAAGTTTATCAAGCTGGCCGGCGACCCATCGCAAATGACAATTTCAGTGTACCCCGTCAGGGTGGCCTTCACCGATATATTAGCCATAATAGGCATTTTGGCCGTGATAGCGCTGCTAACAGCGCAAACCACGCGCCTATTCACACGCAAAATCTATTGATTATGCAGACCGTAATGTTTTCCGACACTATATTCGGCCCGATTCATTCGCGCCGCTTGGGCACATCGCTGGGTGTGAACCTGTCGCCACGCGACGGCAAGGTGTGCTCGTTCGACTGCCTCTATTGCGAAGCCGGATTCAATGCGCAAGGCACCGGCACCACCGGATTGCCCTCGCGACAAGAAGTGGCAACGCTGCTGCGCCAACGCCTGCAAGCCATGAGCGAAGCCGGCGACAAGCTCGATGTAATCACATTCTCGGGCAACGGCGAGCCGACGGTGAATCCCGACTTTGCCGGAATCATCGACGACACCATCGCGCTGCGCGACGAATTTTATCCGGCCGTGAAGGTGAGTGTGCTGTCAAATTCCACCATGCTGGGCCACAAGGCCGTGGTGGACGCGCTGCGCCGCGTGGACAATTGCATTCTCAAGCTCGACAGCGCCATTGAATCAACCATGCGCACAATCGACCGCCCCGTGGCAGCCTCGTTCACCGTGGCAGCCGCCATCGAGATGCTTGCAAATTTCGGCCCCTCGGCCATCATTCAGACAATGATTACACGCGGCAGCTACGACGGGCTCTCATTTGACAACTCCACCGAGGCCGAAGTCGACGCGCTCATAGAGGCGTATCGCCGCATCAAGCCGCGCGAAATCATGCTCTACAGCCTCGACCGCCCCACCCCTGCCACCGGCCTTGAGAAGGTGGACGTGGCCACTTTGCGCCAAATCGGAGAGCGCATCACAGCCGCCACAGGCATCGAAGTGCAAGTGGCCGGATAGCCCGCGAGAATCAACGCCACAACATATCACCCCGCATTGTGCAAAAGCAATGTGGGGATTTTTTATAAAAAGTTTGATTTTTAGAAGTAATGCTAAAATGCGTAATTTCAGCGTCTTACAAATGAAAACGTAGTAAAAGCGTAGTGTTATACAACATAAACGTAGTGCAGTAGTAGTGGAAACTATTTTATCCGATTTAAAAATGTTTTTACTTTGCAGCCAGACAACTTAACAGTTTTTTAACCTTAAACAATTGGTATGAAAAGACCCTTGCTTTTGATTTTGGCGGCAATACTGTGCTCGATGGTAAACATCGCACAAGCCATCACAGTTACGGGTACGGTTACAGACCGTGGTAACGAAACCTTACCGGGAGTATCGATCCAAGTATCAGGTACTGCTTTGGGCACCATGACCGACATCGACGGTAATTATAAATTATCGAATGTCGATCCCAACGCCACCCTCGTGTTCAGCATGGTGGGCATGGCAACTCAAGAAGTAAAAGTGGGCGGACGCACCACTATTAATGTAACACTCGACGACGATATCGCCCGCTTGGACGAAATCGTGGCAATCGGCTACGGCACAGCCAAGGCCAAAGACCTCACATCGCCAATCGCTGTGGTGAAAGGCGAAGAGCTGAGCAACATCCCCTCGACATCACCCATGGGTGCATTGCAGGGCAAGGTGGCCGGCGTGAACATTGCCAACTCAGGTACACCGGGCGACGGCCCCACAGTGCGCATCCGCGGCGTGGGCTCGTTCAGCAGCTCGAATCCTCTGTATGTAGTCGACGGCATGTTCTACGACAACATCAACTTTCTTAACAACGACGACATCGCCGAAATTTCAATTTTGAAAGACGCATCGGCAGCTGCCATCTATGGTGTGAAAGCCGCCAACGGCGTTGTGCTCATCAACACCAAGAAAGGCGTGCACAATCAGCCGGCCAAGATTTCTTACAACGGCTATGCAGGCGTGCAGACAGTGACAAAGCGCATGAAAATGGCTAATTCTCACGAATACGCCACCATGCTCACCGAGGCCAACGAAAGCGCCTATCGCCCCGTGCTCGAAAATTCTATCGCACAATGGGGTGGCGACTACTCAAGCCTCACATTCGGCGCCGACACCGACTGGTATGACGAATTGATTCGCGACGCTCTCATCACCAACCACGCCCTCACAATCTCAGGCGGCAGCGAACGCGCCACCTACTCAATGGGCTTGAGCTACCTCTACCAAGATGGTATCATGAACACCGACAACGGCTACAATCGCCTCAACTTCCGCGGCCAACTCGACTACCAAGCCACCGATTGGTTGAAAGTGGGCTTCAACGGCGTGTTCTCTGAAGGTCATCAACAAGTGGCCAACAACTCTACATGGGAAGTTGCCTACAACGCCCCCGGCATCTATCCCGTCTACGACAACTCTCGCGGCGACGGCGTTTATCCCACCAACTACGCTTCTCCCGAGCAAATCGGCATTATGAACAACCTGTACAATCCGGTTGCTACTGCCAACTACTACAACGCCAAGAACATCACCAACCAATACTTGGCCAACTTCTACGCTCAATTCGACATCCTGCCCAACCGTCTTGACTTCCGCACCAGCTATGGCAAGGACTTCAGCAACGTGAAAGGCACCAGCGTCACAGAGCCCTACTATGTAGGCGCTAACCAACAAGCCACAATCTCGGGCCTCAGCAAGACTCAGAATCGCTATGACAACTGGTCGTGGGACAACATCCTCACATATAAAGATAAATTTGGCAAGCACTCTGTAGGCGCCATGGTAGGCTACTCAATGCGCCAAACCAATTGGGATTATCTGTGCGGCACCGTTAACGGCATCCCCACCGGTAAAGAAGAATACTGGTATATCGGCCAAGGCGACGCCGAGACCGCTCGCTCCTACGACGGCGGCAGCCGCTATCGCAGCCAATCAGTGTTCACCCGTCTCAACTACGACTATGCAGGCAAATATCTGTTGATGTTTACATTCCGCGCCGACGGCACCTCGAAATACCAAGAAAAGTGGGGCTACTTCCCCTCGGTGGGTGCAGCATGGGTAATGAGCAACGAAGACTTCATGCGCAACCAGAGCGTATTCGACTACTTCAAGCTGCGCGCCAGCTGGGGCCGTCTGGGTAACGACAACGTGGCTGCAAGCGACGGCTTTGCCTCGATTTCCTCGGGCAACGGCTATTCAGGCGTATTCGGCAACAACACCTACCCCGGCTATCAAAACAATGTATATTACAGCTGGCTGAAATGGGAAGTTGTTAACGAGACCAACGTCGGCATCAACTTCACCAGCCTCAACAACCGCTTGAACTTCGACATCGACTACTTCTATCGTCTCACCACCAACGCTGTAATCTCGCCCCGTCTGCCCTTCAGCAACGACACCCTCGCCGGCAACTACGGCGACATCGAAAACAGCGGTGTTGACCTTGAAGCAAACTGGAGCGACCGCATCGGCGACTTCAAATACTATATCGGTGCAAACGTATCATTCCTACACAACCGCGTGAAAGACCTTAGCGGCACTCCATATGTGAGCGGCGGCAAGACCACCAACATGGTTGGTGAAAAGATGAACTCGTTCTTTGGCTACAAAGTGCTCGGCATCTATCAGACACAAGAACAAGTTGACGCCGATCCTATCGCAGTGGCCAACGGCCTGCAACCCGGCGACCTCATCTATGAAGACGTCAACGGCGACGGCGTGCTCAACGGCAGCGACCGCCAAGTGCTTGGCTCTTACATCCCCGACGTGACCTACGGCATCAACCTCGGCTTCAGCTACAAGAATTTTGACTTTGCTCTCAGCACTTATGGCCAGGCAGGCGCCGAGCTCTACAACCGCAAGCGTGCTCTCCACTATCAATCGGCCTACTACAACTTTGACCAAGCTCAATACAAAGACCGCTGGACCGGCCCAGGCAGCACCAACACCAACCCCTCG
Organism: uncultured Bacteroides sp.; assembly: GCA_964598685.1. GTDB lineage: Bacteria > Bacteroidota > Bacteroidia > Bacteroidales > Muribaculaceae > CAG-873. The sequence goes on from CAZRCU010000005.1 coordinate 21,273, forward strand.
GCTGCCGCTCTTATGAAATCGTGGACCAACGACAACACCAACTCCTACTTTGTAGAAAGCGCCGACTATTTCCGCATTCAAAACATTGCATTAGGATACACCTTGAGAAATCTTAAGATGGGCGCCTACACTCTGCCCAGCATGCGTGTTAGCCTGAATGCCGATCGTCCTTTCACTTTCTTCAAAGCTCACTCATTCACTCCCGAGCTTTCTGATTCTGAAGGATGGGATACCCAAGTGTATCCTCTGGCCTCAACATTCACTTTTGGCCTCCAAATCGACTTCTAATAAACACCTATTCCAAAAATCTCAATCGTATATACAATGAAAATCTATAATAAAATCCTGTCGTTGGCACTTGCCGCCACTATAAGCGCGGGCGCACTCACATCGTGCGACTACCTCGACATCGACCCCGAGAACTCTGTTCCCGAAGAAAGCGTTGACTACACCAACATTCAGGAAATGTATGAGCCCGTGTCGGGCGCCTATGCTCGTCTGCGCACCGGCGGTATGCACTGGGTGATCAACATGCTCACCGTGATTCGCGACGGCGACGTTTGGTCGGGCCGTATCGACGACCAAGCCGATATGGTGAACATCGGCGAAAGCTATCGCTACAACAATGCCTTCTGGGCATTCAACGAAATGTGGAATCAATACTACGGCATGATCAAGACCTGCAACTCGGCCCTGGAATCCCTCGACCAATATGCAGAAAATATCACCGACGAGGCCACAATGAAAACCTATCGCAGCTATTGCGGCGAAGTGCGCATCCTGCGTGCATATGCCTACTATCGCCTCACCCAAGGCTTTGGCGATGTGACAATCCTGCGCTCAAACAGCCAGACCGACCTCACCCGCTCTACCCGTGATGCCGTGTATCGCTACATGCTCAACGAAGATCTGGAATACGCTATCAACAATTGCGCCGACGCTCACCCCAATCAGATGGAACACCAAGGCGCCTTCACCAAATACACCGCTGCCGCTCTCGCCGCCAAGGTGTATCTGAATATGGGCAACTATGCCAAGGTTGAAGAGCTCACCAACATGATCATCAACTCGGGCAAATTCTCGCTCTATCCCGATTATTATCAGCTGTTCAAATACCCCGGCAAGCTCTGCTCTGAATCTCTCATGGAATGCCAGTGCACCGACTTTGGCATGGGCTCGGGCGACCAAATCACCGTAGATTGCTTCTTCCTGTGCTGTGGTCCTACCATCACAAGCCAGACCACCGGCCGCAGCGTGGGCGGATGGAACTTTGTAGGCTATCAAGACAGCTTCCAGCAATGGGCCGCCAACCGTGGCGAGACCGTGCGTGCCACCACTTCATTCCTGCGCGGCGGCGAAGTCACCCCCAGCGGCGACCTCGTGTCAATGCCCTCCAACACAGCCAACACCGACTGCTGGAACGGCAAATGGTATGTGCCTATGGATCAAATCCTCGATGGCCGCACCGAATATGGCAGCACCAACAATGTGCGCATCATCCGCTATGCCGAAGTGCTGCTGATGAATGCCGAGGCTCTCGTGCGCCAAGGCAAAAACGGCGATGCTCCGCTTAATCTGGTGCGTCAACGCGCTCAAATGCCCAACATCACCAACGCAAGCATCAACGACATTCTCGACGAACGCCGCATGGAGCTCTGCTGCGAATGGGGCGAACGCTACAACGACCTCATCCGTTGCGGTCTTGCTCAGCAAGTGCTCGGCTCTAAGGGCTGGAGCGAATCAGTGAAATACTATCCGCTGCCCGCCAACCAGCTTGTCGACGTGCCCGCACTCTACAACGAACCCTACGACGAATAATCGACTTCTTTTTCTCACTTACCTATATCCCCAATTTACTCCCCCCCTTTAATCGCCCGGCAAATGTTTTTCAATAGAATTGTTTTAGGTGTGCTGCTCGCAGCAAGTATGTGCAACGTCATGGCGAGCACGCCGGGCGATAACATAAAGGTGGTCAAGGGCCAGGTAAGCGACTACTATATTCCCGTAGTCGAGAATCACACCCTAAGCGGTGTGGTTCTCGGCCCGGACGGGAATTCCTTGCAAGGCGCCACCGTGATGTTCTTTGCAAGCCCTATCCACTGCAACACCGACTCAAACGGCCGGTTTTCACTCACCGCCACAGCCTCAGATACCACCCTCTATGTCTACTACCCCGGCATGGCGCTTGAGACAACCATCATTCCAAACACCGAGAGGGAAATCGTGGTGAATCTGCGCTACGACGACCGCGCAATCCCCACCCCACGGCATAAAGCCACTGCCACAGCATGGTATGATGCCGACACCTATTCTCCTACCACCTACTGCAACCCCGTCAACATAAGCTACAATTTCGAGCCCTACAACAATAATAGTCGCGAGGGCGGATCTTTCCGCTCGTCGGCCGACCCCATGGCGCTCACTTATGGCGACGAAGTGTTGCTGTTTTCAACCAATCAAGACGGCTTTCACTATTCGCGAAATCTCACCGACTGGGATTTTGCCTATGCCAGCTTTAAGCGCAAGCCCACCAACGACGACCAATGCGCGCCGGCCGCCTATGTGAGCGGCGACACACTGTTTTATGTAGGCTCCACCTACGAGGGCCTGCCGGTGTGGTACACCACTCAGCCCAAATCGGGCCGATGGCGCCGCGCAGTGGATCGCTCTGTGCTGCCATCGTGGGATCCATGCCTGTTTCTCGACGACGACGGCCGCCTTTACCTCTACTACGGCTCGAGCAACGAATATCCTCTGAAAGCCGTAGAACTGAGTCGCAACGACTTCCACCCAATCAGCAAAATCCACGATGTGCTGGCTCTGCACCCCGACCAACACGGTTGGGAGCGCTTTGGCATGAACAACGACGACGAGGTGACTCTCGCCCCGTTCACCGAAGGCGCCTACATGAACAAGCACAATAATAAATACTACCTGCAATACGGCGCCCCGGGCACAGAATTTAAGGTCTATGCCGACGGCGTGTATGTGAGCGACAGCCCGCTGGGCCCGTTCACCTATCAGCGCCACAACCCCATGAGCTACAAGCCCGGCGGCTATGTGCAAGGCTCGGGCCACGGCGGCACATTCACCGATTTAAGCGGCCATTGGTGGCACGTGTCCACCTGCATGCTCTCGCTCAAATACAAATTTGAGCGCCGCATAGGCCTCTACCCCGTGGGATTCGACGCCGACGGCATCATGTATAGCTCGGCCGCATTTGGCGACTATCCCAACTTCAACGCTACTCAAGACATTTCAGATCCAACAAAACGTTTCGCCGGCTGGATGCTGCTTTCGTATCGCAAGCCGGTAGAGGTGTCGGCCTCGGCCGATTCTTTGAGCACCTCTTTCATAACCGATGAGAACATGCGCACCTATTGGGCGGCTCCCGATTCCAAGCCCGGCCATTGGGCCACAATCGACCTGCTGCATCCTTGCACTGTGCATGCCCTTCAGCTTAATCACTATGACTACGACACAGACCAATACGACCGTGCCGACGACTTATATCATCAATACATGGTGTATGCCTCGTCGGACGGCGCGGATTGGGTGCTAATCGTGGACAAGAGCGACAACGACCGCGACCAGCCACACGATTATATAGAACTGCAACAGCCCCTTGAGGGCGTGCGCTATCTGCGCGTCGTAAACCTGCACATGCCATCGGGCAATTTCTGCCTGTCGGGCTTCCGCGTGTTTGGCCTGGCCGATGTGGCCGCGCCGGCCACCCCCGCGCGTCTGAAAGTGGACCGCGCCGACGACACTCGCAACGCCATGATTACATGGCAAGCCGCCGAGGGCGCCTACGGCTATAATATATATTATGGTATAGCCCCCGACAAGCTCTACAATGCCATCACCGTCAACGGCCCCGACACCACCCTCTATGATATGCGCGGCCTCGACCGCGACACCACCTACTATTTCGCCATAGAAGCGCTTGGCGAGGGCGGCCGCTCGGCATTGTCAAAGATCGTAAAAAAATAACTACTAAAAAAACACCATATAAATAACGAAGCATGAAAAAGACCGCATTAATTGGCCTTTCACTATTGGCCCTCACGGCGTGTAGCTCGGCCACCAATAGCAACGCTCCCGAAAACACAGGCAGCGAACAGGGTGTGTCGGCCGATGCCGATTTCGCCGACAACGACGCTTTTCTGGATTGGATACAAAAAACTCACTTCAACTATATGTGGGACGGCGCTGAATCCACCAGCGGCCTGGCCCCCGAACGAATCCACCTTGACAACGTGTATCCGCAAAACGACCGCACCGTGGTGACCACCGGCGGCAGCGGATTCGGCATTGCCGGCATCGTCACTGCAATCGACCGCGGATTCATCTCGCGCCAGGATGGCGTGGCACGTCTCACAAAAATCGTTGACTATCTGGCCAAAGCCGACCGCTATCACGGCGTGTGGAGCCACTGGATTGAAGGCACCACCGGCAAAACCGTGCCCTTTAGCCAAAAGGACGATGGCGGCGACCTCGTGGAAAGCTCATTCCTGATGGAAGGCCTGCTGTGTGTGCGCGAATATTTCAAAAACGGCAACGAGGCCGAGCAAGCCCTTGCCAAAAAAATCGACACTCTGTGGCGCGAAATGGAATTTGATTGGTACACCCGCGGCGGGCAGGACGTGCTGTATTGGCACTGGTCGCCCAACTATGGTTGGGAAATGAATTTCCCCCTCGAGGGCTACAACGAATGTATGATTGCCTACATCTTGGCAGCATCGTCGCCCACCCACAGCATCAGCGCCGACGCCTATCACAAGGGCTGGTCGCGCTCGGGCGACATCAAATCCACCGTCACCTTTATGGGCCTTCCCCTCGAGGTGAAGCACAACGGCGCCACTACCACCGGCGGCCCCCTGTTCTGGGCCCACTATTCTTGGATTGGCCTCGACCCCACCGGATTGGTCGACCAATATGCCAACTGGCAAAACGTGACCACCAACCACGCCAAGAGCAACTATCAATATTGCGTGACCAACCCCAAGAAATACAAGGGCTACAGCGAAAATTGCTGGGGCCTCACCGCCAGCTATTCGCCCGACGGCTACAGCGCCCACGCGCCCAACAACGACCTCGGCGTGATCACCCCCACCGCGTCGCTATCAAGTTTCCCCTACACCCCCGAGGAATCAATGCGCGCAGCCAAGTATTTCTACTCCAAAGGCACATATTTGCGCGGCACCTATGGCTTCTACGACGCATTTTCAGAGGAAGGCAACGGATGGGTGGTGCCTCGCTATTTAGCTATCGACCAGCTCACAATCGCCCCTATGATTGAAAATTATCGCAGCGGATTGCTGTGGGATCTCTTCATGGGCGCCCCCGAGATCCAAGCCGGATTGAAAAAGCTGGGCTTCACATCGCCTCATATCTCAAATAATGAATAATGTATAATCACTCGTAATTATATAATTCCATGAAAATTAAGAATTTGATTATTGCATCGGCTTTGACGGCAGCTCTGGGCGCCATGGGCTCGTGCTCCTCTGCGAGCGATGCCGACAAGGCCACGGCCGAAATGAACTCGTTTATCGACGAGTTGATGGCCAAAATGACTTTGGAAGAAAAATTAGGACAGCTCAACCTGCCCGGCGCCGACGACATCGTCACCGGCCAAGCCAAGAGCAGCAATATCGGCGCTATGGTGGCCAACGGCCAGGTGGGCGGCGTGTTCAATATAAAAGGCGTGGAGAAAATCCGCGAGCTACAGCGCATTGCTGTGGAAGACAGCCGTCTGGGCATCCCCTTGCTATTCGGCATGGACGTGATTCACGGCTACGAAACCGTGTTTCCCATTCCGCTGGGTCTCTCTTGCACATGGGACACCACCGCCATCGAGGAATCGGCCCGCATCGCTGCCAAAGAGGCCTCGGCCTCGGGCATTTGCTGGACTTTCAGCCCTATGGTAGATATTAGCCGCGACCCACGCTGGGGCCGCATGTCCGAAGGATCGGGCGAAGACCCCTTCCTGGGCGCTGCCATCACCCGCGCAATGGTGCACGGCTATCAAGGCGACAACACCTTTAGCGGCAACGACCGCATCATGGCTTGTGTGAAACACTTTGCCCTGTATGGTGCTCCCGAAGGCGGCCGCGACTACAACACCGTCGACATGAGCCTCCAGCGCATGTACAATGAATATTTTGCCCCCTACAAGGCCGGCGTGGAAGCCGGTGCAGGCAGCTTCATGGCCTCGTTCAACACCATCAACGGCGTGCCCGCCACCGGCAATAAATGGCTGCTCACCGATGTGCTGCGCGATCAATGGGGCTTCGACGGCTTTGTGGTGACCGACTACACCGCTATTATGGAGATGACCGACCACGGCATGGGCGACTTGCAGCAATGCTCGGCTATGGCTCTCAAAGCCGGCATCGACATGGACATGGTGGCCGACGGATTTATCGGCACCCTGAAAAAATCGCTCGACGACAAGCTCGTGAATATGGACGACATCAACAAGGCCGTGCGCCGCATCCTCGAAGCCAAATACAAGCTTGGCCTGTTCAAAGACCCCTATAAATATGCCGATCCCGAGCGCGCCAAGACCGACGTGTTCACCGCCGAGCATCGTGCCACCGCTCGCCGCATAGCTGCCGAATCTTTCGTGCTGCTCAAAAACGAAGGCAACATCTTGCCGCTGAAAAAGCAAGGCAAGATTGCAGTGGTAGGCCCGCTGGCCAACACATCATCTAATATGCCCGGCACATGGAGCGTAGCCGTCAACCTCGAGGAGCCCAAGCCCCTGATTCAAGGAATTATCGACGCTGTGGGCAGCGACGCGCAAGTGGTATATGCCAAGGGCTGCAACATCACCGGCGATCCCGAGCTCGAAGCCAACGCCACAATGTTTGGCCGCGACATCCGCGATAGCCGCAGCGATAAAGAATTGCTCGACGAAGCCCTGCGCATCGCTCGCTCAGCCGACGTGATTGTGGCCGCCATGGGCGAATCATCTGAATTTAGCGGCGAATCCTCCAGCCGCTCCGACATTGCCCTGCCCGACGTGCAAATCGAGCTGCTCAAAGCCCTTGTAGCGCTGGGCAAGCCCGTGGTGATGCTCAATTTCTCGGGCCGCCCCACCGTGATGACCTGGGAATCTGAAAATGTGCCCGCAATTATGAATGTGTGGTTTGGCGGCACCGAAGCTGCCGACGCCATCGCCGACGTGATTTTTGGCGACGTAAGCCCCTCGGGCAAGCTCACCGCCTCGATGCCTCGCAGCGTGGGCCAATTGCCGGTCAACTACAACCACTACAACACCGGCCGCCCAAAGAGCGACGACTCCAAATTTGAAAAATTCCGCAGCGGATATATCGACCTGCCCAACTCGCCGCTATATCCCTTTGGCTACGGCCTCAGCTACACCACATTCGACTACAGCAACTTCAAGCTGTCGGCCAACGAAATGGACACCAACGGCAAAATCACTGCCTCTGTGACAGTGAAAAACACCGGCAATGTCGATGCCGACGAAATCGTGCAGCTCTATATCCGCGACCTCGTAGGCTCGATCTCGCGCCCCGTGAAAGAGCTTAAGGGATTCAGCCGCATTTCGCTCAAAGCCGGCGAAAGCAAAAATGTGACATTCGACATCACACCCGAACTGCTCAAATTCTACAACTCCGACCTTGAATTTGTGTGCGAGCCCGGCGAATTTCAAGTGATGGTTGGCCCCGATAGCCAACAAGTGTCCACCCTCAGCTTCACCCTGAAATAAGAGTCACAAACAAGATAGACCCGCAGGTCTCAAACAGCGCCATCCGCCCACACTCGTGCAGATGGCGCTGCTCTTTTTAACTCAATTTAATAAAGTAAAATCGTTCAAAAATACAAAATGGAGGTAAATATAAAACGCCGGCAGGCGTCCGCCGGCGGGGACGCACCATGGTGTAT
>CAZRCU010000006.1:0-1605 GCA_964598685.1 uncultured Bacteroides sp.
AGTGTGCCGTGTTTCCCTGTTTTTAATGACACCCCCTTTAGAAAAATGGGAAACAAAGTGGCTGTATTTCGTGGTGTTGGCGAATTAAGTGGCGGTAAATCAATGTATTGGCGATGAGGATGCCCCATATTGCGGCCATATGACAGGGAAACACGTGTTTCCCATGGTGGTGATTGTTAAAAATCATTAAGCATTGAATTTTTTCTTGCAAAAGTATTGACAAACGACAATTCATGTTGTATCTTTGCAATGTAATCTTTCTGCCGCCTATATTATATATAGGGGATTGGGAGGATGTATTATAAAAATATAACTATTTTTCTAATCTACTATGAAAAAGTCACGTAAGTGTCGCCGCATCGAAGCGGCACGTGTTCGCAATGCCAAGCATGCGGGCACTTCAACTAATGTCAATGGTGATGCAATGAATGTTGCAGAGTCATTGAATAATGTCAACGTTAGCACCACTGAGCCCGAGGATGGCATGATTGATGTGGAGGCTGCAATCGAGCGTGGTCGCTACCTTGAGCAGCTGATGCAGGGCGATGTGGATCGTCCGAGCATGTTTGTGGGCAAAACTGCCAACGAATGGATCACCGAAGCTGCTGCACGCCCTAATCCCAAGAGCTTGTGGCTGTCGCTGTGGTATGAGGGCGAAATGTGCTGTCTGTTTGCAGATACCAATGTGGGCAAGAGCATCTATGCAGTGCAGATTGCAGGCGAGATTGCTCGCAAGCAGCGTGTGCTCTACTTCGACTTTGAAATGACCGATAAGCAGTTTCAGCTGCGCTACACCGATGAGGACACGGGCACTGTGCACAACTTCGGGCCCAACCTGGTGCGCATCGAATTCAATGCCGAGCGACGTGCAGCCACCAATCTGCGAGGTATCATTGCAGATATTGCTCGCGAAGCTCTCAATCGCCAAGCCAAGGTGTTGATTATCGACAACATCTCGTGGATTTGCAATTGTGCAGAGAGCGCCGATGTGGCGGGCGAACTGATGACTTTGCTCATCGAGCTAAAGCGCAATCTTGGGCTGTCGATATTGGTGCTTGCACACACGCCCAAGCGCATCCCGGGCATGCCACTCACTCAAAACTGTCTTGCAGGGTCGAAGCGATTGGCCAACTTTATGGATTCGATGTTTGCAATCGGCATAGACCACAGCTCCAAGCCTGCCGGACGCTACATTAAGCAAATCAAGGTGCGCTCTTCCGAAATGGAATTTGATGCCGACAATGTGATCACTGCCGAGCTCGAGAAGCAAGGCTCGTTCATCCGCCTGCGCCACACCGGCTATGGCGTGGAATCCAAGATGCTGGGCAGTGATGCTGTATCGGAAGAGAAAGCCGCACGCTTCAACAAAATTGCAGATATGCTTGACAAGGGCTTCACCGTGCGCGACATTTGTACACGTCTTAAAGTAAGCCCGAAGACCGTAGTCAAGGTAAACAAGGCCACCTCGGCCTAACGCCGAATTATGATTCTGTTTCCCTGTTTTTGGAAGGGGGTGCCATTGGAAATAGGGAAACACGACGCTTTTATTCCATAACACCTTTATCTATATAATTATGAATTTTGACCAAATCACAATCACCGTGT
>CAZRCU010000006.1:1705-26765 GCA_964598685.1 uncultured Bacteroides sp.
CATAACACCTTTATCTATATAATTATGAATTTTGACCAAATCACAATCACCGTGTATGATGGGGTGGCCGACAGCAAAGGCCACGAAGCCTCTCTGCAAAGCTTTTTATGCCACCCGGATGTAGACACCATCAATCGCCTCAGAGCCTCGACCTCCCCGGCAGAACGCTCACGCTTGAAAAAGCGACTGCCGCAAGCCACCATCGGCGGCGTCTTTGCCCCAAGCCGCAAGGCCGACAATCTGGTGAAGCCGTCCAACCTGATTTGCATCGACATCGACCACAAGGACAATCTGCTCTATCCGCATTTCGACCGTTTGATCCACGATGTGCTGAGCAAGCTGCCAATGGTGGCCTATGCAGCCCACTCGGTGGGTGGCCTCGGCTACTTTGCCATCATCCCGATTGCCGACCATCAGCGCCACAAGCTCTACTTCAGGAGCCTGCAAATGCTGTTCAAGGGCATGGGCATAGTGATCGACCGCGCTTGCAGCGACATCTGCCGCCTGCGCTGCCAGAGCTACGACGCCCACCCATATGTCAACCTCGACGCCACCGTGTATGCCTCTACCGTGGCCGAGGAGCGCAAAGAAATCATCAATCGCCGCTTTGGAGGCGTGCCCTCGGGCAGCGATTCGGCCGGATATCGCAAAGCCCTGGAGCTGTGCCACCACATCGCCGCTCGCGGCATCGACATCACAGCCAACTACGACGACTGGTTTACCGTGGGCGCCGCCCTGTCCACCCTGGGCGAGAGCGGCCGCGAGCTCTTTCACCTGTGCAGCCGCCAAAATCCCCACTACTCGCGCCGCGAGACCGACCATAAATTTTCAGCGCTCATGACCTCGACCCTGCGCATCACTCTGGGCTCGTTTTTCTACATCTGTAGCCGCTTCGGCATCAGAGGATAAGCCCCACCAAAGCCCCTACAGGCCACCTTTCAGGGCCGCTCACCCGCCACCTCGGGCCGAGCGGCCCTATCAGTTTAATTAAAAAGTATTTAGCTTAACATTCTGAAAATGTGTACAAGTATCTTAATTTGAGTTAATCTCGCTGAAAAATCCACAATATTATGCTATCTTTGCCGTAGCTCAAATGTGAGTCTGCCACATACCATTTAAAACCGATGAAACTAAGCCATATAATCCTAACAGCGGCCATGCTGAGTGCGATAGGCACCAGCCCGCTCTATGCCGGCCAGCGCGAAGACGCAATTGCCGCCATTATTAGTCAGTATCGCGACCTTCCCACCGGCTTCGGCCCCATCAACGTGGAGAAAGTGACCATCAACACCGCCGCGCGCACCATCGCCGTGGCCTGCAATGAAAACGCAGCCTATGTGAACCTCGACGCCACCCGATTGGCAGCCCTCAAGGACGACATCCGCGCCAAGCTCGGCACCGCCGGCCAATACGCATCCTACACCGTCAAAATCACCGCTAAAGATAAAGACCTCGACTCGCTGGTGCGCTATGCGAGCAACTACACCGCTCGCCCCACCGAGAAGCTCCCCTTTGTGCAAGACCTCGCCGCTCGCCCCGCCCCTGCCGGACTGGACGGCGCCAACATTGCCCTGTGGCAAAGCCACGGCTGGTATTTCGAGCCCAAGCTCAACCGCTGGGAATGGCAGCGCGCACGCGTGCTCCAAACCGTTGAAGACCTCTACACACAGAGCTATGTGATGCCCTATCTGATGCCGATGCTCCAAAACGCCGGCGCATATGTGATGAGCCCTCGCGAGCGCGACACCAACCTCACCGAAATCATCATCGACGCCGACAACGCCGCCACCATAGGCTACTCAGAGCAAAACGGCGACAAGCGCTGGCAACGCGCCGGCTTGCCCGGATTTGCCTGGGACGGCAACCAGCTAATCAACGGCCAACACCCCTTTAGCGACGGCACCGCAAGAATGGTGGCCACCGTGGGCGCAGGCGCCAAGCCATCCACCGCATCCTGGCGCGCCGACATCCCCGAGGCCGACACATATGCCGTCTACGTGAGCTATGTGAGCGAAGCCAACTGCGCCCCCGACGCCCTCTACACCATCCACACAGCCACCGGCCCACGCCAATTCACCGTCAACCAAACCATGGGCGGCGGCACATGGGTCTATCTGGGCCACTTCCCCCTGGCACAAGGCGATAATCAAGAAATCGTGACACTCACCAACACCTGCTCGCCCGGCCACGTAGTCACAGCCGACGCTGTGAAGATTGGCGGCGGCATGGGCGTAGTGTCGCGCATTGTCAAAGAGCCCGTCGACGACATCGACTATGAATACGTGCCCAGCGGCTACCCCAAATTTGTGGAAGGCGCCCGCTACTTCCTGCAATGGGCCGGAGCTCCCGACAGCGTGTTCACACCATCTGACTATGTAAACGACTACACCGACGACTATCGCTCGCGCGGCCTGTGGGTCAACTGGCTCGCCGGAGGCTCCTCGATGATGCCCAACCGCAAAGGCCTCAACATCCCCATCGACCTCTCATTTGCATTCCACACCGACGCCGGCACATTTAAAAACGACTCGATCGTGGGCACCCTCGGCATCTACTGCACCGTGGGCGACACCCTGGGCAACGGCGCTTCTCGCCTGGCCTCGCGCGACCTCACCGACCTGGTGATGTCCAACATCGTGCGCGACGTCCGCCAAGGACACGAATCCCACTGGACACGCCGCGGAATGTGGGACAAGAGCTACTTTGAAGCCCGCGTGCCCGAAGTGCCCGCCATGCTCCTCGAGCTCCTCTCCCACCAAAACTTTGCCGACATGAAATACGGCCTCGACCCCTCGTTCCGCTACACCGTAGCACGCGCCATCTACAAAGGCATGCTCCAATTCATCGCCCACCGCGACGGCCGCCAATACACCGTGCAGCCACTCCCCGTCAACAACTTTGAAATCACCACCTCGGGCAGCGGCCACTACACCCTGCGCTGGGCCGAAACCGTCGACTCGCTCGAAGCCACAGCCCACCCCACCTATTATATCGTGGAACACCGCCCCCAAGACGCCCAAGGATTCACTCAGCTCGCAATCGTCACCGCTCCGCAATACTCCCTCACCGTCGACGACTCGCAAATCCACTCCTACCGCATCATCGCTGCCAACGACGGCGGCATCAGCTTCCCCTCGGAAGTGCTCGCCCTGGCCAACCTTGACAACGACGCCGAGCCGGTGCTCGTGGTCAACGGCTTCACCCGCGTCAGCGCCCCCGACTGGTTTGAAGCCTCCGAAGCCGTAGCCGGATTCTACGACCAACGCGACCACGGCGTGCCCTACATCAACGACATCTCATTCATCGGCTCGCAATTTGAATATCGCCGCAACATCCCCTGGATGGACGACGACGCCGCCGGATTCGGCGCCTCGCGCTCCGACTATGAAGACAAGGTGGTGGCCGGCAACACATTCGACTATGTCTACACCCACGGCCAAGCAATCGTGGCCGCCGGACACTCATTCATATCATCATCTGTAGGCGCCTACATGGCCTCGCCCATCACCGACAACTCACCCCGCATCGTCGACCTCATCCTGGGCAAGCAAAAAGAAATCAAACACGGCCGCGGCGAATACGGCACCTACTTCAAAGCCTTCCCCGCCGCACTACAGCAAAAGCTAACACAAGCCACAGCTGCCGGCACCGGCATCTTTGTCAGCGGCGCATTCATCGCCACCGACATCTGGGACAACCCCTTCTCTGACGAAGCCACCGCAGAAGCCGACCAGAAATTCGCCACCGACGTCCTCGGCTACCACTGGCGCGTGGGACAAGCCGCCGTCACCGGCCAAGCCTACCAAGTGAAATGCCGCTTCCGCCAATTCACCGGCGGCAGCTATGAATACCCCTCCGAGCTCAATCCCGACATCTACGCCGTGGAATCCCCCGACTCGTTCTACGCCGCCAACTCAGACAACGGCTGCACCATCATGCGCTACGGCGAAAACAACCTCGTGGCCGGTATCGCCGCCAAATTCCCCGCCTATCGCACCGTGGCACTCGGTTTCCCCTTTGAAACCATCTACACCGACGAAGCTCGCACCTCTCTCATGACCCAAATCCTCAACTTCTTGACCGACAAACAATAAAAACACCATAATACCCATACCACAATGAAAAAGACAATCAACTGTTTCATCCCCTATGCCAATCACACCCAGGCACAAGCCACTGTGAAGGCTCTCGCTGAATCAGCCTCAGTTGACAAAATTTATCTCCTTGCCACCGATCCCTCTGCCAAGGCATTCGACGATTGTGGCATCATCTACATCGACACCCTCAACTCGTCGGCCACCATCAAGAAAATCGCCGACGCCGCCCAAGCCGATTTCACACTCCTCTACACCAAATACGACACACTCGTCCCCGGCTACTTTGCCCTCGAACGCTTTATCCGCCTCGCCGACGACTCTAAAGCCGGCATGATGTATGCCGACTCCTACATCGTCACCGACGGCAAAAAAGCCAACAACCCCGTTATCGACTATCAATTCGGCTCGCTCCGCGACGACTTTGCCTTCGGCTCACTCCTATTCTTCGACACAGCCAAATTCAAAGAAGCCGCCGCAGGCATCACAGCCAACTACACCGCCGCCGGCCTCTACGACCTGCGTCTGCGCCTGAGCCGCATCGCTCCCATCGTCCACATCAACGAATACCTCTACACCGACATCGCAGCACCCAAGAAAGAAGACGGCGAAGCCATCTTCAGCTATGTCGACCCAAAAAACCGCGGCGTACAAATCGAAATGGAACAAGCCTGCACCGACCACCTCAAGGCAATCGGCGGCTACCTCGAACCCAAATTCGAAACCATCCACTTTGAACAAGGCCAATTCCCCGTTGAGGCATCCGTAATCATCCCCGTGCGCAACCGCGTCCGCACCATCCGCGACGCCATCAAGAGCGTCCTCTCGCAAAGCACATCGTTCCCCTTCAACCTCATCATCATCGACAACCACTCAACCGACGGCACATCCGAAGCAATCGAAGAATTCACCTCCGACCCTCGCGTGATCCACATCATCCCACAACGCGACGACCTCGGCATCGGCGGCTGCTGGAACATGGGCGTTGAACACCCACAATGCGGCAAATTCGCCGTACAACTCGACTCTGACGACGTCTACAGCGACGAAAACACCCTCGCCAAGATGGTCAAAGCATTCTACGACCAAAACTGCGCAATGGTGGTAGGCACCTACATGCTCACCGACATCGACATGAACACAATCCCGCCGGGCGTAATCGACCACAAAGAGTGGACACCCGAAAACGGTCGCAACAACGCCCTCCGCATCAACGGCCTCGGCGCCCCCCGCGCATTCTACACCCCCATGCTGCGCCAAATCCACGTGCCCAACACCTCCTACGGCGAGGACTATGCCCTCGGCCTCGCATTCTCGCGCCACTTCCAAATCGGCCGCGTCTACGACGTCGTCTACTTCTGCCGCCGCTGGGAAGACAACTCCGACCACGCCCTCGACATCGTCAAAACCAACAACAACAACCTCTACAAAGACCGCATCCGCACCTGGGAACTCCAAGCACGCTGCGCCCTCAATAAGAAATGAACAACGAGCCCCTATCATCTGCCCTCGTAGATAAATTCATCTCCGAGCAAAAGGCTGAATGGCCCCTCGCCGCCTCCAACTTCGACGCCCTCGCCGGCGTCAAAGTAAAGGAGGTGGCCCTCCCGGGCTGGACCATCAAAGTGCAATTCAACCCCGCACGCATCGTGTCGTCAGGCGCCAAGGTCGACGCCAAATCCATCAAAGAGCGCAAATGCTTTCTCTGCCAAGAGAATCGCCCCGACGTGCAGCGCGGAATCGACTGGGACAAATACACCGTCCTGATCAACCCCTTCCCCATCTTCCCACGCCACCTCACCATCCCCGACCGCAGCCACACCGACCAGCTCATCACAGGCCGCATCGCCGACATGATTAGCCTCGCCGAAGCCCTCGACCAATACACCGTATTCTACAACGGCCCTCGCTGCGGAGCATCGGCACCCGACCACATGCACTTCCAAGCCGGCAACAGCGACTTCCTCACACTGGCCACCGCCCTCGAAGACGCCGACTTCAAAACCATAGCCACCGAAGGCCAAGCCGTCCTCGCACTCGTCGACACACTCCCCCTCAACGTCTTTGTAATCGACACCGACAACCCCGCCGACGGCCAAAAGCTCTTCGACCGCCTCTACGCCGCTATGCCCATCCCACAAGGCGAAAACGAGCCCATGATGAACATCCTGTGCTATGCCACACCCGCCGGAGTGCGCATCGTCGTAATCCCCCGCAAGCGCCACCGCCCCAGCTTCTACGGCACCGAAGGCCCCGACACCATGCTCCTGAGCCCCGCATCAGTCGACATGGGCGGCGTGTTCATCACTCCCCTCGAAAAAGACTTCAACGCCCTCAACGCCGATATTATCCTGCGCATCTTCGATGAGCTATGCCTCTCCGACGCAGAAATCAACAATATCGCTCAAAACATCCAATAACACCCCAATGAGCACCGAGCCCCACATCAGCGTTGGCATCCTCAGCGCTAAAGAAATCAATATCAACCTGCGCGCACCCTACTCCACGCCTCAAGGCACCACAATCGTAGGCCCGCAATCATTCACACTCGCTCCCGACGGCAAAATCGCCTGGAACGGGCATGAATACACCTCGCTCGAATTCCTACCCTCCGACAAATCAGCCACTTTCGAGATTTTCGACGTGGTGATTGGCGTCAACTTCCACTGGGAACGCCGCGAGACCCAACGTTTCTCAGGCGCATGCCGCATTATTGTGGAAACCGACAAGCTCACCATCATCAACTCGCTCCCCGTCGAAGACTACCTGCTCAGCGTAATCTCCTCGGAAATGAGCGCCCACGCATCCCTCGAGCTCCTCAAGGCTCATGCCGTGATCTCGCGCTCTTGGCTCCTGGCTCAAATCGACAAAAACAAGCGCCTCGCAGCCACCGAGCAGCCCTACTCGGCCATGACCCAGACCCCCACCGAGCTCATCCGCTGGTACGACCGCGAAGACCACGTCAACTTTGACGTCTGCGCCGACGACCACTGCCAACGCTATCAAGGCGTCACACGCCAATCCACCCCCACCGTAGCACAAGCAATCGCCGCCACCCGCGGCCAAGTGCTCACCGACAACGGCGCCCTCTGCGACGCTCGATTCTCGAAATGCTGCGGCGGCGTCATGGAAGAATTTGAATACTGCTGGGAACCCCGCAAATACGTCTATCTGCGCGCTCGTCGCGACGCCGTATCTCAGCAATTTCCCAACCTTCAGCTCCACGACGAAGCCTCAAAATGGATTCAATCCCGTCCCGACGCTTTCTGCAACACCACCGATGCCGACATCCTTAAGCAAGTGCTCAACAACTACGACCAAGAGACCACCGACTTCTATCGCTGGACCGTCCACTACACCACACAAGAGCTATCCGAGCTCGCCGCTCGCCGCTCGGGCATCGACTTCGGCACAATCACCGACCTCATCCCGCTCGACCGCGGCACATCAGGCCGCATCTGGCGCCTCAAAATCGTAGGCACCAAGCGCACCATGATTATCGGCAAAGAGCTCGAAATTCGTCGCACCCTATCTCCAAGCCACCTCTACAGCTCGGCCTTCACCGTAGAAAAAACTCCCGACGGATTCACCCTCCACGGCGCAGGCTGGGGCCACGGCGTGGGCCTATGCCAAATCGGCGCCGCCGTCATGGGCGCCAAAGGCTATTCTTATCAAGAAATCCTGGCCCACTACTTCCCCGGCTCTCAGCTATCCGAGCTCTACAAATAATCACTCCTAATACCATCTAAAATCCCATTCCACCACAATGAAACAAGCAACAACACGCAATCCCTGGGCATGGATCCCCACCCTATACTTTGCCCAAGGCATACCTTTCATCTTCATCAACATGGTCACCATGGTGATGTTCACCCAGCTCGGCATGTCCGAAACCGACGCCGCACTCTACACCGGCTGGCTCTACCTGCCCTGGGTAATCAAACCCTTCTGGGGCCCGATCGTCGACATTATTAAGACCAAGCGCTGGTGGACAGTCACCATGCAAATCTGCATCGCCGTGGGCCTCGCCGGCATCGCATTCACCCTGCCGCTGCCCAACGCCACCGAAATCCAAGCCGGTGTGCCCGTCAGCGCATTCCGCCTATGCCTATTCTTCTATGTGCTCACCGCATTCTGCTCGGCCACACACGATATCGCATCCGACGGCTTCTACATGATCGCCCTCGACACCCGTCAACAAAGCATGTTCGTGGGTATCCGCTCCACATTCTATCGCTGCGCCAACGTCTTTGGCCAAGGCGGCCTCGTGATGATCGCAGGCCTCATGGAAGGCTATCTCGACGACCGTGCCGCCGCTTGGAAATGGACAGTGGTTGGCTGCGCCGTATTCTTCGCCATCGTATCAATCTGGCACTCGGCCATCCTGCCCTATCCCACCAACGACCACGCCGTGGGCGGCGACGACCTCCAGAAGAAAAGCATCTCAAGCATCCTCAATGAATTTGCCGGATCGTTCGTCACATTCTTCAAAAAGAAACACGTATTCCTGGCCATCGCCTTCATGCTGCTCTATCGCTTGCCCGAAGCTCAAGTGGTTAAGCTCTGCCAGCCATTCCTGCTCGCTAATCGCGACCTCGGTGGCCTGGGCATGACTCCCGCCGAAGTAGGCCTCGCCTACGGCACCCTCGCCATCATCGGCCTCACCATCGGCGGCATCATCGGCGGCATCTGCGCCTCAAACGGCGGCCTCAAGAAATGGATCTGGCCCATGGCTCTCGCCACTTCGCTCAACTGCGTTGCCTATATCCTCCTATCCAACCTCCAGCCCGACTTTGCCACTCTCGCCGGCAAAATCACAATCTTCAGCTGCCTTGTCCTCGAACAATTCGCCTATGGATTCGGCTTCACCGCATTCATGCTCTTCATGATGTACTTTGCCGAAGGCCCCTACAAGACCTCTCACTATGCCATCTGCACCGCATTCATGGCCCTGGGCATGATGCTCCCAGGCATGGCCGCAGGCTGGATCAAAGAATCTGTGCTCGGCAACTCCTACGTCAACTTCTTCTTCTGGGTGCTCCTTTGCAACGCCGCCACTTGGATCGTAACTCTGCTGGTGCGCCCCCACATCAACCCCGAATACGGCGCAAAACACTAATACTCCCCTCGCTATGAACAAAATCATCACATTAGCCCTCGCTGCCACCACCGCTATCGCCGTCTCCGCTCAGGTGAAGCCCGGCATCGAAGTGCTCCGCGACAACGGTTTCGCTCAACTTCAAGGCAAGCGCGTTGGCCTCATCACCAACCCCACCGGCGTCGACAACAACCTCAAAAGCACCATCGACATCCTCCACGAAGCTCCCGGCGTGCAGCTCGTGGCAATGTATGCCCCAGAACACGGCGTCCGAGGCGACGTCCATGCCGGCGACCACGTCGACAACTTTGTCGACCCCGCCACCGGCGTCACCGTCTACTCTATCTACGGCAAAAACCGCAAACCATCAGCCGAACTGCTTAAAGACGTCGACGTCCTCGTCTACGACATCCAAGACAACGGCTGCCGCTCATTCACATTCATCTCCACCATGGGCCTCGCCATGGAATCCTGCGCCGAGCTCGGCAAAGAATTCATGGTGCTCGACCGCCCGAACCCCATCAGCGGCACCAAAATCGAAGGCAACCTCACCGAGGACGACTGCACCTCGTTCGTGAGCCAATTCCCCATCCCATATGTCTATGGCCTCACCCCCGGCGAGCTCGCTCTCTACCTCAATGGCCAAGGACTGCTCGGCCAAGGCCTCAAAGTCAACCTCACCGTCATCCCGATGGAAGGCTGGACACGCGATATGGACTTCCGCTCCACCGGCATGCCATGGGTGCTCCCGTCGCCCCACATTCCCAACCCCGAGGCAGCTGTGCTCTATCCCGCATCAGGCATCCTGGGTGAGCTCACCTACATGAACATCGGCGTGGGCTACACCGAGCCATTCAAGCTATTCTGCGCACAATGGGTCGACGCCGACACCCTCACCGCTCGCCTCAACGGCCTCAACATCCCCGGCGTGCTCTTCCGCCCAATCCACATCAAGCCATTCTACGGCTTCGGCAAAGGCGAAAACCTGCAAGGCGTGGAATTCTACATCACCGACAAAAAGGCTGCCCCACTATCGCTCATCCAATTCTACGTGATGCAAGAAATAGCCGACCTCTACCCCGACCACAAAGCATTCGACACCGAAGACACCTCGCGCTTCAACATGTTCGACAAAGTATGCGGCAGCAAGCAAATCCGCCAACGCTTCGGCCAACGCTACCGCGTGGAAGACATCATCGACTATTGGAACAAAGACGTCGACGCATTCCGTGCCGCTTCTCAACCCTACTACCTCTACAAATAATCCCCCACCATAATGTCTACCGAGTCATTGAACCATCAAGAATTTCTTGCCTCCATAAAGCAATTTATTCCCTCCGACCACATCTTCACCGACCCCCTGCGTCTGCTCGCCTGGGGCACCGACGCCGGCTTCTATCGCCTCGTCCCCAAAATCGTGGTGAAGGTCGACAATGAGGACCAAGTGTGCCGCCTCCTCAAGGCTGCATCCCACCATGGAGTGCCCGTCACTTTCCGTGCCGCAGGCACCAGCCTTTCCGGACAATCAATCACCGACTCTGTATTAGTGGTGGCCGGCAAGGGATGGGAAAACTACTCCATCTCGAAAGACGCATCCGAAATCACCCTTCAACCCGGCATTATAGGCGAGCGTGTCAACCAAATCCTCGCCCCCTACAACGTGATGTTTGCTCCCGACCCCGCTTCAAAAAAGAGCGCTATGGTGGGCGGCATCATCATCAATAATGCCTCGGGCATGAACTGTGGCATACACGCCAACTCCGACCGCATCCTGCGCTCAATCCGCATCGTGCTGGCCGACGGCACCGTGCTCGACACCGGCGACGCTCAATCCCGTCGAGAATTTGAAATCTCACACCCTCGCCTAATCAACGAAGTGCGCGAAATCCGCCGTATAATCCTCGACGACCAAGCTCTCGCCGACCGCATCCGCCACAAATACTCCATTAAAAACGTCACAGGCCTCAATATCCTGCCATTCGTCACATTCGACGACCCATTCGACATCATCGCCCACTGCATGGTGGGCAGCGAAGGCACCCTCGCATTCATGAGCCAGGCCACCGTGGCCACCTCGCACCTCTATCCCTGCACCGCATCGGCTATGGTCTACTTCGACGACATGGCCGAAGCCTGCCGTTGCGTAGTGGCCCTTAAGAAGAATGCGCCCGTCTACTCATGCGAGATGCTCGACCGCAAGAGCCTCGAATCTGTCAACGACACCACCGGCACAGGCCTCACAGCCCTGCTCCTCGAGACCAAGGCCGACAACCAAGCCGACCTCGACGCCAACATCGCTCAAGTGCTCCAAGTCGTCAACCAATTCAGCATATTCAAGCCCGCTGAATTCTCGTCCGACCCCGCTGTCACCTCAGCCTGGTGGGGACTCCGCTCAGGCATATTCCCCTCGGTTGGCGGCACTCGCAAGCCCGGCACCACAGCCCTTATCGAGGACATCGCCTTCTATATCGAAGACCTCCCCAAGGCCACCGTCGAGCTGCGCCAGCTCCTCGAAGACTGCGGCTACGACGACGCCTGCATCTATGGCCACGCCCTCGAAGGCAACTACCACTTCATCATCGCGCAATCATTCAGCACCCCCGAGGAAGTGGAGAAATACCGCCACCTGATGCAAGAAATCGAAAAGCTCGTGGTGGAACGCTACGACGGCTCGCTCAAAGCCGAGCACGGCGTCGGCCGCAATATGGCTCCCTTCGTCAAAATGGAATGGGGCGAAAAAGCCTGGCAATTGATGCACCGCCTCAAGGCCGCTTTCGACCCCGACAATATCCTCAACCGCGGCGTCATATTCAATCCCGACCCCGAATGCTTCATCAAAAACATGAAGCCGCTGCCGCTCACCCACCCCATCGTGGATAAATGCATCGAATGTGGATTCTGCGAGGTCAACTGCGTAAGCTGCGGATTCACCCTCTCGGCTCGCCAGCGCACTATCATATCTCGCGAGATTTCCCGCCTCAAGGCCATCGGCACTCCCGACGACCTCGCCAAAGCCAAAGTGCTCGAAAAGGAATTCCGCTACCTCGGCAATCAGACCTGCGCCGGCGACGGACTCTGCTCCACCTCGTGCCCGATGGGCATCAACACAGGCGAGCTTATCCACGTGGTGCGTCAGCAAAACACCCCCACGCAATCCCTCGCCTACAAAATCGGCAAATACTCGGCCGAGCACCTCGAAGGCATTTCCAAAGGCCTGCGACTGGCCCTCGGCGCTGCCAACCTTGTTCACTCGGCCATCGGCGACAAAGCCGTCAACCAAGTGGGCAAAGCACTTCACACCGTGGGTGTGCCCCTATGGACCGCTGCACTGCCCGACTCCTACAGCCCAGCCGACGCCATCACAGCTCAGCAGCCCCAATCCGAGCGCGTGGTGGTCTACTTCCCATCGTGCATCAATCGTGCCATGGGCGTTACATCGGAAAATGGGAAACAAATCGCTCCGCTCGTCGATACAATCATAAAGCTTTGCAACAAAGCAGGTTACAAAGTAATATTCCCCGATAATCTCACCAAGCTATGCTGCGGCATGATTTGGGAAAGCAAGGGAATGCCCGACATCGCCGACGAAATGACCGCCAAGCTCGAGCAAGCCCTCTTCCAAGCCTCGCAAGGCGGCAAATACCCCGTGATGTGCGACCAAAGCCCATGCCTACACCGCATGCGCGAGCATATCACCAAGATGCCACTCTACGAGCCCGCTGAATTTATCGAGAAATTCCTCGCTCCTCACCTCGAATTTACCCGCACCGACGAGCCTATCGCCGTCCACGTCACATGCTCCACTCGCCGCATGGGCCTGGCCGACACCATCATCTCGCTCGCCCGCCGTTGCTCGTCAAATGTCACAGTCCCCGCCGAAGTGGGCTGCTGCGGCTTTGCCGGCGACAAAGGCTTTATGGTGCCCGAGCTCAACCGCTGGGCCCTGCGCAAGCTACGTCCCGTCCTGGAACACGCCGGTGTAAAAGCCGGATACTCCAACTCGCGCACCTGCGAAATCGGCCTCACCCACAACAGCGGAATATCCTATAAATCTATCGCTTACCTTGTCGACGAGCACACTACTCCTCGCCATGAATAACAACTAAACACTAATGTCACACAACTCCACACCGCAAGCCAAGCCCAAGCGACTCCAATCGCTCGACATCCTGCGCGGTATCACCATCGCCGGTATGATTATGGTGAACAATCCCGGCTCCTGGGGCCACATCTACGCCCCATTGGAACACGCCGAGTGGAACGGCCTTACGCCCACCGACCTCGTGTTCCCCTTCTTCATGTTCATCATGGGTATCTCAACCTACTTCTCCCTGCGCCGCTACGAATTTAAGCCAAACGGCCACACACTCCTCAAAATCCTGCGCCGCACCGTGGTAATCTACCTCATCGGCCTGGCAATTGCATGGTTTGGCACCACCCTGCGCGGCGTGCTCTCCGACAAGACTTTTGCCGAAGCCGCTTTCAACTTCGATCACATCCGTCTCCTCGGCGTAATGCCTCGTCTGGCACTCTGCTACGGCGTAGGCTCACTGGTGGCCATCACCATCAAACACCGCCACCTGCCATGGTTTGTGCTCTCGCTCCTTGTGGTCTACACCATCATACTCCTCACCGGCAACGGCTATGAATTCTCCGACGCCAACATCATCTCTATCGTCGACCACAAAGTGCTCGGTGCCGACCACATGTACTCCGACACCATCGGCGACATCACCCTGAAATTCGACCCCGAAGGCCTCTTGAGCACCTTGCCGGCAATCGCCCACATGCTCATCGGCTTTATCTGCGGCGGCCTAATCACAGCCACCCACGACAATCGCCAACGCATCATCCAACTCTTCATCATCGGCACAATCCTCACATTCGCAGGATTCCTCCTATCCTATGGCCTGCCAATCAACAAGAAAGTGTGGTCGCCCACATTCGTGCTCACCACCTGCGGCCTCGCCTCAAGCTTCCTGGCCCTGCTGATTTGGATTATCGACATCCGCGGCCACAAGCGCTGGTGCAAATTCTTTGAAGTGTTTGGCATCAACCCCCTATTCCTCTACTGCCTCGGCGCAGTGCTCTCAATCATCCTTGGCGCAGTCAAGGTGCCTTGGGCAGGCGCTGAATCCGGCATGATTTCAATCAAAGGCTGGTGCTACCAAGCCGTGCTCAATCCCCTATTCGGCGATGAGACAGCCGCTTCACTCGCCTACGCCCTCATTTTCGTTATCGTCAACTGGCTCGTAGGCCTAATCCTTTACAAAAAGAAAATTTACATCAAGATATGATACTCGTAGCTGACTGTGGCAGCACCAAAATCGACTGGTGTCTGCTCAACGACGGAAAAGTCGAAAAACAAGTGTTTACAATGGGCATGAACGCAGTGATGCTCTCCGAAGAAGAAATCCGCCTGCGCATTGCCGATGAGCTCGCCCCCGAGCTGGCCGGATACCCTGTCGACGAAGTTTACTTCTACGGCGCAGGTTGCATCTCGCCCGAAGTTTGCGGCAACGTAGCACGCGCAATCGGCGCCAACTTTGCCGGTGCCTCCACCATCGAAGTCCACACCGACCTCCTTGCCGCCGCTCGTGCCCTCTGCGGTCGCCAACCCGGCATCGCCTGCATCATGGGCACAGGCTCCAACTCATGCTACTACGACGGCGAGAAAATCTGCGACAACGTGTCGCCGCTGGGCTACATCCTCGGCGATGAAGGCTCTGGCGCCGTCCTCGGCAAAATTCTGATTGGCGACGTCCTCAAGAATCAACTCCCCGCCGACCTCTGCGAGAAATTCCTCGCCAAATACGACCTCGACCGCCTCACAATCATCCGCCGCGTCTACAAAGAGCCTCAAGGCAACCGATTCCTGGCATCGATCACTCCGTTCCTCATCGAAAACATCGACCGCCCCGAAATCCACAACCTTGTGCTCAACTCGTTCAAGGCATTCTTCACTCGCAACATTCTCCAATACCCCCTATGCAAAGAGCTCGACGTCAACTTCATCGGCTCTATTGCCCACTACTACAGCGACGTGCTCCGCGAAGCCGCTCAAGCCACCGGCTGCCACGTCGGCACTATCATTAAAAGTCCTATGCAGGGTCTGATTAAATTCCACTCTCAGGCCAATTAATCTCTAAACACACACCTATTATTATGGCATTCGTAAAAATCAGCGAACAACCCTCGCTCTACAACGATCTCGAGAAAAAATCAGTAGGCGAAATCCTTCACGACATCAACACCGAAGACAAAAAGGTGGCCCTTGCCGTTGAAAAAGCCCTGCCGCAGATTGAAAAACTTGTCACCGAAATCGTTGCCCGCATGAAGCGTGGCGGTCGCATCTTCTATATGGGCGCCGGCACATCAGGCCGCCTCGGCGTGCTCGATGCATCCGAAATCCCTCCAACATTCGGTATGGATCCCTCGTGGGTAATCGGCATCATTGCCGGCGGCGACACCGCCCTGCGCAACGCCGTTGAAAACGCCGAGGACGACACCCACCAAGGCTGGAACGACCTACAACAATTCAACATCAACGACCGCGACACCGTTATCGGCATCGCCGCCTCCGGCACCACTCCCTATGTGATTGGCGCAATCAAAGACTGCCGCGAACACGGAATCCTCACCGCCGCAATCACTTCCAACCCCGACGCTCCCGTCAGCGAAGCCGCCGACATCGCCATCGAAATGGTTGTAGGCCCCGAATACGTCACCGGCTCATCTCGCATGAAATCCGGCACAGGCCAAAAGATGATTTGCAACATGATCACCACCTCGGTGATGATTAAGATGGGCCGTGTCAAAGGCAACAAAATGGTAAATATGCAGCTCACCAACGCCAAACTCGTCGACCGCGGCACACGCATGGTCGTTGACGAGCTCGGCCTCCCCTACGACGACGCTAAGCGCCTGCTCCTCATGCACGGCTCAGTAAAACAAGCCGTCGACGCATACCGCGAAAACCAATAACTTTGCAATGACACACCTCCGCTCCTTATTCGCAGCCTGTGCCGTGGCTATATGCCTCGGCACAGCTGCTCAACAAAAGCCCGAAATCGGCAAGCATGGCGACTACTTCGACCGCCGTGCCACTCTTTTTGAAACCCTAAAAGTCGACTCCACCAACATCGTATTCCTAGGCAACAGCCTCACCGACGGCTGCGAATGGCACGAGCTCCTGGGCATGCCCAATGTGATTAATCGCGGCATCAGCGGCGACATCGTCGAGGGCATCTCCGATCGCCTTCAGCCCGTTCTCGACGGCCATCCCGCCAAGATATTCCTCATGATTGGCGTCAACGACATCAGCCACGACCTCACAGCCGACTCTATCGCGTCTTCAATCATCGACCTCGCCGCTCGCATTCGCCGTGAATCGCCGTCCACCCGTCTTTACGTGCAATCACTGCTACCGTTCAACAACTCGTTTGAACGCTACAAGCGCCTCTATGGCAAAGAGCAAGTGGCTCGCGACATCAACTCACAGCTACGCCCCGCTATCGAAGCCTTGGGCGCCACCTGGGTTGAGCTCTACGACTCATTCGCCGACCAAGACGGAAATCTGCGCTCCGACCTCACCAACGACGGCCTACACCTGCTCGGCGCCGGCTACCTGCTCTGGCGCGACATCGTATTGCCCTACGTCAAAGAATGAAACATCTCCTTGCTGCGGCAGCTTTGCTGCTGGCCATTTATGCTGATGCCGCCACAGTGTCGGGCACCGTATGCGACGACTCCGGCCGCCCCTTAGTCGGCATAGCCGTGAGCGACGGCTACACGATTGTGCTCACCGACACCGCCGGCCGATATTCGCTCTCCACCGACAAGCGCCTCGGCTTGGTCTACGTGTCCACTCCATCAGGCTACGAGCCGGCCACATACCACGCCAATCGTCCTAAATTCTGGCAACTAATCACTATGCCGGCCGACGAAGACGAGCAAGCATCGTTTGTGCTCCGCCACGTCGACGATGCCCGCTACTCATTTGTAGCCCTGGCCGACAATCAAATCAGCAACCGCCACGGCGAGGTGAATTGCTTCAAATCCACCACCGTGCCCGATGTCAACGCCACTCTGGCACAGCTGCGCAGCGAAGGCCTCACACCATTCGTGGTGATGCTCGGCGACCAAGCCCACGACTGCTATTGGAAAGCCAACCGCTATGGTCTACCCGAAGCATATTCCGACCTTGAGAGCATCCAAGCGCCTATCTACAGCGTCATGGGCAATCACGACCACGACCCCACGGCCATCAACGAGGTGGACGCCGCTGCCGAATGGCGTCGATTCCTTGGCCCTACCTACTATTCTTTCAGCAAAGGCGGCGTGCACTATGTGGTGCTCGACGACATAGAATTAGTGGACAACTCGCCACAAATAAGCCAAGACGGCGAGTGTGTCTACAAAAATCGTGTACCCGACGCTCAAATGCAATGGCTACGCAGCGATTTGGCACTCGTCGACAAATCCACGCCACTCGTAATGCTGATTCATGCCCCACTCTACTATTTCCCGGGCAACGACCGCACCTACTATATCGAAAACGGCCCTGAATTAGCCGAAATCCTATCCGAATTCAGCCACGTCGACATCCTATCGGGCCACACCCACGTGAGCTACAGCTCGCAAAGCCCATCCGGCAATATCCACGAAAACAACTATGGCGCTGTGTGCGGCTCTTGGTGGCTCAACGCTCGCGTCGACCTTGGCAACGACAACAACATCTGCCGCGACGGCACACCATCCGGCTACGCAATTTGGCGCTTCAGCGATGGCCGATTCTCCTCAATATTCAAGGGCACAGGCCTGCCCACCGACTGCCAATTCCGCACCTACGATTTGAATATGGTGGAATTTGACAACACCACAATCGCCGCCGAATATGCCACCGGACGCGAGAAAGCTAACGAAGTGCTCGTAAATGTGTGGGGCTATGGCCCGGGCTGGTCGGTAGAAATGCGCGAGAACGGCACACAGCTGCCTGTGGAGCGCATCAACACCAAAGACCCCCTATTCTTGATTTCATGCCCTGTGCCCTACCTGGCCTTAGGCAATAAGCTAATCGGCACCGTGAGGCCCGTATTCACACGCCACATGTTTAAGGCAAAGGCCTCCAAGCCCGACACCGACATAGAAATAATTGTCACCGACAGCGAAGGGCGCACCTACAGCCGTCTGATGCATCGTCCACAAGTCCTCACCACAGATATGTGGCAATAAGCAGCAAGACGGACGCAGAGTTCACTCACACGGAGTGTCCCAATATGCATTAAGATTCACATCCAAGTCGGAGCTCCAATCATAATCAAGGTCATACTTTTCGCACACCGGCAATAAATCCTGCTCAATCCATTCAGGCTCGTAATCGTTCTCTATACCGATTTCAAAATAGCCGAATTTATATTCACGATTGCATTCCTGCGGAGTGTGATACATAGCCACGTGCTTATACTGCGACAGAGCCTTGCCGATTTCAATAATGATTTCTTTACTTAGTTTCATGGCCAAATGATATTATGTGGCAAATATACAATATTGCCGCGAAGGAGCAAAAAAAATCCCCGCCGAAGCGAGGATTTTCTTATAGAAGGGTTGCCGGATGATTACCAGCCGGTGTTTTGTGTCAAGTTGGGGTTGAGCTTGAGGTCGGTGGTACCCAGCGGGAAGAAGTATTCACGTTCGGTGAAGGTTCTTACCGATGTGCCGTTCGACGACAAAGCAGCATTGATGTAATTGCCGGTGGTCATGATGCCATCGTTCTTGCCTGCGGGAGCAGCCGATACGTTAGCACCCATAGCGATGTTGGGATAGTTGGTGGTGTCGAGCAAGTCGAGCTTGTGCCAGCGCACGAGGTCCCAATAGCGGATGTAGTTGTCAAACATGAGTTCGCAACGACGGCAACGACGGATCTCCCAAAGCAAGCTTGATACGCCCATATTGTTGGCGGGGTCGTTCATGTTGGTGAGCGATGCAACAGTTTGTGCAGGCAGGCCGGCACGAGCATACAGCTTGTTGATAGTGTTGTTGAGGTCGGAATCATCAAGTTGGCCAAGTTCGGCACGTGCTTCAGCATAATCGAGGTAGATTTCAGCCAGCCAATAGATAGGAGCGTTGGTGAAGCCGGAGCCATCAATTGTGCATTCTTGGTAGGTCATGCCGGGGTTGATAAACTTGCAGATAGTGTAGCCGGTGTTCGACGACAGGGGGTCGGAATTGGTACGCGACCACATATTGCCGTTGTAGGCCAGATAAGGATCAATAGTCTTTGCAAGACGACCGTCACGCACGGTGAAGAGGTTTGAGATATTGATGTTGCCGTTTTCGTCGGCTACACCGCAATCGTTGGTGTCTTCGCTGGTGAGTGCTTTAGGCTTGCCATCTTTGAACAGATAAGCATCAAATGCATCCTTGGTCATACCGTAGATAACGGTGTTGGAGCTAAGATACTTCGACATTGAGTGGCCAAGCACGCCCGATTGATAACCTTTCATGAAGATCACTTCGGGATTGTCTTTCAGAGATACAAAGCCGCGAGATTCGTCGGCAGTCCATACAGAATTGTAGAGTGATTGATAATCAGAGCAGAGCTGATAAGAATTCATCACTTCTTTGCAAGCGGTGACAACCTCGTTGAAGAACTTCTGAGCGCGAGTGTTGTCAGTTTGGTGATATTTAGCATACGAAGCTTCAAACAAGCAGATTTCAGCCTTCATTGCGTTGGCCATATCCTTGCTGAATTCGATTTTGCTGCTTTGTTGCGAAATATTTTCAACTGCATAGTTGAGGTCTTCGAGCACAAAGTCCATCACAGTGTTGCGGTTGGTGCGCGAGCCATACAGAGCTTCGTCGCCGGTGTCGAGAACAGTCTCGATCAAAGGCACATCGCCAAAGCAGCGCACCAGCTGCCAATATTGATAAGCACGGTTGAGGCGGGCAATTGCCACGGCATTGTTCTTTTCTACAGAGCCCAGTGTGCTGTTGCCAACATTGATGATGATGGTGTTGCACTTGCGCACTGCGGTGTAGCCGTCTTCCCAAAGGTCGTTGCTTTCAGGAGCGTATTGATATTTCCACTGGCTGAAGGTTACGCCCGTACCGGAGAGCATTTCGCCGCACTGGTCGTCGCTAAGCGAACGATAGTAGAAGTTGTTTACCCAGCTGGTGCCGTTACCATAGCCGAGATAATAGCTATACAGACCGTTGAGCTGCGCATTCACATTCACCGCATTATTCCAATATGTCGGGTTGTTGGTTTGCGAATCGAGAGGCCAGCGGTTTTCATCGAGGAAGTGGTTACAGCTAGTGAAGGCCATGCCTGCCATAGCTACCATACCCAATATAATCGATTTTTTCATTTTCGTGTGGCTTTATGGTTAGAATGTTACCTGAATACCGAAAGAGTAAGATCTCATGATGGGGTTGGTACGGCCGAATGCGGCTACACCTTCACCACCTTCACCATAGCTGATTTCGGGGTCGATATTGTATCTGCTTGCGCCATTGTAGAGGAAGAAGGGATTTTCACAGCTGAAGTAGACACGTGCACGCTGGATATAAGCCTTGTTGGTGATATTAGCAGGCAGTGTGTAGCCAACAGTGATATTCTTCATTCTCAGGTAGGCCATATTTACCAAGTAGCGGTCGCTCACGGTAAAGTTGTTCAAGCCCTGGTTGCAAGTGTTGCGCATGCGGCTGTTGTAGCCGAATACACCGCTGTACAATGCAGGCCAGAAGTTGTTTTGGTTGATTTCGTAGTCTACGATATTGCCATCGGCGTCAACAATATATTTGTTGTAGTCGAGTTGGTGGTCAAACAGACCGTCGTTCTTGGCTGCGAAGGGGATTGTGAAGCTTGATACTTGCCACATCTTACGCTTGCCTACGCCTTGGAAGAACAAGTCTACGTCAAAGCCCTTGTAGGCTGCACCGAGGTGGAATGAGTATTCATAACGAGGAAGTGCATTACCGATCACCTTGAGGTCACCATGGTTGCGCAGAGTGCCTACAGGAATCTTGTTGCCGTTTTCGTCAACCATGTTGGCATCACCATTGTTGATAACGCCATCACCGTTTTGGTCGACAAACTTAACGTCGCCGGGGCCGAAGGTGAAGGGGTTGTAGGCAAGATAATCTTGGTTGGCTACGCCGTCGGCATAAATCCATTTGCCGTTGGCATCCTTGCCCGAGAAGTCGCTCTTTTCAAAGAAGCGGTCGAATTCAAAGCCCCAGATATCGCCATAGTATTGACCTTCATAGAAACGATAGCCGCTCAGACCTTCTACATAAGAATAGAGTGTGCCGTCAGCATTGTTCCACTTGGTCACCTTTGAGCGAGCATCCGAGAGATTGAAGCTTGCCCACACTTGAGCATCGCCGAATGTGTGGTTCCAGCCAAGAGCAAGTTCCCAACCATTGGTGCGGAGGTCGCCTGCATTGCGCAGAGGCACTGAAGCACCGAGCACTGAGGGAAGTTCCTCGCCGGGAGCAAGCATATCCTTGGTTTGACGTACATACCAGTCAAAGCCTACAGTGAATTGGTTGTTGAAGAAGCCGAGGTCAAGACCAAGGTCGGTGGTAGCGATGCGTTCCCAGGTCAGAGAGCTTGACACAAGCTTAGGAGTGCCGGCCGAGCTGAGCTTTGTGCCCGAGCTACCAAGCCAGTTTACATTTTGTGTGCCAAGAGAAATGGTAGAAATGAAGGCGTTGGTGCCTACGTTTTCATTACCGATTTGACCGTAGCTGGCACGGAACTTACCATTAGAAATGATATTGCGCAGGGGTTCAAAGTAGCCTTCTTCAGAGAAGCGATAGCCGGCAGATACCGAGGGGAACCATGCCCATTGATCGTTGCTGGGGAAGCGGCTCGAACCGTCGCGACGCAAGTTGGCTTCCAACAGATAGATGCCATTGTAGTCGTAGTTAACACGGCCGAAGAAGCCTGCTGTAGCACGGTGGCTTTCGCTTGAGCTGATGTCGAATTGTGTGCCACCCTTGCCACCGTCGGTCAGAGACAGTGTAGGCAGGTTGTAGTCGACAAGGCCATTGAGCTGAGTGAAGAGGTAGTCGTAGCGATATTGCTCGGCAGTTGCACCCAACATCACCTTCAGGTTGTGCACCTTGTTGAAGGTCTTGTCATATGTAGCGAATACGTTCATTGTCCAACGGTCTGTTACACTTGCGGTCTTGTCGCCATCAGTGTTTTGCTGGCCGGTTGTAGGCGATTGCTTGATTTGGAAAGCTTGGTAGCTCCAACCGCTCCAACCTTGGAACAGAGCGTAGGCTGAATGTGCGTTGAGGTTTTGCACATCATATGTGAAGTCGGCTTGCAAGGTGAGGCCCTTGATGATTTGAGCGTTCATCCAAGCTTGCAGACGAGTCTGGCGAGTGGTGGTCTTGCGATCATAAGCCTGAGTACGGTTCATGATATCATTGTAGAAGCCCAGAGGTTCGCCGGTTTCGGGATTAGTAATCCAGCCGTAAGTTTCCATATACGACGGCCAGCGCCACAGATATTGATAAGAGTTACGCGAAGTGCGGGGAGTTGTGTACTCTTTCTGAGTGAAGCTGATACGTGTACCGGCCTTCAACCACGATGTGATTTCGGTTGAGATATTGGCATTGGCCATGTAACGGCTCATCTTGTCAGGGTTGAAGTTTTGCAGGCCCTGCTTGCCGTCATAGCCAAACGACAGACGATATTGTGTCTTGCCTGAAGTGCCTTCAACGCTTACATTGTGCTTTTGCGAGGGAGCAGCGCTGTTGAAGAGCAGCTTTTGAACATCCCATTCAGCATAGCGCAGCCAGTTGCCGTCAGCGTCTACATAGTAGTCGCCCACGTTGCTGTCGCTTTGGTATTGTTGAAGTTCACGATAGTCGGTGTAGACCTGGCCATTGTGCTGGTCCCACCATTTTTGAGCAAAGGGCAGCAAGCTTGCATATGGCATACCACCAACCTCGGTCTTAGAGTTGCCGGCAGTCGGGTTGCGATAGTAGGCTTGAAGCGAAGCTTCGATATTTTGAACGTTGTGAGCAAACTGAGGCAGAGTGGTGGCGCTGCTCCAAGCAAAGTTGTTGGTGTAAGACACCGACACTTTATCCTTGGTGGTGGGGTTCTTGGTTGTGATGAGCACAACGCCGAATGCAGCACGTGTACCATAGATAGCCGATGAAGCGGCATCCTTCAGCACCGAGATACTCTCAATGTCTTCGGGGTTTACAAAGTTGAGGTTGTCAACAGGCACGCCATCCACTACAATCAATGGAGAAGATTCTGCGCCGTTGGTCAACGTACCTGTACCACGCACGCGAATAGTAGCATCAGAGTTGATACCACCTTGCGAATTGGTAATGGTAAGGCCGGGGACTGCACCTTGCAATGCCTTGGTGACATCTTGCACAGGACGCGAATCCATAGTGCGAGCCACATCTACAGTGGCTACCGCGCCGGTTAAGTTAGCTTTTTTCTGTGTGCCGTAGCCAATTGCTACAAGCTCGTTGAGCATTTCGGTTGTGGGTTGGAGATACACAGACATGCCCTGCGCTGCTGCGACTTCGACTGTCTTGTAACCTACATAGCTAATGTGAAGAACGGTGCCTTCTGCTACGCGAAGTTTAAACTTGCCGTCAACGTCGGTGGCGGTGGCATTGGTTGAGACACCTTTCTGAACAACACTTGCACCGATTACGGGCTCATTGTTTTCATCAAGGACGCTACCGGTGATGGTAACGACCGCTTGGCTTTGCGACTGAGGTGCTGCGGCTGCATAGGCTGCATAAGAGCCTGTTAGCGGCATACCGCACAACAACAGCAGAGTCACAAACAGATGTTTTCTCATAAAAAGATAATAGTGATGGTTTTGAATTTACACCGCCCATTATATGGTTGGTGCGTTAATAAATCTTTGGGTTTGTTTAAAATAGGCAATACTTATTACCTGATTTTAGCGTTTTTCTTGATTTGTTTTTCTTTGGTGATTTGTATAATTAGAGGTTGGTGTTAGCTAGTTTCTTTAAGACTCAAAAAAGTGTGATATTTTTTTGACGCCACTAAGTTAAGAATTATTTATGAAAGAAACGTTAAAATTTCGATTTTAACATTCTTATTTTGCACAAAAGTTATTAACATTGCATTATTAGCGGCTATAATTAGCTGTATTTCAACATATTATAGCAGTAACGAATTGAAAGCGACAAAAAAGCCCTCACCATCGCGGCAAGGGCCTAAAAAAAGCATCCCACGCGCCATGGCATGGGATGCTTTATAATTTGTGTCGGTAAGATTACTTGCCGGCGAGTTTTTCCTTCAGAGCTGCGAGAGCTTCGAGGTCGCCGAGTGTGGTCTTTTCGAGCGGAGTTGTAGCTGCGGGAGCTTCCTCAGCCTTGCGAGGAGCGCGTTTTGCTTTGCGTTCAGCTGTCTTTTCAGCGCGAACTTCATCTTCGAAGATGCGGCTGTGAGAAAGGATGATGCGCTTAGCTTCCTTGTTGAATTCGATCACCTTGAAGTTGAGCTTTTCGTCAACCTTGGCTTGCGAACCGTCTTCCTTAACAAGGTGCTTGGGAGTTGCAAAACCTTCAACACCATAGGGCAGTGCGATTACAGCGCCCTTGTCGAGCATTTCGATGATTGTGCCTTCGTGTACCGAACCAACGGTGAAGATGGTTTCAAATACGTCCCAAGGATTCTCTTCGAGTTGCTTGTGACCGAGCGACAGGCGACGGTTGTCTTTGTCGATAGCGAGAACTTCAACTTCGATTTCGTTGCCAATTTGAGTAAATTCGCTGGGGTGTTTGATTTTCTTTGTCCAAGAGAGGTCGCTGATGTGGATGAGACCGTCAACGCCTTCTTCGATTTCAA
>CAZRCU010000007.1:0-25589 GCA_964598685.1 uncultured Bacteroides sp.
GGGCCAAGATTTCATTCTCGGAGAGTTTAAGGATGAGCTGAAATCGAAATTGACTGAACTAGGATTAAAAGAGGCCGTTGTGATGGGAGAAAATGAACTTCTTGATGAGCATGGCAGGCCTGTCAAAATAGCTCACGATAAAGACCCTAATGTTGTATTTGTGCACTATCCAACACTTTATCCTAATAAAGAGTCTTATGTCAAGCCGGTTGTTAAGATTGAAATTAGCGTGCTTTCCATGGCAGAACCGTATGAAATCAAGACAATCTCATCATTAATCCATCAGGCATATCTTAGTGAAGACCGTGTGGTGGACGAAGATTTTACGATTGATGTAAAGACTGTGAGCCCTGCACGCACTTTTTTGGAAAAGGCGTTTTTATTGTGTGAGGAATTCCAAAAGGATGCGCCACGAACACGTCGCATGACTCGCCATTTCTACGATTTAGAGCGACTTATGCACACCATCTATGTGGATATGGCATTGGCCGATGTTGAACTTTACAAAACCATCGTGGCTCATAGAGAAAAATTCTACCACGTTGGATATGTTGATTATACCAAAGAACTGCCGTCGGTAATAACGTTTTTACCACCGGATAAGTTGCGCTCGGGCTATGAATCGGATTATAAGGAAATGCAAAAGAGTTTCATTTATGCCGACGCTCTGCCATTTGATGATTTGATGGCGAGAATCAGCGATTTGCAACAGCGATTCCGAAACATTGCCATGCAGGAGTAAGTTTTGGTAGTGCGGTTGTCTGTCCATGCAGGTAACAGCGGAACATAAATTTTCGGAATTTTCGGAAATGAAAAAAATTCCTTTTGCCGATTGACAAGAAAGTTGTATTTTTGTGGTTATGTTGGAATTTGAGCCAACAATTCACTACTATGAGCGATGTGATACATACAAGTCCCGAAGAAGACGACCGCATGATAGAAGCGGCTTATGCAGATTTGCTTGACGGCTATCTCAAGAGCAACCACCGCAAGAAAGTGGAAATCATAGAGCGTGCCTACCATTTTGCAAAAGAAGCCCATAAGGGTGTGCGCCGCCGCTCGGGCGAGCCATATATTTTGCACCCGATTGCCGTGGCCAAAATTGCAAGTCAGGAAATCGGATTGGGCTCAACGTCGATTTGCGCGGCGCTGCTTCACGATGTGGTGGAAGATACCGACTACACTGTTGAGGATATCGAACAGCATTTCGGACCAAAAATCGCTCAGTTGGTGGAGGGACTTACGAAGATTTCGGGCGGCATTTTCGGTGATAAAGCTTCGGCTCAGGCCGAGAATTTCCGCAAGCTGTTGCTCACAATGAGCGAGGATATTCGCGTGGTGCTTATTAAGATGGCCGACCGCCTGCACAATATGCGCACTTTGGGGTCGATGGCGCCCAACAAGCAGTATAAAATTGCCGGCGAGACATTGTATATCTATGCACCGCTGGCCCACCGATTGGGCCTCTTTGCCATAAAGACCGAGCTCGAAGACCTTGCCTTTAAGTATGAACATCCCAAGGCCTACGAGGAAATCTCGCGCAAAATCAAGGAGAGCGAATCGCGCCGCAGCGCCATCTACACCGACTTTTCTCTTCCTATTAAGAAAAAACTCGATGAGCTCGGGCTGAAATACGAGGCCAAAGCTCGTCTGAAATCAGTATATTCCATCTGGAATAAGATGGAAACCAAGCATTTGCCTTTTGAGGAGGTCTACGACCTTTATGCTATGCGCATCGTGTTTGAGTGCGACGACATCAGCAAGGAAAAGGGCATCTGCTGGAGTATCTATTCAGCCATTACCGACCTGTATCGCTTGCATCCCGACCGCACTCGCGATTGGATTGTGACGCCCAAGGCCAATGGTTATCAGGCGCTTCACCTCACAGTGATGGGCCCCGACGGCAATTGGATTGAAGTGCAGATTCGCAGTAGGCGCATGGATGAAATTGCAGAAAAAGGCTTTGCCGCCCACTGGAAATATAAAATCGGTGAGGGCGACGAGGAGTCGGAACTTAATGCGTGGCTGCGCACTATCAAGGATATTTTGGATAATCCCGAGCCAAGCGCAATTGATTTTCTCGACACTGTGAAGCTCAACCTGTTCTCGTCGGAGATTGTGGTGTTCACGCCCAAGGGCGAATTAATCACGCTGCCGGCCGGCGCGACAGTGCTTGACGCCGCGTTTGCGCTCCACTCAGAGATTGGTATCCACTGCATCGCCGGCAAGGTTAATCACAAGCTGATGCCGCTGAGCGCAGTGCTCAAGTCGGGCGATCAGGTGGAAATTCTCACGTCGCAATCGCAAATGCCGCAGGCCGAGTGGGCCGACTTTTTGGTGACAGCTCATGCTAAAACACGCCTGCGCTCGGCGCTGCGCAAGGTGCGCCAGCCGCTCACTGCCAAAGGTCGCGAAATATTGCGCGAATGGCTGGCCGACCATAATATTCCCGACACCAATGCTGTGATTTCAAAAATCTTGGGTACATATCATGTGGCTAATCGCGATGATTTGTGCTATCAGCTTGGCAATGAGGAAATAATGCTGGGTGAGTTTCTGGTGAAGGCTCTGCGCAAGCCCGCTCAGGCCACTTCGAACAAGAAAAACGGCATTATTACCAAGATATTACGTATCGCCAAAATCAAGGGCGACGAAGGCGATGGTTCGCAAGATAAGCCCGACGCTATCAATCCTAAGGAAATTTACGTGCTCAAGAGCGACGACCACGGAAATGCCAACTTTATTACATCTGATTGCTGCTCGCCAATCCCGGGCGACGATGCGCTCGGATTTATCAACGATGATGGCAAGGTGGAGGTACACTCGCTCGACTGCCCGTATGCTCAAGTGCTCAAGGCCGGATATGGCCCACGCATTTTGGCCACACGTTGGGAAAACGACGGCGCTAAATTCCCGGTGCATGTGCGCATCGAGGGTATCGACCGCCACGGCATGCTTCAAGATTTGGCCAGCATCAGCTCGACACATCTGGCAATAGATATTCGCAAGCTCAATATTGAGGCCACCGGCGAGGTGTTCCTATGTGATTTGTGGGTGAGCGTCACATCGGCCGATGTGGTGAACAGCCTTTGCCGGAAAGTGATGTCGATTGAAGGCGTAACCTCGGCCACACGCATACATTGAAACTAACCCGCAACCATGAAGTTAATCCCTCAGAATCATCTCAAACGCATAATCATGGCCATTGTGGCCACGGTGATAATTGTGTGGTTTTATCCGCATCAAAATTCATGCATCTATGTCTACGAGGAGGGGCGCCCCTGGAATTATGCGCAGCTGATAGCTCCGTTTGATATTCCTATCCATGCAGATTCAGCCACGGTGAAGGCAGTGCGCGACACGCTAAATGCGCGCTTTGTGCCAATCTATAAGCTTGATGAGAGCGTGGTGGATTCCATTATCAATGAGCTGCCGGCCGAGCGAGGCACTGCCAATAAAAACAAAATTGCACCGATTCTGCGCAAGTATTATTCCGAGGGCGTGGTGGAAGCAGCCACCATGACCAAGATCCTTGATGGCGAATTGCCCAGAATCAGAGTGCTTGAGGGCAATATATTGAGCGAACGGTCGACAAGCGGACTCACATCCACTCGCGATATATATTTGCAGTTGGATTCGTTGATTACCGACCCCAATGTTCGCCGCTATTTCACCGGATCCAACATTCAAAATATACTGCGCCCGAATATCACCTACAACGCAGCCGATAATAAGCGATATTTCGACAATGAATATCAAACGCTTACAGCCGACCGCGGCGTGATTTTGCAGGGGCAGGCTATTATCAATAAAGGCGATATAATATCGGCTCAGGACTATACCAACCTGCGCACCTACGAGGAATTGCTCGAAGCCCGTCTTACTCATACCACTCGCTCGGATGTGCTCACACGTCTGGGCCAATTTATGTATGTGGCGCTGCTGATGGCCTTGCTATTGGGCTATTGTGCAATAATGGCTCCGGAAATCTACAATAATTTCCGCGCGCTGGGCTTCGTCTACATGATTGTGACGATATTCTTCTTAATGGCTGTATGCCTTAATTCGTTTATTCCGGGAGGTATCTATCTGGTGCCGATGGCGCTTATACCAATTTTGATGTTGGTGTTTTTCGAGGGGCGCACGGCAATGTATGTGTCGATGACGGCAATGTTGGTGATTGCGCCGATTGCCACATTTGTGCTGGAATTTACATTCTTGGAATTTGCAGCGGCTGCGGCGGCAGTGTACACGCTGCGCGGACTGAGCCAGCGGTCGGAATTGCTTAAAACAGCTGCGATTGTGGCGTTGGCCTATATTGTGGGCTATGTGGCTCTCGAAATGCTGATGAACGGCACGTTAGAGGGCTTTGCATGGCGCATGCCGGCGTTTCTTGCTATCAGTGCATTGCTCACATCAATGGCCTATATATTAATGTCGCTGATCGAACGCTCGTTTGGCTTTGTATCGGTGGTGACTCTCACCGAGCTGAGCGACACAAATCAGCCGCTGCTGCGCGAGCTGAGCGACACCTGCCCGGGCACGTTCCAACACTCGATGAGCGTGAGCAACTTGGCTTGCGATGCCGCTCGAGCTATGGGCGCCAACGAGCTGATTGTGCGCGTGGGTGCTTTGTATCACGATATTGGCAAGATGACCAATCCGGCTTTCTTTACAGAAAATCAGCATGGCGTGAATCCTCACGACACCCTCACTCCCGAGCAAAGCGCTCGCATTGTGATTAATCATGTGACCGACGGCTTGCGACGCGCCAATAAGGCCGGACTGCCCGCCGTTGTGAAAGACTTTATATGTCAGCACCACGGCTGCGGCAAAGCAAAATATTTCTATTATGCTTATTGCAACTCGCATCCCGATGAAGCAAATCCCGATGCTTCGGCATTCACATATCCGGGCCCGAACCCGCAGTCGCGCGAGACCTCGCTGCTGATGATGGCCGACTCGGTGGAGGCTGCATCACGCTCCTTGCCTGATTATTCGCGCGAATCTATCGCTGCATTGGTCGATAAAATCATTGATGGCCAAATTGCCGACGGCCTTCACGCTGATTCTACCTTGGAATTTAGAGATGTGCCCACCATTAAAGCCGCTTTTGTGAAGCGTCTAATGACAATGTATCACACCCGTGTGGCTTATCCTCCTGAAGCTAAATAATGATGGAATCAACTCTCGGATTGTCGCAAAATCAGCAGCTGCGCCAGCGCTTGACTCCGCGTCAGGTGCGCTTGGGGCGTATGCTCGAAATGTCGGCGCCTGAATTTGAGGACGAGGTGCATCGTGTGCTCGACGAAAATCCCGCACTTGTGGTGGCCGAGCACGATGCTCCGGCACAAGATTCCGAGGAATTTCACGAATCTGCCGAGGAGTTGCAACGTGCCGACTATGCTTCGCCCGACGACATCCCATATTATCGACTCAATATTTCAAACCATTCGGCCGACGATGATTATTCGCCGCGCGAGCAAGCCGACGACACTGCCTCGGGAATCGACAGCCTTACGGCACAGCTGGCCGATTATGATATATCACCGCGGCTGCGCGAAATCGCTTATTATATAATTGGCAATTTGGATTCCAACGGGTATCTCACTCGTCGTCCCGAAGCCATTGCCGATGATATTGCCATGGGAGCCGGATTTATGGTGGAACCGGATGAGATGGCGCGGGCCATGGAGGTGGTGCGCTCGCTCGACCCTGCCGGAATTTGTGCAACCGACTTGCGCGATTGCCTGCTGCTGCAGCTCAATCGCCTTGCAGATACATCCGGCGCCGTTGACAATGCCAAGCGCATAATCGAAGGCTGCTTTGAAGCTTTTTCAAAGCGGCACTTCGACCGCATCCGTGCGTCGCTAAATATTTCTCGCGATGAATTTGACGCGGCTATGCGTGTCATATCATCGCTCAACCCCAAGCCCGGCGCATTTCTGGAAACCTCGGCCGATGCCGACCACATGATGCGCATTACCCCCGATTTTAATGTGGAAACGGCACCGGATGGCACCGTGACTCTCACATTGGCCGGCCGCGTGCCCGACCTTGAAATTGAGGAATCTTTTCGCCCGGATGCAGTTAAGAATATCGCGCGAGGTTCGGTCGATGCGCAGGCGTTCATAAAATCGCGCCGCGAGGAGGCATCTGATTTTATTGAGTTGGCCAAGATGCGCTCGCAGACGTTGATGTCAGTGGGCAAGGCCATTGTGGCTTTGCAGCCCGAATTTTTCGCCGACTTTGATCGCTCGCGGCTCCGCCCCATGGTGCTGCGCGATGTGGCTGCCCTCACCCACCTCGACCTTAGTGTGATTTCGCGTGCCACATCATCGAAATATATGATGACGCCGCGCGGCATGATTTTGCTAAAGTCGCTTTTCAGCGAGGGTGTTGGCGAAGAGTCGGAGGCTTCATCACATGCTATCGACGAGGCTATCAAATCACTAATCGAAAACGAAGACAAGCGGCAACCATTGAGCGATGCGGCTATCACCGATGCTCTGGCAGCCAAGGGCCTTGAAGTGGCTCGCCGCACTGTAACCAAATATAGAGAACGAATGAAAATCCCTGTGGCCAGAATGCGCCGCAACAGTTAAGCTATGACCAATATCTTAAACTACAGACAACACGGCCCTCGCTGGGCTCATATTATCAGCGATATTTTTTCGCCACTACTTATTCCTACCTATGGCATGATTTTGGCAATGTGGATTACTCCAATGCGCTCGCTCCCCGAGGGCAACCGCATTTTCGCTACAATCATGGTGGCAATCATCACCGGCGCTATGCCATTTGCCATGCTTATGGCCCTATCGAGAATCGGCAAGGTTAGCGATTTGGCAATTTCAAATCGTGCAGAGCGATTTGTGCCGATGAGCGTGGCGGCTGTGTGCTATGCCGCCGCCGGATTGCTGATGACGTGCTATTCAGCGCCGATTTGGCTCAGAATGTTTTTCTTTGGAGCGGCCATTGCCACCGCTATCGCCGTGCTGATTACGCTGCGATGGAAAATCAGCGCTCACACCACTGCTTTAGGTGGATTGGGCGGCATGATGTTGTGGTGTGCCGTGAACGGGTTGGCCGATGTTAGTTCGATGATTGTAATCAGCTCTATATTCATAATTTCCGGATTGGTTGCCACCACTCGATTGCTGCTCTGCCGCCACACATTTTGGCAAGTAGTTGCCGGATTTTTCCTGGGACTGATTATTTGTTATTCAGCAATGTATATTCATTGAAATTCAAGATATGACACCTCAAGTAAGCATCATCATGGGCAGCACTTCCGATCTGCCAATTCTGCGCAAAGCTGCCGATTTCCTTGAACAAATGCAAGTGCCCTTTGAGCTTAACGCTCTCAGCGCCCACCGCACCCCGCAAGCTGTGGAGGAATTTGCCACCGGAGCCGCCGCCCGCGGCATCAAGGTGATTATTGCTGCCGCCGGCATGGCCGCTGCCCTTCCGGGCGTGATTGCAGCGCTCACTCCGCTCCCTGTTATCGGCCTGCCTATTGATTCCACGTTGCAAGGCCAAGACGCGCTGCTGTCGATTGTGATGATGCCCCCAGGCATCCCCGTGGCCACTGTTGGCATCAATGCCGGTATGAATGCTGCTGTGCTCGCTGTGCGCATCCTGGCACTGTCGGATGCCGCTTTGTCCGAGCGCTACACTCAATGGACCGCTTCGCTCAACCAAAAAATCATTAAAGCCAACGCCGACTTGGCTGCAATCTCCGATTATAAGTTCAAAACAAATTGAAAACGTATAAATATACTCGCCGCAAGGCCTCTGAAGCCCATATCGGCAATGTTACTATTGGAGGCGACAATCGTGTGGCCGTGCAATCAATGACCAACACGCCCACGATGGACACTGATGCCAGCGTGGCCCAAATCCTTGATATTGCCGCTGCCGGTGCCGACATCGTGCGTCTGACAGCGCAAACACCAGCCCATGCTCGCAATCTTGGTGCCATACGCGCCAAGGTGCGCCAAGCAGGTTGCAACGTGCCATTGGTGGCAGATATTCACTTCAACCCCGCCGCTGCATTTGCCGCCGCCGAGCAGGTGGAAAAGGTGCGCATCAACCCCGGCAATTTTGTCGACCCGGGCCGCACATTCATTAAAATTGAATACACTGATGAAGAATACGCCGCTGAGTTGCAGCGCATTCGCGATAAGTTTGTCCCGTTTCTACAGCTCTGCCGCGAGCATGGCACCGCTGTGCGCATCGGCGTGAACCACGGCTCGCTCAGCGATCGCATTATGAGCCGCTATGGCGACACACCCGAAGGCATGGTGGAGAGCGCAATGGAATTTTTGCGCGTGTGCGTTGATGAAAATTTCACCGATGTGGTGATTTCAATCAAGGCCTCAAATGTGGTGGTGATGACTCGCACTGTGCGCCTTTTGGCCGCTACTATG
The DNA here is from genome assembly GCA_964598685.1 of uncultured Bacteroides sp. Lineage (GTDB taxonomy): Bacteria > Bacteroidota > Bacteroidia > Bacteroidales > Muribaculaceae > CAG-873. Next base: position 8,433 of record CAZRCU010000007.1, read on the forward strand.
GAGCGTGAAGGCATGGCCTTCCCTCTTCACCTTGGAGTGACCGAAGCCGGCGACGGCGAGGATGCCCGTGTGAAAAGTGCTGTGGGCATCGGTTCGCTGTTGGCCGATGGCATAGGCGACACTATCCGCGTGTCGCTGGCCGAGGATCCCGTGGCTGAAATCCCTGTGGCACGAATGCTGCTTAATCACATAGCCACGATTGCCGGCACCGATGCTCCCGACGGCGTTCGCCCCGAGCGCCAATTGCTGCCCACGTCAGTCGTGCCGCAAGTGATTGGGCGTGATGGCGATGCAACACCTGCCGACGCTGCCGAAATTCATGTGGCACATCCAGGCGCGCTTGCCAAGGCTCGCAAGGCCCTCGACGCGCTCGATAATCCTGTTAATGCAGTTCTCACAATTGATTATCCGGCCGACATGACTGCCGATCAAGTGATAATTGCTGCGTCGGTCGACCTTGGCAGTATCTTGTTGGAACATCCGCTGCAAGGAGTATGCATCAACGCGCCTCAGATGTCGCGCAATCGCCTCAACGATCTCACTCTTAGCATTCTGCAAGCCACTCGCCGCCGCATGTCGAAAACCGAGTTTATCGCTTGCCCGTCGTGTGGCCGCACACTCTTTGATTTGCAAAGTGTGCTGGCTCGGGTAAAGGCCGAGCTCGGCCACTTGACCCACCTCAAAATCGGCGTGATGGGTTGCATTGTCAATGGCCCGGGCGAAATGGCCGATGCAGATTATGGCTATGTAGGCGCCGGCCCCGGCCGTGTGAGCCTCTATCGCAATAAGACCTGCATCGTAAAAAATATTCCTGCCGACGAGGCAATGCCTCGCCTTATCGAACTTATAAAAGCCGATGGCAATTGGCATGAGAAATAAGCAGCTCAATATATCTTATCACACCGCCGCGTCCGGTCTAAGGATGGTGCATGTGCACGTGCCCCGCGCCGCTGTGGGCTATTGCGGCGTGGCTGTCGGTGTGGGCAGTCGCGACGAAGGCCCTACACATTTAGGTTTGGCCCACTTTGTGGAGCACACCATTTTCAAGGGTACGGCTAAGCGCTCGTCGTGGCATATTATCAACCGTATGGAGGCCGTAGGCGGTGAAATCAACGCCTACACCACCAAGGATGAAACCGTGGTATATAGCGCTTTCCCTGCCGGAAATCTTGCTCGCGCTGCTGAATTAATCGCCGACCTCACCATTAATTCCCGTTTCCCCGAAAATGAGCTCACCAAGGAGCGCGATGTGGTGGCCGATGAAATTGATTCCTACCTCGACACGCCTTCCGATGCAATTTTCGACGACTTTGAAGACCTGCTGTTTGCCGGCTCCGACCTCGGCCATAATATCCTTGGCACTCGTCAGGCTCTGGATACATTTACGCCCGAACTTTGCCGCGAGTATCTGCGTCATTGGTATGTGCCGGCCAATATGGTGGCATTTTATGCCGGAAGCATGGGCGCCGACCGTGCTTTTTCCGTGTTGGAACGTGCCTTTGCCGAGCTAAGTGGCGACGCACCGATAAGGGCTCGCCGCGCTCCCGAGGTGTTGCCGGTATTCAACACCATTAAAAATATCGAGTCGCACCAAGCTCACACTATCGTAGGCGCACGTATTGGCGGCTTTGATTCGCCCGACCGATATGCTACGGCTCTGCTTACAAACATCCTTGGCGGCCCGGGCATGAATTCGCTGCTCAATGTGGCTTTACGCGAGCGTCGCGGCCTTGTATATAACGTCGACGCTTCCACGGGCATTTTCAGCGATTGCGGCTTGCTTGCCATCTATTATGGCTGCGACCCCGACGACAACGCCCGATGCCGCAAGCTTGTAGGCGAGGTGATTGATTCCGTGGCGGCCGGCACTATCACGCACCGCAAGCTCGAAATGGCTAAAAAGCAATATTTAGGCCAACTTATCGTGGGGTCTGAAAACCTTGAAAATCGTATTTTGGGCATTGCACGCCAAACGTTGATGCGAGGCTATGTGATTCCGGAAGCCGCTATAATCGAATCAATCCGTGGTATTTCAGAATCAGACCTTGCCACAGCCGCCCGGTTGCAATTGTCCACACTCACCATGGCTCCTGCATAAATCGTCAAGCACTCCATCGCTATAACGACATTAAAAATAGGCTGTCTAACCGCGCGTGTAGACGGCCTGTTTTTTAGGCTTATAACTACCGATTTTCTATGACGAGAAACCGGGCAAATGGCCAACTTTTCGTCATATAATTTGTAATCAAAAGATAATCAATGTGTTTTCTATGACGAAAAAGTGGCCAAATGGCCAACTTTTCGTCATATGATTTGTAAATATCAAAAATATCGTGTATTTTTGCGTATCGAAAATGCTTCACAACTGTATCCCTTCATAAGTAATTCAAACAAGATGAAAATTCAACGACAAACTTACCTTGACCAACTCATTTCAGGTAAATGGAATGGCTTAATAAAGATTATCACCGGCATAAGGCGATGCGGGAAATCGTACTTATTGTTTAATCTTTTTGAAGAGCATCTACTTAATGATGGTGTAGATAGAGATGAAATAATAAAAATTCCATTTGATGATTGGGACTATCGCAATTTGTGCAATCCCGATGAATTTATGCTGTATCTCAAGGAACGGATTAAAGCTGATAAAAAATATTACTTGTTACTTGATGAAGTGCAGTTGTTGCGCGATTTTGAATCTGTATTAAATGGATTACTGCGTAAACAAAATTTAGACGTATACGTCACCGGTAGTAATTCAAAATTTCTGTCATCTGATATAATTACAGAGTTTAGAGGTCGTGGCGACCAAATCCATGTATATCCACTTTCATTTACAGAGTTCATGTCGGTTGATGCACGGCATCCTATCGAGGCATGGTCTGATTATTATACTTATGGCGGTTTGCCTAATGTCGTAACATTGGATGGAGATCAGAAAAAAGTCGACTATCTAAAAAATCTGTATAATACAGTATATGCAGCTGATATTTTGGATAGACATAAGATTAAAAATATAGTAGAGTTCAATGAATTGGTTCAGATTATTGCCTCATCAATCGGTTCGCCTTGCAATCCGGCTAAGTTGTCTAGAACTTTCAAGTCTCTAAAAAATGTCACCATATCTGACAAGACAATTGCGCGTTATCTAAGTCACCTCCAAGATGCATTTATTATAGATAAATCGACAAGGTATGATATAAAAGGGAAAAAATATATCAACTCCCTGAGTAAATATTATTTTACGGATGTTGGTATTAGAAATGCCATATTAGACTTCCGACAGCAAGAAGAAAACCATATCATGGAGAATATAATTTATAATGAGCTTAAAATACGTGGATTCTCTGTTGATGTTGGAATTGTTGATATGCGATTTATCGACAAAAATGGTGTAAGAATACGCAAACAATTTGAAGTCGATTTCGTGGCTAATAAAGGGAATCTGCGATATTACATACAATCTGCATTTGCGATGCCAACAGATGTAAAAGAGCGTCAAGAATCGGCATCATTATTTAATATAGATGATTCTTTCAAAAAAATCATCATTGTAAAGGATTATATAAAGCCTAAAAGAAATGATGATGGAATAGTAACGTTAGGCCTGCTGGACTTCCTTTTAAAACCGGAATTGTTGCAGTGGTAGCAAAGAAAAAGCGGGGGGCTTGGGAGCCCTCCGCTTTTCATAGGGAGTTATCGTGATGTTTATTCAACCACAACTTTAGCAACCTTAGCGCCAATCTTCACGATGTAAACACCGGTGGTGGCGGGGATGTTGTTGATGGCTGCACCGGCATAGTTGCCTTTGAGGCGACCGTCGGTGGTGAACACTTGGATATTTTGGCCATTAGCGCCGCTTACTGTGATTTGGCCCTTGCCGCCTGCAATGTTGATGGCTGCGAGTGCCACGTCGCTAATTGACGATGAAACCTTAGCAAGATTAGAGAGCTGAGATTCGCCCTTGTCGTAAACGGCAGTTACGTAGTAGTTGTGGATGCCTTCGGCAGCTTTGTTGTCTACGTAGTTGCGGTCGGAGACGATAGCAGAATTGATCTTTTTGCCGTCGCGATAGATGTTGTAGCCTTTCAATTCGAGCTGAAGTTGAGCGCCGTCAGCGGGAATGTAGGTGATATCATCAACGAAGAACAAGAAGCCGGTGGCGCTGGTGCAGCGGATAGCCAGATATTTTGTTCCTGCGGGCACGGTGATGCCGTAGTAGGTCCATTCTTCTGTGAGGCCTTCCACTTGTTTTACAACTTCAAAATCGCTTGTTTCGGTGCCTGTCTTAGAGATGAGGATTTCAAACGATTCGGGATAGCTGTAGTCGACTGCGCTTGCATAGAATGTAATCTTCTGAGCGTCGCCGCTGAGTTCGGGAGTAATCAACCAGTCGTCTGATTGAGCTTGTTCGTAGGTGGTAGGATCGTAGACATACATCGACATGGCAGCTTTGATGCCGCTGTTGGCGATGAGCAGATCTTCAAAACCGTCGGTGTTGATATCCGAGATGCAATAAGCCATGTAGTTGCTGGCAAGGTTGAGCACGTTGCCGTCGGAATCCTGGATACCGCCGTTGGGCAGTTGATCGGCATCAATTGTGGTCCAGTTGCCAAAGTTGTCTTGAACCCAGCTGTCGTAGTCTTCAAAGTCTTCGGTTACGGGCGCTGTGCCAAGGTTGGTCAGCACGGGTTCTTCCCAAGTGAGGGCTACGCCGTCATTGCTGTCGGTGGCTTTGAGCTCGAGGGGTGCGGGATAGTTGTTCACGTCGATGTCGATTGAGGCAACGGGCGATGTGTTGTCGTCGTTGTAGAGATCGGCATCATAAACAATCTTAGCGTAGTATTTAGCGTCGCCTTCGGTGGTAGGATTGGCTGTTACGTTGAATGTAACAGAGCCGTTGTGGCAAGATTCGATGTAGCCACCGCGTTTGCTTTCGATGAGCTGATCGTTGCAATACAGTTCAACGGTGTAGCCTTTGGCGGCGTTCATACCATTGTTTTGAACCTTTACAGTGACGTCGAACGATTCGCCGGCGATGGCGTGAGCGGGCGCGTCGATTGCCGATGCGGTGAGGTTGTAGTCGTAGAGGTCGATAACGCGCAGGTCGTCAATCACTACGTAGGGGCAGTTGACAACGCTTACGGTGAGGTTGACAAGGCCGGTCTTGTTGACATAGTCGCTGAGGGGGACCACAACATAGTGCCAAGCGTTGTTGCCGTCGGCTGTGTGGCGCACGAGCAGATTTTCGGTGCCGTCGGCTGTAATCGAGATGTCGATGGTGTTTTGGCTGAGAGTGCCATCGGTGCCGCGGAAGTCGTAGCAAGCAAAAATCAGGCCGGGGTTGGTGGTGCCGGAGAAGTCAATTTTACCGGTCATCAGCGCTGAAGAAGTCTGATAGTTGGAGAAGAACAGCAGATAGCCGTTGTCGCCGTCGCTTGCGGGCATGCCCATTGCGTCGGTGGCAAGATACCAGCCGCTGCTGGTGAGGAATGTCTCGGTGGTTTGTTGGCCGTTGGGGAACGATTCAAAGAAGGGAACAGAGTGGGGAGTGCCAACAAGTTTTTGTTCGGAAGATGCTACGTCGCCGATGCCCCCTGGGTTGCGAGCATAGATGTAGTAGTTTACATAAGCTTGGTGTCCGGCTTCAACAGCGCGGTGAGTGAAGCTGGTTTCGGTGATTTCGGTGCCAAGGCAATCGTAGTTGGTGCCGTCATATACATAGAGCATGTAGCTTACAGTGCCTTCGGGAATTGTGCCGCCGGCGATGTCGGTGGTGACAGGCTGCCAGCTTACAGTGACCATGCCCGGATCGTTTTCATCTTCGTCGATAGAAATCCAGCGCGGATATGAAGGAGTGTTGAAGCCAACGAATACAATAGCTGTGGCTTTGGGGCCTTCGCCGATTTCGTTGTATGCTACGGCAGCATAGGTGTGAGTGCCGGTGTAGTTGACATTGTCGTCGGTGGTAGTGTAGGATTGGCCGGGGACAATGTTATCGAGAGTCTTGATGAGGGTGCCGTCGCGAGAGATCTCAACCTTGGTGATGCTTGAAAGAGGATCGCCCACCTTTGTGAGGCTTGGAGCGGTGAATGAAAGGGTGGCTTTGAGCTGGCCCTGAGGATCGGCTGTAGCGATGAAATTCTCTACAGCAGCAGGAGCACCGTCGGTTGAGCCTTTGTAAATTTCAAAGTTGTCGATAAGGAATGTGGCGTGGGGATAAGCCGACACTGCGTGCAGACCGATGTAGTAGCGGCCGGTGGTGTTGACCTTAAGCGATACCACCTGGCGAACTGATGTGTAGGAAGAAACGGTAGTGGTGGGTTGAACCACGGTCGACAATCCTTCGGCAGTGGGTTCGGTGCCGATGCACACTTCATATTGTTCGTAGTATTTATATGATGCGAGCAGAGCCGATGCATCGAAAGCAAATTCATAGTTTTCGCCGGCTTCGAGCATCACTGATGGGGTGATAAACCAATCATCCTTGGGGTCGGTGCCTGTGGCCATCACCTTAATTTGGCCAAATTCCGAGTACCATGTTAGGCCGTCTTCGTTGGCATCAATAATGGTGTAGCCGTTCAGCGAGCTGTCGCTATCAAAATTTTCAGTGTAGTCGGGCACGATGTAGCCGATTGTCACAGCGTTGGATTTAGTGGCTTCGCCGCTAAGTTCGCTAAGATTGGCTGTAACTGAATATGTGTATGTCTCGAGCCCGGCTTTTTCGGCCACTGCGTCTTCAAACGATGTGCCGGTGATGTTTTCGGCAACAACTTTATTGTCGAAGTCGCGGCGCACGGTGTAGCGCACATCATCGTCGGAAATAAATCCGCCATTCACGCCTTTGTTAACCGCTTGCCAGGAAATCGAGAATTTGCCGTTGGCATATGAGAGCTCTACAGCTGAGGGGGCCAATGGGGTGTCGAGACCAACGTAGGCTTCGATAGAGGCTGCATCTGATGAACCGGCTGCGTTGCTGAGCACCACTTCAAAGGTGTGAGTGCCGTTGTTTGCTACGCTTACATTGCAAGTTACGTCGCTGCCATAATTGTCGCTGCCGGCAATCACTTGAGAGCCGTCTACGCTCACTGCATAGTCAACTACGCCCTGAGCATCTTGGCCATTATACAGATAAGCGGGGATGTGGAATGAGAGTGTGCCTTCGAGCGATGAGCCTGTAAAGTTGGTCTTGAGCTGCTCGGCTGCTGCCGGCACATCATCGTCGTGAGCTTCGTCGATGTAGAGACCAACAACGACTTCACCTTCGGGGAAGTCGTAGAGATAAGTGGCGCTACCGGTGGCGGGGTCGATTTGGTAGAGGCTTGAGCCGCTGTTGCCGTCGGTGTAGCTGAAATAGATTTGACCATCTTTTGAGCTATAGGTGGCCGAGCAATTTTCAGTGGCGGCGAGGCCTGTCTCGCTAATCTTGGTGAAATCGCCGGTGGTGGTGTCGATCGTGCCAAAGTAGCCGAGGTCGTTGATTGCATACACCACATTGTCGGGTGTTGCGGTGAGGCCAATATAGTGGTCGGTACTTTGTTTAATATAGTTAGAACCTGTTTGAGGGAATTTTTGGATTTCGATAAGGCCCCATTCATTAGGTGTCAAGAAGCTTTGGAAAGAAGTGATACCATAGTTGGCGCCATCTCTTGAGATGATCGCGATATCACTAATTGTGCCTGAATAGCTGCCAACATACATCTCGTTGGTGGTGCCAATATTGAAGATGTATTGTGGTTCCCAAGTGGAGGCATCGTAGCAATAGATGCGGCTGAAGAGCAGTGAAGATGTGATTTGGTTGTGCTCGATGATGTAGTAGCCGCCGTTGCAATAAGTGCCGGCGTATGGCTCTTTAATGTCGGCGTCAGAGAAGATTTTTTCTGATTTTACGCCGGTGGAAGTGGCAACAAACGAGTAAACGCCAATGTTGTCAGTGCCTGTCCATGTCTGGGCCGAGCATACTGTACCATTGATTTTAGGAGCCTTTGAAGCGTCCTTGAGCGAAATTTTACGAGCTGTGCGTTTGTCGTTTACGGTCGAACGGCCTTTAGGCAATTCCTTGAGTTCAACCTTTCCGAGCGATGGGGAGGGAGGAATGACTCTGTAGGATGCTGGTGGCGTAGCTAAAAGAGTGCCAATGCCCACGGCCAGCAGTGCCATACTTAGGAAACGTGGTAGCTTTTTCATTAAACTTTTTGTAGTTGTTAGTGGAAAAAATTAAGAAACATTTTATAAAATCCGGAAAAACTTTAGTAAAATGTTTTATTAGGCGCGAAGTTACTTAAAATTGCGCTATCTGAAAAGCAAAATGGCATAAAAATAGTTAGACCACGAAAACATTGGCTTTTTTTGTGAATCTCCGTGATTCCAACTTTAAAATTGGTGGGGCGGGGCACTATTGTTTCTTGTTGCGCGGGTGGAAGCGCAAAATTTCTTCGCGCAGACGTGTGTTGTCTAAATGTAGATAAATCTCGGTGGTGGCAATGCTTTCGTGGCCAAGCATTTGCTGAATTGCACGCAGATTGGCACCGCCTTCAAGCAGGTGGGTGGCAAATGAGTGGCGCAGAGTGTGCGGCGATATTGTTTTCTTAATTCCGGCAGCCTCGGCCAATTGACGCAGAAAAATAAACACCATTTGGCGCGTGAGGCGGCTGCCGCGCACGTTAAGAAACACAATGCCTTCTTCGCCCGGCTTGATTTTCAGATACGAGCGGTCGTGCATATAGAGCTGAATTTGCTCAATTGCCACTTCCGACATTGGCACAAGGCGCTGCTTATCGCCCTTGCCTGTCACCAGCACAATGCCATTGTCAAAGTCGATGCGGCTGAGCTCGAGATTCACCAGCTCGCTCACTCGCAGCCCGCAGCCATAGAGTGTCTCAATTATGGCACGATTGCGACGGCCGGTGGTAGAGGATAGGTCGATTGCATCAATCATGGCGTCGATTTCCTCGACTGTTAGCACTTCGGGCAATTTGCGCCCGATGCGTGGCGTCTCAAGCAGCAGGGTGGGGTCCTGCTCGATTGCGCCCTCTAATCTCAGATACCTATACACCGATTTCACGCCGGAAATCATTCTCGCCACCGAACGTGGCGCAATGCCCAAATCGCACAGCGCGGCCACAAATTCATCTAATATATTAATGTCGACCTCGTTGAAGTCAACGCCGCGGTCGGCAAGAAATTCCTGAAAGCGGTCGAGGTCGCGCATATATGCATCGCGCGTGTTGTCGGATAGCCCTCGCTCGAGCAGCAAGAACGCCAAATATCGCGCGCGCATCACTGAATATGTGGGAAATGGTGCTTTCATTTTGAAATTTGCTATACAAAATTACTCATTTATCCTAAACTTTTGCATCGGTTGGTTGTTTTATTGGGGAGTTTTTACCCATTTTGATTCTTTTGTTATGAGCTACAATTCCATTATCAACTCCGCCACGGTGGTTATGGTTGAATTTTACGCCTCGTGGTGTCCTCATTGCCGGCACATGATGCCGATTGTGGCCGAGGTGAAGCAGCAGCTGGACGGCCAAATTAGTGTCGCTCAGCTTGATATCGACGCCAACGAGGCAATGGCAGCAGAAGCCGGCGTAGAGTCAGTGCCTACGTTCATAATCTATGTAGATGGCAACGAGGTGTGGCGCGATAGCGGCGAGATGCCGGGAGATGTACTCCTTGCCAAGGCCAAATCGTATCTCCAATAGCTTGTTTGTATGTTGTTGTTGGAAAGGTGGAGAGTCATTAATCATTATGATGGTGGTTAGTGGCTCTCTTGTTTGTTGGCGCGGCTTGTGAGAGATTCCCCGTGTCACTTTTGCGGAGATTTACAAAAGTGACGGTGTGAAGCCGCCTTGGTAATTACTTTTGTGTCAGTAATTCTACCAACTTATAAAAATTCTCTCATTATGATTAGTTCCCAAACTCTAAAGACCGTTGCGGCAGCCTGTGGCGGCTGGCTGTGGGCAGTGGCCGGCCCGGCGTTGCCGTTTGGAGTGGTGTGCACGGCCATGGTGATCGCCGATGTGGTGTCGGCTCGGCGATTGGCTCATCGCTTGCAGCAGAAGGTGCCGTCCAAGCGACAACAGCTTAAATTCAGCTCGGCTCGATTTGGCCGAGTGATTGCTACGTTGATTCGTATCTACTCGGTGCTGATTCTTGCCGCAATGATTGATAATGTGATAGGTGTGCCCGGCATTTCGATGCTGAAATTTGTGGCCGGTGCCGTGTGCTTCTGGCAAGCTGTGTCGGTGCTTGAAAATGAAGCCTCGGCAAACGGCGCCACATGGGCAAAGATGCTCGGCCGTATCTTGATTGATAAAACCGAGCGCTATCTTGGAGTGACGCTCGACGAGCTACGCCAAGATTCTACTCAAAAATCGGAGAAATCTCCTTGAATGCATACGATCGCGGCGGCGTTGTGGCTAATGTGAATGTGCCATCGGGGGCCACCGATGCGATGGCCGCGTGGAGGGTTTCGCCGGTGAGGTGGTCGAGCCACAGATATTCGCCTTCGCCACGCCATAGCATGGTGCGATAATGAGCTGTGAGCTTTTCGGCATCGCCGTCGTAGCTGTCGCACACCTCTAAAATATGAGTGGTGATTTGACCCAGCAGCTCGTCTACATCAAATTCGTGCTTGGCAAGCATGGCCATCGACACCGGATTTGGCGCATCGCTCATAAAAATGGTTTGATTCACGTTAATGCCGATTCCGGCAATTGAATGTTCAAACGTGCCACCGGCAAATGCATTTTCGTGCAATATGCCGCAGATTTTTAAGTCGCCGGCATAGATGTCGTTGGGCCATTTGATTTTGATGCATTGTCCGGGCAATCGTTCCGATAGAAAGTCGGCGATGGCGATTGCTGTGAGCATTGATAGTGAAAATGCCTCGGCAGCCGGAATGTTGTGCGGCTTCAGCAGAATGGAAAAAGTGAGATTTTTGCCCGGCTCGGCTTCCCACGAGTTTCCGCGCTGACCGCGGCCGGCTGTTTGCTCGCGAGTGGCGATTACAGCTCCGTGTGCAAGCTCGGCAGCCCGCTCGGCCAGCGTCGAGCTGGTAGAGCGGGTGGAATCGAGCATTATAATTTGAGGCTGCGTGCTCATTTCTCTACGATAATGTCGCGAGAATCGTCGTCGTTGACCTTGATGGTGACAGCCACTGTGTCGTCGGGCAGAATGTCGGCCACCTTTTCAGGCCATTCTATCAGGCATAATGCGCCTGAATCCAGATAATCCTCAAAACCGATGTCGAGCACCTCTTCAAGCGATTCCAGGCGGTAAAGATCGAAATGATAGATGAGTTCGGCAGTCGTTTCCGAGCGATATTCATTTGCGATGGCAAAGGATGGCGAATTGGCCTCCTCGGGATCAACGCCAAGGGCGCGAGCCAGCGCCGAAATAAAGGTGGTTTTGCCGGCGCCCATTTCGCCGGTGAAGGTGTAAACGGTTTCGTCGCCCATCAATTCCAAGAATTTGGTAGCGGCAGCGTCGATGTCGGCAACAGAGCCGACGTGAATAATGGTCTGATTGCTCATGTTAGCGGGGTGTGAGAGTGATTAGCGGCACAAGCATTTCCTCCATGGATATGCCTCCATGCTGGAATGTGCCGGTGTAATATTGAACGTAGTAGTTGTAGTTGTTGGGATATGCAAAGAAATCGCGGCCGCAAGCAAAGATATAGGCTGTCGACACATTGGGCGATGGCAGCCCGAATGCTTCGGGACGCTTGATTTCATACACTTGGCGCTGATTGTAGTTGAGATTTTTGCCAAGCTTGTAGCGCAGGTTGGTGTTGGTGTTTTTATCGCCTACCACCTTGATTGGATTCTCCACGCGAATGGTGCCGTGGTCGGTGGTGAGCACGATTTTTGCACCGCTTGAGGCGATTTTGCGGAAGAGCTCGATCGCCGGCGAGTGGCGAAACCACGATTCGGTGATTGAGCGGTAGGCCGCATTTGTCGAGGCCAACTCGCGTATCATTTTCGACTCGGTGCGGGCGTGCGACAGCATATCAATGAAATTGAGCACAATCACATTGAGATCGTTGTGCTCGAGCGTAGAGAAATCGCGCAGCAGGCGCTCACAGCCGGCCGAATCGTTGATCTTGTTGTAGGAGAAACGGTCGTGTCGGCGATAGCGCTCGATTTGTGTGGCAATCAATGGCGATTCGTTCAGATTTTTACCTTCTTCAGAATCGTCGTCGACCCACAAATCGGGAAACATTTTCTCAATTTGCACAGGCATCAAGCCCGAGAAAATTGAATTGCGCGCATATTGGGTGGCTGTGGGCAATATCGTGGTGTATAATTCCTCGTCAAATGTGAATGTGTCGGCCAGCAGTGGCTTGATTGTGCGCCATTGATCCAATCGGAAATTGTCGATTAGAATGAAAAACACCTTTTCGCCCTTGTCGAGCAGCGGGAACACGCGCTCCGGGAAGATACGCGGACTCATCAGCGGCGTGTCGTCGCCCTGATTCGGCACCCAGCGTTCATAATTGCGGCGTATCCATTTGCCAAATTCTGTGTTGGCTTCGCCCTTTTGGCTCTCAAGCAGTTCGTCCATGTTGGTGTCGGTGTCGGCCAACTCCATTTCGCGATACACCAGCTTGCCATAGAGTTCATACCAATCTTGAATTGTCGAGGCATTGTTGGTCATTTCGGCAATCTGGCGGAAATCTTCGCGGTAATCGCGGCTGGCCTGCTCGGAAATCAGTCGGTCGGCATGAATCAGACGCTTTAGAGCAATGAGAATTTGGTTGGGATTTACGGGCTTTATCAAATAATCGGCAATTTTATTGCCAATTGCTTGGTTCATAATGTTTTCCTCCTCACTCTTCGTGATCATTATTACGGGAGTGTGAGGCAAAATCTGCTTAATGCGGCTCAGCGTCTCGAGACCGGTGAGACCGGGCATATTCTCGTCGAGAATAATCAAATCGTAGGGGCACGATTCAATCATCTCGAGGGCATCGTGTCCATTGTTGGCAGTGGTCACGTCGTAGCCGCGCGAGCGCAGAAACATTAGGTGGGGCTTCAGAAGGTCGATTTCATCGTCGGCCCAGAGGATTTGAGGATTACTTGCCATATCGTTTAATCAAGTAGTGGGTCATCGTCGCCTTCGCTGCCCGGTGCATAGGTGGGCAGAGTGGGGCGTGAAGGAGTTGGAACTATCACAGGTGTGCTTGCCGGAGTGGCCGGAGCAGTCGGAGTTGCAGTGGGTGCCGGAGCGGGATTGGGTGTTGGCGCCGGTGCCGGAGTCGGTTGAATTTCGGGCAAAGGCTCAGGTTCGGGTTCCACTTCCGGCTCTGCAGATGGCTGAGCTTCGGGTTGCATTTCGGGCTCGGCTTCGGGTTGCGGTTGCATTTCGGCTGCGGCATCGGCTTCTTGCAAGGTCTCAACCTCTTCGGGTTGCAGCAAGTCGGCTTGCGTATCTACATAGTTTTGCTCCTGTAGGAATCGGAAATATTCGTCGAACGAGCGCCCTTGCGATAGCATGATTTTGAAGTTGCTGTCGCTGATTACTACCGGTCGCACTCCGGCCGGCAATTTGAATTCCGACGAGTTGGCCATCACCGAGCGATAGTGGTTGAGCTCTTCCATCGAGTCGAAGTCGCGAATTACAATCATGCCGAGGCGACCAAAATTCAGCTGTTCGAGATCGAAGTCTTTTACAACAAACGATTTGAAATTGTGGCGCGCTATTTCATACAGAAGTGCGTTGCTCGACACTTGCTCGGTAGAGAATGTCATCACCAGCAGCTGGCGATCGTTGTCGTTGAGAGTGAATGCGGCATCGCCCTCGGCGGTGAGTGTGGAATCGTTGCTCAGACGCATTTCCCAAATCATGCCACGCATGTTGCTTTCGCCTGATTGTAGTTGACGCCCCTGTGCCATGCCTTTTAGCCAAGATGATGCAATCGGCGTAATATCTGTGTCGGGGTATCGGTCGAGCAGTTCGCGCAGCACGCTGTTAAACTCTTCGGGACGTTTCTCAGTCACGTAGGACAGCGCGTGCAGGAACATAAACTTAGGCATAATCTTGCTGAGCGGGTATTTCTCGCTCATTTCATTGTAGGCCTTATGCACATCGGCATTGCGATTGTCCATATAGGCTTGATAGGTGGCCTCGTAGAGTTGCTGTTGATATGCGTCCATGCCGCGCAGGTTCTCCAGGTAATTGGGATCGCGCAATGCTTGCCCGTAAGGCGAGTCGGCAAAGTCGGTTAATATCAGCTGACGATAGCGCTCGGCCTCGCTTGGCTGATTGTAGCGCATATACATCAGATATAGATTGTAGTAGGTGTCGAGGCGATACACGTTGTCGGGATATTCGCTGAGCAGTCGGTCGAAAGATTCTCGCGATGCGGTGAAGTCCTCAAGCTTGTCCTTGAGGATGACGCCGATGTTGTACAATCCCTCTTGAATCACTTCGTGGGCGGTGGCTTTATCCTCGTCGGTGTCGGGGATTTGAGCCAGGTAGTATTCGGGGAAATGCGGGTCGGATGCGTGGGCTAATTCTTCTGCATTTTCTTCCGGCACCGAATCCGTTGGCTCTCCGTTTTCGGCCATTTCGCCACCTTCGCCGGTTCCGTCATTGTCGGTGGCAAAGAAATCTTCGGTGTTAAATTCTGATTTATTGCGTCGGCGCCAATTGTCTTCAAGCTTGCGAGCGCCCCATTTGCGTTGGAATTCTGTCTTGCCGGCACTTTTTGTGGCTGAGTTGTAGAAATACCACGAATTGTCGGTGTTGATTGAAAAAGAGTTTGGCGACGAGCTGCTATTTAGTTGAGAGCCTTGCGCATTTTGATTAGCCATATATTCTTCGCGGCGAGCGGCTTCGGCATCTTCTTTTTCTTTCTTTTTGAGCTCTTCTATGATTTTATTTACCACTGCCAGGCGCTCTTCGGGAGTCATGGCCGATAGTCGCAGTAACGAGTCTTGCAGGTTGACGTTTTGCGAGTATACAGCCAGCTCATCCAGCACATCGCTACGCAGTTTCAACTTGTCGTAGTTGGGATAGTCTTTGGGCAGCAATGGCACGGCTTCGGAGTAGCATGGCTGTGCCAGCTCGTATTTGCGACGGTCGAAGTAGAGCCCACCCAGTGTGATTTGGCCAATTGCCTTGTCTATGCCGTTGCGAGTGCTCTTTTTAGCAGCTTGCACATAATTCTCGATGGCGTTGGTGGTGTCGCCGCGCGACAAGTAAAGATTACCGATAGCATAGTAGATTTGGTCGAGATAATCTTTGTTTCGGTCGTAGCGCAGCATTCGGCGCAAGGCGTTTACCTCGGGCTTGATGTCTGTGCCTGAATACACTTCGCTCTGCTTGATGCGCGCATTGAATTTTGTGCGGTAGGTGGCCGATGATGCGTTGCCGGCATCTTTGAAGGCTTTGTATGCCGCGTCTTTTTGCCCGAGACGTGAGTAGACTTGTCCAAGCAAGAATCTCAGACGTGTCTTCTGGGGAGTCGATGCATATTTTATAGCCTCGTTGAGATAGGGCACTGCTTTCTCTAATTCGTTGTCCTTGATTAGGAGGTCGGCCTTGCAATAATTGTAGAGGCCGCGCAGGGTGCTGTTGGTGAGGCGATCGTCTTTAATGCGATTTACAATCACTTCGGCTTCAAATCGCCAATCCATTGCGATATAGGAGCTCGCTTGCCATAGCTCTGCTTCTGTCACCGTCTCAGGTAGCCAAGAAAAGTGGCGGCTGATATAGAAAAATGTGGAAGCCGCGCCGGCAAAGTCGCCGTTCATGTATTGCCCGCGACCCATCATCATCCATGCGTTATGCAGGAATGGATTGTATTCTTCGCGTTTATACCATGCTTTTTGTGCTTCGGTGAGTGCGCCGCCTTTGCGTTGTGGACGCTTTTTAATCGAGCGCAGTTGTATGGCTTTTTGGCCTTTTTCTATCGAGCGAGTGAAATCGCCGCTTGGCTGCTGGGCCGATTTATTGGCGCGAGCTTCGGCCGGGTGCATATAGAGCAGCTGCGAGTAGTCGTCCTCGTAGCCGTTTTCCATATCTTGCAGCGTTTCCTTATAGTGCTTGTCGCCGTTGTAGTAGATATTGTATTTTGTGATAAATGCTTGGTAGCGACGTGTCGAAGCGGTGTTCTTTTTTGAAGAACACGACACCATTGTCGTGGCAGCCAGTGTCGCCAAGACTATAGTCCACACATATAAGTGGAGCTTCGCTACTTTCATATTTATTATAACGCACAACTGCCCTAAATATTTTATTAAAGGATAAAAATCGCAAAAACGCCAGAAGCCGCTTAAATAGACGGCTTATGGCGTAGATGACTAATATAAAACAATAAGTTTGTTTCTGCTGCTATAGCTTTTCTCGGAAAAACATGCCGCGAATGCGTTCGGCCAGTGTAGTCTCCAAAGGCTTTAGGTGGACGGATACTTTCGGCACGCTGTGGTTTAAGAAAATTATTGCTGAGTGGAGAATAATAGCAGTCCATTCCTCGAAAGGCACTATTGCATGTATGTGTGAAAGATGAATTGTATGAAATAAGGATGAGCTTTCAATCGAACCAATTTCCAGCCGGTCGGCCTCCATGTCGATTTTAATGCCATGGATTTTGTCGATGTTGTCGAATAGAGCAGCGATATCCAGGCAATCTAAGCTTTTAGCTCGTTTATTATATTTCTTATAAAGGGTTTTTATTACTTCTTTGGTAATCATAACTCTTTGTAGGGAAATCGATGAATAAGAAAATAGGAGCGGCCACACGGCTACTCTTGTTTTATAACGTTTTCAGAAAGAGAATTGTTTTATAGTAAAGGTTAACTTTCCGATGTGAGAGAAAAATCAGGCCCACGTCGTTAAGCCGCGTGGGCCTGATTTGATGGTATCCAATGGTTAGGCGAGGAAGCCGAGAAGAACACCGGCTGCCACAGCCGAACCGATTACGCCTGCAACGTTCGGGCCCATGGCGTGCATGAGCAGATAGTTGGAGGGATCGTATTCAAGACCGAGGTTGTTGGAGATACGAGCCGACATAGGCACAGCCGATACACCGGCGTTGCCGATGAGCGGGTTGATCTTCTTGTCCTTGGGCAATACAAGGTTGAACAGCTTCACGAAGAGCACGCCCGACGATGAAGCAATTACGAAGGCCATGAAGCCAAGGAAGAAAAT
>CAZRCU010000008.1:0-25563 GCA_964598685.1 uncultured Bacteroides sp.
ATCCGACGCTCTAACCAACTGAGCTATCCCGCCGTTTTGCGAGTGCAAAGTTATGCTTATTTTTTCAATCCACCAAATTTTTTTAAACCTTTTTTCTTAAAAATCTATGCGAAAAATTTCAGAAATCATCATTCACTGCACGGCAACCGTTGCCGGTCAGGATGTTAGCCTGTCGCAAATAATCTCGTGGCATCGCGCCCGAGGATTCCGCACAATCGGCTATCACTACCTCATCGCGCTCGATGGCACTATTCAGCAAGGTCGCCCGCTCGACGAAATCGGTGCTCATTGCCTCGGCCACAACGCCAATTCAATCGGCGTGGCGTATGTAGGCGGACTCGACCATGACGGCAAGCCGGCCGACACTCGCACCGCCGCTCAGCGCTCCTCGCTGCTGTCTCTGCTCAAATCTCTAAAATCTAAATTTCCCTATGCCACCATTCATGGACATCGCGAATTTGCAAATAAGGCTTGCCCATGCTTTGATGTGGCCGAATACTCATCACTATGAAAAAGCTATTAATTGTTGTCGGCCTCATCGTGGCTATGGTCGGCTGCCGTTCTTCAAAACAGGCTACATCCGCCTCGAGCAGCATCGACAGCGCTGCCGTCGTCAGCACCGAACGCCTCGAATCGCTTATCGTGTATCGCACCATTGTGGCCGAGCAGCCCACGGTGAGAGTGGAATATCTCGACTCTCCGCGCCGTCTTGTCACCATTCAAGCGCGGCACATAGCCGCATCCGGCACAATGTTCGACACCAATGTGTCAAAGACCGACTCCTCGCTATCTGTGCATGCCGAGGCCACTGCTACCTCCACCCCTCATCGCACGGCAGCGCCCGTTTCGGCTTTCTTGGCCGGAATGGGCGCTGCAATGGTGCTTGTGCTGCTTTATAGGCTGCTAAAAGCTAAATGATAGTCAATCGTTAGCTCCAAGCATATCCAAGAATTGATTTTCGTCGATGATAGGAATGCCGAGTTTTCCGGCCTTTTCCAGTTTGGCAGGGCCCATATTCTCGCCGGCGAGCACGTAATCAGTCTTTTTTGAAATCGAGCCTACATTCTTGCCGCCGTTTTTCTCAATCATTGCCTTGTATTCATCGCGACTGTGACGAGCAAACACGCCGCTAATCACAAAGCTCTTGCCCTGAAGGATGTCGGTGCGATCCTCGTCGCTTTCCTCGGGCATCGCAAGCTGCACGCCTGCTTGGCGCAGTCGCTCTATGTTTTGACGATTCACGTCGGCCTCGAAATATTCTATGATGCTGCGGGCAATGCGCGGCCCTACGTCCTCAATAGCTTCGAGTCGTTCGGCCGGCCACGACATCAGCGAGTCGATGTCGCCCACGGCGCGCGCTATTTTCTTTGCGGTAGTTTCGCCCACAAATGGGATAGAAAGCGCAAACACAACGCGCTCAAATGGTACGCTCTTGCTTGCCTCGATGCCGGCAATCACTCGCTCGGCGCTCTTCTGCGCAAAGCCCTCGATGTGGAGAAGATCCGCCACTTGCAGGTCGTAGAGGTCGGAATATTGTGTCACATATCCGGCGTCGTAGAGCGCGGCGGCTGTCTCCTCGCCTATGCCGTCGATATTCATCATGCGGCGTCCCACAAAGTGCTCCACACGCCCGATGATTTGCGGTCGGCAGCCATATTTGTTGGGGCACACCCAAGCGGCCTCGCCCTCCACGCGCACCAGCGGTGTGCCGCAAGCGGGGCAATGCGACACGAATCGCACCGGCTCGGCATTAGCATCGCGCGCCGATTCGTCCACCCCGGTGATTTTCGGTATGATTTCACCACCTTTTTCCACATACACCATATCATTTATATGTATGCCCAGGGTGGTCATAATATCTTCGTTGTGCATTGATGCGCGTTTCACAATTGTGCCGCTTAGCAACACAGGCTCCAAATTGGCCACCGGCGTAATCACGCCCATGCGGCCCACGTCAAACGACACAAATTTCAGGCGAGTCAGTGCGCGCTCGGCCGCAAATTTATATGCCACGGCCCAGCGCGGCGATTTGGCGGTAAAACCCAAATTCAGCTGTTGGCGCAGTGAATCCACTTTAAATACCAATCCGTCTGTGGCCACAGGCAGCTTGCGACGTTCGCCGTCCCAAAATTCCACATATTTATCCACAGCTTCAAGGCTGTCGAGGCGTTGCATTGCCGACGACACCTTGAAACCCCAGCTCTTGGCCGCCATCATATTGTCATAGTGGTTGTCGCAAGGTAGATTCTCACCTAATAAATAATAGAAATAGGCATCGAGCCCGCGGCGCGACACCTCGGCCGGATTCAGCAGTTTGAGTGTGCCGGCGGCTGCGTTGCGCGGATTGGCAAATAACGGCTCCTCGTTGTAGGCTCGCTCGGCGTTTATGCGGTCAAACGATTCAAACGGCAGCACAATCTCGCCGCGAATCTCAAAAAAGTCGGGCCAACCTTCGCCGGTGAGCTGCAATGGAATTGAGCGGATGGTCTTAATATTTTCTGTCACCACATCGCCCTTTTCGCCGTCGCCGCGAGTCACAGCTCTTACCAGTCTGCCATGTTCATAAATCAGCGAAATGCCGGTGCCGTCAAATTTCATTTCGCCCACGATTGTGAGTCCTTGTCCGGCAAGCGACGATTGCATTCTCTCCACCCATGCATCTACATCGTCCATCGAATACGTGTTGGCAAGCGATAGCATTGGATATATGTGTGGTGTCTGCTCGAAGCCCGAGCTTAGGTCGGAACCCACGCGGTGGGTTGGCGACAGCGGGTCGTCATATTCAGGGTGTGCGGCCTCCAGCGCTTCCAATTCTTTCAGCAATATATCGAAATCATAATCGCTGATTGTGGGCGAATTATCCACATAATAGCTGTGATTATGAGCATTGATTTCGCTACGCAATTGCTCAATACGCTCTTTCGCTGTGTCCATATTGTATATTATGAGTGGTTTTATAAATTCAACTTTTATTTTTGTAGCAAAATTAATGAATTTTGATGAAACTCGGCAATTCATACACGCAAATTTCGTACCTTTGCACAAAACATTTCAACCATGATTACAGAAAGCGATTTATCGGCCATGATTGCCGATGCTATGACGAGAATTGATTATCCTACATCATGCAAAGGTCTTTATCGACCGGTCGACTACACTCTGCAAGCCGGCGGCAAACGCCTTCGCCCACTCCTCGCTCTGGCCGTGTGCCAAGCCCTTGGGAAAGACCCTGCAATCGCTCTGCCACAGGCCATCGCTGTTGAGATGTTTCATAATTTCACGCTTATCCACGATGATGTGATGGATCACAGCGACTTGCGCCGCGGTCGTCCCACCGTGATGAAACGTTGGGGCGAGGTGCAAGCCATCCTCTCGGGCGATGCTCTGCTCACTATGGCCACTATGCAAGCCGCTAAATGCGATTCTGCCGTTTTGCCCCGTGTTCTCGCCCTTTTCAATAAAACCGCTCTCGAGGTCTACGAAGGTCAGCAATTCGACACCGCTTTTGAAACACGCAGCCGCGTGTCGATTGCCTCGTATATCGAGATGATTCGCCTCAAGACATCAGTCTTGCTCGGCTGTGCATGCGCTATGGGCGCGCTTATGGCCGGTGCCGACGATGCCGTGCAACAATCCTTCTACAATTTCGGCGTTAATCTTGGCCTGGCTTTTCAGCTGCGCGACGACTATCTCGACACCTATGGCGACCCCGACATCTTTGGCAAGCCCATCGGCGGAGATATCGTCAACCGTAAGCACACATGGCTCTACATCACTGCCGTGAACGAGGCTCGTCCTCAAATGGAAAAAATTTATAGCTCCACCAGCATGAGCGCCAAGCGCCGTATCAAAGATGTTACCAATATCTACAATACGCTCAATATCGGCCCGCGCTGCGAGCAGCTTATATCCAAATATTGCAAGGCCGCCCTCACCACTCTCGCCTCCACCGGCATTTCTGCCGAGGATCGTGCATGGTTTGAGAATCTGGTTAATCGTCTTGCCTCTCGTGTGAAATGATCGACACCCACACCCACCTCTACTTGCCTGAATTTGCCGACGACTCCAATGGCGTCGACGCAGTTCGCCGTGCCCTTGCAGCCGGCGTCCATCACATGATATTCCCAAATGTCGACCTCACCACCATCGAGCCGATGGAAACTCTTGCCGCCGAATTTCCCGCGCAAATTTCCTGCGCCATGGGCCTGCATCCCACCGAAATCGGCGAAAATTGGCGCCCCGACCTCGACACCGTGCTGCAACGTTTCACCACTGCATCGCATTATGTGGCCGTGGGCGAGGTTGGCATCGACCTTTATTGGGATTCTACATTTTGTGAGCAGCAAATGCAAGCCTTCGATATTCAAGTGGCGCTGGCTCGGAAGCTCGATTTGCCGGTAATTATCCATTGCCGCGAAGGTCTTGCCCAAACGCTCGAAGTGCTCTCTGCCCACCCGGGCGTGCGCGCCGTCTTTCACAGCTTTGGCGGCGATGCTGCCGACGTTGAGGCTATTCGCCGATTGGGCGACTTCTATTTCGGCATCAATGGTATCGTTACATTCAAAAATTCACGTCTGCGCGACGTGCTCCCGATAATTGGGCTCGACCGAATCCTGCTCGAAACCGATTCTCCATATCTCGCGCCGGTGCCCCGCCGCGGCAAGCGCAACGAAAGCTCATTTTTGCCGTTTATTGCGGCTTTCATCGCAGACGCTCTTGCCACCGACGTAGCCACAGTGGATTCCACCACTACCGCCAACGCCCACAATCTTTTCTCCACGCTCTAAGGCTTGTTGCCATCGCTTTTTTTACGTCCTCAGAAACATTTTGGGGTAGGGGATTGTTATAATCCCACTTCAAGGGAACATTCTTTTAAAAAATTACTCGTTATGAAAGCCTTAAATGTTTCGTATTTGGGACACACCCGCGCATGGTGGGTAGTCCTTGTAATAGGTGTTATGATGGTGTTGGCCGGATTTGCCTATTGGTTTTGGCCTATTGCCGGATATGCGGTAGCTTCGCAAATATTTGGCTGGCTGCTGGTGTTGGCCGGCGTAGTACAGCTATGCGTGGCTACAGGTCCTCACCACGCCGGCGGCTGGGGCTGGTGGCTCGTAGGCGGCATTATCGACATATTTATCGGATTCATGCTCGTGCGCAATGTCTTGCTGTCCGAGGCTGTATTGCCATATTTTCTGGCCTTCATGTTTATCTTTTGGGGCGTTGAGGCTTTCGTGCGAGCCGGTTATCGTTCGAGCAGCATGTGGTGGCTCAGCATTATCAACGGCATATTGCTGTGTATTATCGGATATTTCTTCCTCGAGGCCGGCTGGTTTTCAGATATGATTATGGTGTCGTTTCTCACAGCCATTGCCTTTATTTATTGGGGATTCACCCTTGCCATGACAAGTTATAATCTCCGACCGATTGAGCGCTGATTAGGTTTTGAACTGTTATATCACTCCCGTGGGCCAAGATGATGAATTTAATATCACCTTGGCCCATTCTTTGATCTATTTTGGTCTATTTTCCTTTATTTTATCCTTTTAAAGAAATCTTACCATTAATATTATTGATTTCCAACCCTAAATTTGTTATATTTGCAAATTAAAATTACTCACGAATTAAACTTGTTGCTCGCAACTTAGTCTAATTTTCAAAAATTAACTTAGCAAATTTAGCACCATTATGAAAATCAATAGACTCCTTGTGATGTCGATAATCGTTGCAGCTACAGCCTCCTCGGCCTTTGCTCAATACGATGACGACGACATCTACTACAATCCCTCTAAGGCGCCTAAGGTGAAAGCTACTAAGGTGCAGCCCGCCAAGGTGCAATATTCGACCTACGTCCCCAACACCGTCACCAACTATCCCGGTGCCGATACATATACTGTCCAATCTAATGGCTTAAATGTCGACGTTGACGAATACAATCGCCGCGGCCAGTTTCTCGTTGCAGATTCTGTTGCTGCCGACTCTGCCACAACAGATAATTTCGCCTACACTCGCCGTATCGAGCGCTTCTACAATTCCGACATTGTTAATGGCTCCAACGACCAAGATCTTATCGACTACTACTATGCCTCTTCTCCCGACATCAACGTATATGTAGTGGATTATTCACCTTGGAGCGCCTACTACAGCCCCTGGGCTTGGAGTTGGTACAATCCAATTTATTATAGCCCGTGGTCGTGGGGTTGGAGCTGGGGATTTTATGATCCCTGGTACTCTTGGTCCTTCGGCTGGGGAGGCTGTTGGGGAGGCTGGGGCTGGACTTGGGGCCACCATCACCCATTCCACGGCGATTGGGGCTGGGGCGGCGGCTTTGACGGCCCTCATGGCGGCCACGGCGGCTGGGCCTCCACTTCACCCGGCGCATCTCGCCCGCACTCCACTGTCGGCTCAGGCTCGGCTTCTCGCCATCCCGGTGCAGTTAGCGCCGGTGCAGGCCTTTCTAATCGTCCCGGCAACCTTGGTCGTGGCCGTTCTACCGCATCTTTCGCTACCGGCACCGATCTAAATCGCCCCGGCATCGTATCTCGCCCCTCTACTTCTACCACCACACACTCCGGCACAGCCGTTAACACAAGCCGTGGCCGCAGCAATTATGGTAGCAGCAGCTCAAACTATGGCAACTCCTCATCTTCTCGTCGTGAATCGTCCACATCACATAGCACCTCATCAAGCTCCTCATCGCGCGGACGCTCAAGCTTCGGCTCGAGTTCGTCGGGCAGCCGCTCAACCCACAGCTCAGGCGGTGGCTTCAGTGGCGGTGGCCATTCAGGCGGTGGCGGCGGTGGTGGCCGTGGTCGTCATTAATATAATGTGTTCTTAGCTTTGTATAATATCACCTACTATGAATAAAACTATTATTGCCGTGGCTGCAATTGCCATTCCGGCTATTGCTTCAGCCCAAAGCGCTGTCGATGCCTATCGCCTCTCTCAGACCGAGTTGCGCGGCACGGCCCGATTTATGGCTATGGGTGGCGCTTTCACCGCTCTTGGTGGCGACCTCTCCACTCTTAATCAGAACCCCGCCGGTATCGGCGTGTATCGCCGCAGCGAAATCGGCGCCACACTCGATATTTCACCGAATAAAATTACTTCTGTTAGCCCCACCAACCGCATCAGCCAAAGCCAAACCAAGGCCTATTGCAACAACTTTGGCTATGTAGGTACAGCTCAGCTCGACGGTGCCATGCGCTCGTTCTCGTGGGGCGCTTCCTACAATCGTATCGCCTCTTTCGATCGCGTTTACGACGTCTACAATGGTGCAACATCTTCGTCGCTCTCTAATTATATCGCCGCATTTACCGGCAACACTGCCGAGGGCGACCTCGATTTTGGCTCAAACTATAATCCGTACACCGACTCCGACTGCGATTGGCTTTCAATTCTGGCCTACAGCACTTATATGATCAACCCCACTGCCAGCGGCAAGGGCTACAACGGCCTATTCCAAAACGGCACACAGGGCGATGCCTACTCGCAAGTGCGCGAAAGCGGCTACGTGGATGAATACGCTATCGACTTTGGCGGAAATATTAGCGACGCCGTGTATTGGGGCGTTGGTTTCGGTATCACCGACCTAAGCTACCATCAGAGTCAAAGCTACTCAGAATCTATGGCTGACGCCTATATCGCCTCTAAGCAAGGCATGACCACCGGCGACGCAGGATTCGAACTCACCAACAATCGAGTTATCACCGGCTCGGGCTGGAATTTCAAAGTTGGCTTGATTGCACGTCCTATCAATGAACTTCGCGTCGGTATTGCCGTGCACACCCCCACATGGTATTCGCTCTCCCAATCGGCCTATGCTGTCAACAGCTATAGCTACTACAACCCCAACGCCTCTGAAGATCGCGAAAATCCCCTTTCCGGCAATGAATACACCGACGATTCCTACTACAACTTCCGCTTGTATTCACCTTGGAAAATTATGGTAGGCGCGGCTGCAGTGCTTGGCAGCCAGGCAATTGTCAGCATCGACTATGAGCACCAAGCCTACGGCGATATGAAAATTAAATATCAAGACCAATTTGGCACATATGTCAACGACGATAACGTCAACGATGATATTTCAGCTTATTATAAAGCATCCAATATTGTTCGCATTGGCGCCGAATATCGCGTAACACCCAGCTTTAGCGTCCGTGCCGGTTACAACTACGCCGCCACAAACGTTAAAAGCCAAGCCGCCGACGGTCAGGTTGAAGTGCTCACCGCAGGCACCGACCCATCCTACACTATGAACAAAGACACCAATGCCGTGTCGGTGGGCCTCGGTTATCGTTCCGGTTCATTCTATATTGATGGCACCTATATCCATCGCGAGCGCAAATCCACCTATCACGCCTACACCGACTACGCTGATGTTCAAGCCCCGGTTGCAACTCTCACCGATACCAACAACTCGGTAGTTCTCTCAATCGGTTTCAAATTCTGATCCATCCATATCCCCACAAAAAAAGCTGCCTAGTGCAGCTTTTTTTGTGCCCCATAGTGTCCTCGCTGTTCCGCAAATTCGGCAACGTGATTTTTGTGTATTTGAAATATTTGTGTAATTTAGCACGCGATTAATATTTCCAACCTTTAATTCTATAAAAAAACTATGTTCATACATGAAAACCGCGAACGCTACGATGCAGAGTTACGTGAAAACCAACTCTTTATACAGAATAACTGCTACTTTGCCGAAACGCACCGTGGCCCGATTAAATTGTCTAATTTTATTATGGAGCCGGTATGCCACATGCGCGATGGCAGAGGATGCATCAGAATTTTCCGACTTATTAACTCTCGAAATCAGAAACGTATGTTGCGCCTTACCGAACAAGACCTTACATCTATTTCTCGCTTCAGCTTAAAAGTAGAAAGTCTTGGCAACTTTATATGGTTGGCGTCGATACAATGGCTCAATAATCTTAAGGCCGCAATTTATTGTGTTGATACAGCGCAGCGTATCACCAACGTTGGCCCAAACGCTACTTATAATTTCACAGCTTCTCGCCGTGGAGTTGAGCGTGATGGCGTGTTTTATAAAGCCGACGATTGTGGGTTGGTGCGTATCGACGACGAAACTTACTATCTCGATTTTAAAGCCTAAGCGTTTCTCACCGCTTTCCCTTGCCTTTTCTTAGCTTGCGAGCTTGCTTGCGATGGATTGCGGCTTGCTGTTCATCTCCCGAGGCTTCATACGCGTCGGCCAGGGCATCTTGAATTTCCGGCGTCGACGGTGAGGCCTTCTGAGCTTTGTTTAGGAAGTTGAAAGCATTGCTAAGATCGCCGACAGTCAGGAAAATATTTCCCAATTCATAGGCAGCCTCATAGCGGTCGGGGTCGAGTGCCGGCAAGGCCAGCGCATCAATAGCTTCGTCGGTGCGGCCGGCATGAACCAGCGCGCGTGCGCGCCCCACTTTGGCATCATAATTGTCGGGATTTAGCATCAGCGCCTTGTCGTAGTTGGCAATCGCAGGCTCGGCATCCCAGCCTTCGTCTAAGCATTGGGCTCCGAGTGCCACAAATTCTGCCGATAGCTTGTCGAGCAACTGCTGCTTGCGCTGCAATTCGCCTTCAAGCTCTGCCACTTTGTAGCGCAGCGACCGCAGGCCATACAGCTTTTGCACAATCGCACGCTGCACAATCGGGTTGCTCAGCTCGTCGCGGGCTCTTACAGCCTCGGTAAATGATTGCAAAGCGTCTGCATATTTTCCGGCATCAAATTCGTGGGCAGCTTGTGCATAGGCTTTATCGGCTCGCGCGGCTTGCAATGCTCCGGTGATTAGTCCGGAATCGTTGAATTTGGCGGCAAAATTCACCACGGTGCGGTTAACAGAGACATCACTCTCGCGCAGCGGCGTAGCCATTGTGATGCCTTCAAGCGATGTGCAGCGGCTCAGTGCCACGTAGGTCTGTCCGCCCGTAAAAGCTCCATTGCCAAGGTCGATATTCACCTTGTTAAAGGTCAATCCTTGGCTCTTGTGAATTGTTAGCGCCCATGCCAATTTTATGGGGAATTGCTTGAACGAGCCTTTTACGATTTCGGTGACGGTCTTTTCTTCTTCGTCGTATTTATAAACAGTGTTGTTCCACACTTCCGGCTCAAGATCGTATTCATTGCCTGTCTCAAGCGCCACTCTCACACGCTCCTTGGATAGATAGCACACACGTCCAATTGTGCCGTTCACCCAGCGTCGGTCCACATCATTGCGGATAAACACCACTTGAGCGCCCTCTTTCAGAGTGAGCTCGCGGTCGGTCGGAAACGACGACTCCTGAAATTCTCCTTGCACCTCGGCCGTGAAAGTCACAGCCGGCATTTTTATCTCGTCAAGGCGGTTTTCATTGATCGACGACACAATATCGCGTTTGGTGGCGATGGTCATTGTCATGTCGCTTGCCGCCGGTTCATAATTAGCTTTATATCGGCTGTTAATGGCCATTATATCGGCCGACGTAGGCGAGCCCGAGCGCACACGATCGAGCATCTCCACAAATTTGCTGTCGACCTGGCGATACACTTTGCGAAGCTCTATCGGCACCAGCGACACCTCGCTGAACGCTCTCGCAAAGAAAAAGTAGTAGCCCTGATAGGCATGTCGCAAAATCTCGCGCGCATCCGGCGTCACAACCGGCTCAAGCTGAAACACATCACCCACCATCAGCAATTGCTTTCCCGCAAATGGTTGGCGGCTGTTATGGCAAAAATGGCGCAGCAACTTGTCGATAAAATCTATTATATCGGCGCGCACCATCGAGATTTCATCAATAATTATCAATTCCAATTCGCGCAGTAGCTTCACATGAGTTTTTGAATACTTCATGCGGTTGTTGAGCCGGTCTGTTGCAAATTCCGGGTCGTCGGGCAGCAATGGCTTCATCGGGATATGAAAAAATGAATGTAGCGTCTGTCCGCCTACATTCACCGCCGCGATGCCGGTGGGGGCCAGCACCACAAATTTCTTGCGAGTGTTCTCGGTGATATATCGCAAAAAGGTCGATTTACCCGTGCCTGCTTTGCCGGTCATAAATACCGACGACGACGTGTAATTTATCAGCGACAACACCTGCTGAAATTCATTATTATCGAGATCTATCTCTTTTGCCATGCACAAATTTACAAATTTTTGTCGTTTCACTGCCTATTACACACTAAAAAACCATCGGCCATGAGCATTAAAATCGGCGATACTTACTATCTTTGCACAGAAAACACTTATATCCTGTTATATTATGAATTTGGTGAAATGCAAAATCGGGCTATTGCCCAAAATTTTAATCGCTATCTTGTTGGGAATCGGCTGTGGATATGTACTTCCTATGTGGGCCACGCGTATCTTCGCAACTTTTAATCAGATATTTAGCGAATTTCTTGGATTTTGCATTCCTCTTATCATTATTGGCTTTGTGGCTCCGGCTATAGCCGAAATCGGCAGCAAGGTGGGCAAGATGCTACTGGCCACAGCGCTGCTGGCCTATGTGGCCACATTGTGTGCCGGCATGCTATCTTATGCTACCGGCAATTTCTTTTTTCCGTCGATGATTCAGCCGGGCAGCATCGACCAAATGCGTGAATCCACTGTAGACCTTCAGCCGTATTTCACAGTGCAAATCCCTGCGCTGATGCCGGTGATGACAGCCTTGGTCAGCGCCTTTGTGCTTGGCTTGGGCGCATCAAGATTGACCACCAATTCCATCCGAAATCTGCTCAACGAATTTCGTGAAATAATCAATTTTATAATCAAGCGAGCAATTATCCCCTTGCTGCCGCTCTATATCTTTGGTATTTTTCTGAGCATGACCACCACCGGCGAGGTGGGCATCGTGGTTAGTGCATTTATCAAGATTATTGTAGTGATTTTTGCGCTCCACGTGTTCTTGCTGATTGCGCAATACAGCATTGCATCGCTATTCTCGCGAGGCAATATCTCTCGCAATCCCTTCCGCTTGCTTTGGACTATGCTGCCGGCCTATTTTACGGCCCTCGGCACACAATCCTCGGCTGCCACGATTCCGGTGACACTCGACCGCACAGTGAAAATGGGCGTAAATCCTCAAGTGGCCGGATTCACGGTGCCGCTTTGCGCCACAATTCACATGTCGGGCAGCTGCCTCAAGCTGGTGGCTTGTGCATTGGCCTTGATGCTGCTGAAAGGCCATCCCTATGATTTCGGCCTCTTCATGTCGTTTATTGCAATGTTGGGAATCACCATTGTGGCCGCCCCGGGTGTCCCCGGTGGCGCAGTGATGGCTTCGCTCGGATTGATGACCTCAATTCTTGGCTTTTCCGAGGCTGATAATGCCTTGATGATAGCCCTTTACATAGCCATGGACTCGTTTGGCACAGCATGCAATGTCACCGGTGATGGTGCGCTCTCAATCATCATAAATCGCTTCTTCTCATCAAAAGCTTAATAAAAGGTAGGCAATTACAATGATTTTTTGTATTTTTGCATTTTAAATGATGAGAAAACTGTTACAAATCAACACCACGGTCGGTTGGAATTCGACAGGGCGTATCGCTGAGGGTATTGGCGAAGCTGCTGTCGCATCCGGCTGGGAGAGCTATATAGCCTATGGCCGACGGATGCCGGCTCAGGTGCCTGTAGATGCTTCTTCGCAGTTGATTAAAGTAGGGTCAAAAGTCGATCAGGCTATTCATCTTGCAGCCACTCGCCTTGCTGATAAGCATGGCTTAATGTCGGCCGCTGCCACCAAGCAGCTAATTCGTCAAATTGATAAAATTGTTCCTGATATTGTGCAATTGCATAATATTCATGGATATTATCTCAATTATCCGTTGCTGTTTGATTATTTGGCTAAGATTAAAGTGCCGGTTGTGTGGACTATGCACGATTTTTGGCCGGTGACGGGCCATTGCGCATTCCCCGCCACTTCGGGTTGCTGCAAATGGACCGATGGCTGCCACGATTGTCCGCAGCTTGGCAGCTATCCTAAATCGCTCAGCGACCGCTCCTCGCAAAACTATGTGCTCAAACGCGACATTTTCAATAGTATCGACAATTTGTCGATTGTAGCGGTGTCGCAAGGTGTGCGCGAGCAGCTTTCAAAATCATTTCTTTCTTCGAAACAAATAGATGTTATATATAACGGCGTGGATATTAATCCGGTTTTGTCGCCAAAATCATCCAAACGTCCATTAGTGCTTGGTGTGGCTTCGGTGTGGGAGCAACGCAAAGGCCTCGACGACATCGTAGCCCTGCGACCTCTCTTGCCTAAGCACTATCGCATTATTGTGGCCGGCCTATCCTCCCGCCAGATTCGGCAGTTGCCGGATGGGGTAGAGGGCTTGCCTCGCATCTCGAGCTATGACGAGCTCGGACGTCTGTATTCGTCGGCCTCTGTGCTTGTGAGCCCGTCGCGTGCAGAAAATTTGTGCACTGTAAATTTGGAGGCCCAAAGCTATGGTACTCCGGTGGCGTCCTATGCAGATGGCACAATGGGTGAAACTATCTCTGAAAACACCGGATTATTGGTGCCAACCGGCGATATACCGGCCTTGGCCGACGCAGTGCAACAAATTGTCAACAATTCCACCAATCGATTTTCATCTGATTTATGTCGTAGATTTGTAGCCGAAAAATTTAATCGCAAAACAAATTTCATGGCCTACATCAACCTTTATGAACGTCTATTACACGCCGAAACAAAATAATGAGTAATTTTGCATAATGCAACCGTTTAAATTAGAACCATATTTAAAACAAGTGATTTGGGGCGGAACAGCCATCGCTGAGTTCAAAGGCCTCACTCCCGATAATGCCTCTATCGGCGAGAGTTGGGAGGTGTCGGCTTTGCCGGGCTTTGAATCTGTGATTTCGTCCGGCCCCTTCACCGGTAGAAATCTCGGCGAAATTTGTCGTGAATATGGCCCTGAATTGCTTGGCCGTGAGGTCTATGAGCGTTTCGGCGGCGAATTTCCATTGCTTGTCAAGCTGCTTGACGCCGCATCGGATTTATCTGTCCAGGTACACCCGGGCGACGACATTGCACGCCGCCGCCATGGCTGCTCAGGCAAAAGCGAAATGTGGTATATTATCGCTACCAAGCCCGGTGCTCGCCTTGTTCCAGGATTCCGCCGCAGTATTGATATGGCCGAATTTGAGCGCAGCGTGGCCGAAGGCACTCTCGACAACCTGCTGGCTTGGTACGACACCGCCCCCGGCGATGTGTTTTATTTGCCGGCCGGCCGCATCCACGCAATTTGTGGCGGCAATCTTTTGGCCGAGGTGCAGCAAGCTTCGGATGTGACATATCGCATCTACGACTATGGCCGCCGCGATGCTCAGGGCAATCTGCGCCCGTTGCACACCGCCGAGGCTCGCGATGCTATCGACCTCTCGGCTCAAGATAATTATCGCATCACCCCAAAGGGCGAGCAGCTTATTGCCGCTCCATTCTTCAAGGTGGATCGTGTGCAGCTTTCACCCGATAGCCCGCGTAATTTCGAGGCCGATTCATTTATTGTGGTGCTGTGCATTGGCGGCAACGCTTGTGTAGCGTCGGCCGAGGGGGATGTTGATGTCTCTTGCGGTCACACCGTGCTGGTGCCGGCCTCTACTCCGGTAAAAATTTCAGGTGATGCAACTTTGTTGATAATAAAACCGTAATAATATATAGCGATGGCCATCATTGAATATAAAAATGTGGAAATCCGACGCAAGGAGCACGTGGTGCTTAAAGACGTGTCCTTCACCGTTGATGCCGGCGAGTTTGTATATCTCATCGGCAAGGTTGGCTCCGGCAAAAGCTCTTTGCTGAAATCAATCTATGCAGAGGTGCCTATTGATATGGGCGATGCGCAGGTGTTCGACTATGATATGAAAGCAATCAAACGCAAAGAAATCCCGTTCTTGCGTCGTCGCATCGGTATAGTTTTCCAAGATTTTCAATTGCTGAGCGATCGCACCGTATTTGCAAATCTCGACTTTGTGCTCGATGCTACCGGCTGGCGCGATAAGTCAGAAAAAGAAGCCCGTATCGACGAGGTGCTCAAGCAAGTGGGCATGGCCAATAAATCCTACAAAATGCCTCACGAGCTCTCTGGCGGTGAGCAGCAGCGCGTGGTGATTGCCCGAGCCTTGCTTAATAAGCCCGACTTAATCCTTGCCGATGAGCCCACCGGTAATCTCGACCCCGAGACCGGTATGCAAATTGTGGCCCACCTTCACGATATTGCCGCTCAAGGCACCGCCGTGATTATGGCCACTCACAATCACACACTCCTTGACACATTTGCCGGTCGCACAATGTGCATTGAATCTAAAAAATTAATCAATAATTGAAAATGAAAGTTCTGAAATTTGGCGGCACATCTGTGGGCAGCGCAGCCCGCATTCGCCACGTGGCTGATTTGGTACTTAAAAGCGGACGTAATGTCGTAGTGTTATCTGCGATGTCAGGCACCACCAACACTCTCGTAGAGATTTCAGATTATTTACTTAAGGGCAATGTCCCCGGCGCGCAGGAAACTCTCAATGCTCTGCGTGCTAAATATGCCGATGTGGTCAACGAGCTTTATGCTCGCGAGGAAACAAAGCACCGCATGTCCGAGGCTGTCGACCGTATTTTCAACCTCATCTCCAAATTTATGGAGGGTGAATTTACACATGCCGAGGAAAAGGAAGTGTTGGCCTGTGGCGAATTGATGTCCACCGCGCTTATGCAAGGCTATCTGGAAGAGCAGGGCGTGAAATCCGTGTTGATTCCGGCATTGGAATATATGCGCACTGCGCAAGGTGGCGAGCCCGATATGAAATATATCTCCACCCACTTGCGTCGTCTGATTGAGCTCGATTCTGATGCCGATGTGTGGCTCACTCAAGGCTATATCTGTCGTAATGCTTATGGCGAGGTTGATAATCTGCGCCGTGGCGGCAGCGACTATTCGGCCTCGATCATCGGCGCTGTATTGGGCGTGGATGAAATTCAAATTTGGACCGACATCGACGGCATGCACACCGGCGATCCGCGCGTGGTGAGCAACACTCGCCCTGTGAAGCAGCTGCATTTTGAGGAGGCTGCCGAATTAGCCTATTTCGGCGCTAAAATTCTGCATCCTACTTGCGTGCTGCCGGCCAAGCTTCAAAATATTCCCGTGCGCTTGCTCAATACTCTCGAGCCATCCGCGCCCGGCACTCTTATTTCAAATTTCCCGCCCGACGGCACCATCAAGGCTGTCGCAGCCAAGGATAATATTACCGCTGTTAAAATTAAATCGGGCCGCATGCTCTTAGCCTATGGTTTCCTGCATAAAGTGTTTGAGACCTTCGACCACTTTGACACCGCAATCGACATGATGGCCACTTCTGAAGTGGGTGTCTCGGTTACTGTCGACGACACTACACATCTCGCTGATATTGTCGACGAGCTGAAGAAATTCGGCACTGTTACCGTAGATTCTGATATGGTGATTATCTGTGTCGTTGGTGATATGTCGGGCTCGCATGGCTCTGATTTCTGTGCAAAAGCCGTCGACGCATTGCGCGGTGTGCCTGTGCGAATGATTTCCTATGGCGGCAGCAACTACAATATCTCTATGGTAGTTAACGCTTCGGATAAAGTTAAGGCCCTCAATTTGCTTAACGAGCGCCTATTTAATTGATACTACAAAAAACTAAAGAAAAATGGTAAAACATATCGTCGCTTTTCAACTTGAAGGCACCGCAGAAGAGCGCTTGGCCGCTGCCACCGCTTTCAAAAACGCCCTTGAAAAACTCCCCGCTGTGATCGAACCGCTACAATCAATCGAGGTAGGTCTGAATACTAATCCTGCCGAGGATTGGGACGTGGTGCTCACCGCTATCCTTCCCACAATGGCCGATGTGGCTGTATATGCCAAGCATCCCGCCCATGTGGCCGCTGCCGGATTGCTCGCAGGTCATAAAAAGACCCGCGCTTGCGTCGACTACGAATTCTAATTATTTCGATATGCGGCGATACATAGCTCGGTAGGCTTTTTCGGTGCCGCACACCACAAATACATCGTCGGCCTCCACCACGCTGCTTTCATCTGCTGCGTAATCAAATATCTCAAGCTCATTGTGGCTCAGTCCAAGTATATTATTTTTTGCTTGCGGCCGAGCCACAGCTATTAATTTAATGTGGTAGTCGTGCTCAAGCTCAAGGTTTTTAAACGGCACTCCGACGAAATATTTAGGCGCTTTAAACTTCAGCACGTAGGCCTCGTCGGTTATTTGCAGCGAGTCGACGTCGGTGCCGAGAGCCATTTCGTTGGTGAGATTTTGTGCGGCGTGCTGCTCGGGCCGTAAAATGCGAGCCACATTGAAACTCTCCAAAATCGACTCGTGCAGCGGGTCGATTGCGCGTGCATAGATAGTCTTCACTCCGGCCTTTTTCAGCAAGGCTACAGTCTTAACCGATGCACCGAAATTTTCACCAATGGCCACAATCACCACATCTACATTGCGCAGCGGCAGCACCCCAAGCGCAGTTTCCTCGGTGGTGTCGAGCACATAGGCAGTGGTGATATAATCTTTGATAGCGTCGATTGTGGTGCGCGACGAGTCGGCGCCAATCACTTCATGGCCCATCGCAACAAGGTCGCGTGCTAAGTTGGCCCCATATATGCCAAGGCCGATTACAAGGTATCGCATTAGTTTATGATTATAGATTCTTCGGGTAATGTGTCAGAATAATCGTGAGAGTGGTGGAGCAAACCTGTGAGCAGCGAGAGAATGCCCACACGGCCTACAAACATTGCCACGCACAGAGTCGCTTTTGAAATAGTGCCCAGTTGGGCGGTGGCTCCCAGTGATGAGCCAACGGTAAACAGGGCTGATGTCACCTCAAACAATAGCGGCTTGAGTGCAATATTAGGCTCGGCCAATATTACGATGCACGCTATCACGATAAATGCACCGATTGCGAGCATAAACACCGCCGTGGCGCGTCGCAGTGAGCCATACGACAATGCTCTGTTGAAGGCTGTTGCACGGTTGCGACCTCGCAAAATCGAGCGCACATTCAGCACGATTGCGGCCACCGTGTTCACCTTAATGCCGCCGGCAAGCGACTGCGACGCCCCTCCAATCCACATCTGCATCATCACCATCATCAGCGTGAGCGGCATAAACTGAGCCGGATTCACCGATGCAAAACCGGCGCTGCGTGGAATTAGCGAATTGAAGAGCGATTGCACAATCTTTTGCCACAGCGTCATTCCGGCCAATGTGTTGTTGTATTCCAAAATGAAGAACGCCACAGTGGCGGCAATGAGTATTGAGAAATATGTGGTGAGCACCATCTTGGTGTTCAAGTCGGATAGATGCAATGGTATGTCGGGGCGTTGGCCGCGCACTCGCTGCCATAGGCCGCGCATTTTAGTGAAGATAATATCTTTGAAATTGACCAAAATCGGGAAGCCGATGCCGCCGGCGATTATGAGGATAGATGTCACCAGATACAAATCCTGGCTCGGGGTCATCAGCGCATGATTCGACATCCCGTCCGGGAGAAATGTAAATCCGGCGTTGCAGAACGAGGATAATGAGTGGAACACGGCAAATAGCACTCTCTGATTGCCCGCGAGCCCCAATTCTGCCGGTATAGTAAAATAAATGGCTATTGCTCCAAGCACCTCGATCGCCACAGTGAAGCCAAACACATATATCATAGTTGGCAGTAGGGCGTTCATGGTCTTGGAATAAATCATATCGCGAATCAGCAACTGATTATACACCGAGGTGGTGCCGCTGAAGAATGTTGCGAAAAAGCAGGTGAATGTGAGCACGCCCAATCCGCCGATTTGCACCAACACAGCCAGCACCGTAATGCCTAATGGAGTGAATGTGGTGCTGATGTCCACCGGCGTGAGACCTGTGATGCACACCGCGCTGGTTGCCACAAATATCGAATCCGTGAAGCTTATGGGCACCAATGTGCATTTGGGCAGCATCAGCACAAATGTCCCCAACAAAATGAAGAAAATAAAGCTGGCCGACATCAATAGCGAGGGGTTGGTGCGTCGCGAGGTCACGTTCATAATGCCGTAGCTTACTTCTATAATTGAGTAAGCCGTCATTATCAAGTAGAAATAGATGTTGCTATAAATAAAATGCGCCTCGTCGGGTAGGTGGTCATGGTGAATCAGCAAGGCTGGTAGGGTGGTGAGCAACACCAAATCCATTACCCATTTCACCCATCTTGAAGATTTAAAAGTGGCCTTGGCCCGAAACATCAATTCAAAGCCGATATTGATAAAAAAGATCGTTTGGCACATCTCCAGCACTCCGCGCAACATTCGCATATTTTGTGGCGAGTGGTCAAAGCCCATTATCACTATCATGCACAGCAGAGCCAACACTGCACCAAGCCATGTGACCACGCCAAGTGCTTTGCCTGTAAAATCTATATAGCGGTCGAAAATGCGCAAAAACCGCCTATAGCGATAGCTTAGTAGCTTTAGCTTGGTCTTGATATTCGTGGCGGTCATGGCACTGATTCTTTGAAAAATGTCCGGACTGCCCCTGGGCTGCCCGGACATTGTAGGTGGTTATTACAATATCTTATTTCTTCTTGAGCTTGGCGCCGGCATAGATGCCGTCGTATGAGCCGAGCAGTGAAGTCACTGTGCTGAGGGTTGTGTTGTTGGAATATTGTGCTACAGTTTGCATTACTGAAATTACGCGTGAAGCATCAAATGTAAGAGTGAGCACACCGGCCGAGCTCAAAGATGCCATTGCCGACACTTGGCCGAGGCTGAAAGCGCTTGCGGCGGTGAAATTGAATGTCAGCGAGCCGTTGTCATCATTTTTGGTGATGGTGCCGTTCAAGGTCATCTTCTTGAATTTGAGAGTGAAGTTGGCGCTTGAGTCAATGGTGAGGACAGCGTTGTTGAGGCCTAATTTCTTATAATAGCTTGAGAGCTTGTTTTCGATTGTGGTAGAAGCAGCAGCGCCGCCGAGAGAGCTGAGCGCATTGTCGCTTTGGAAGGTGACAGCCGGCGAGCTGTATTTCCAAGTGCCTTCGAGTTGTGATAGCTCAAAGCTGCTGGTTGATGTAAGATTATTAACGATGCCGCTAAGGGCTTCCAATGGATTGAATGCTGATGCTTTGGGAGTGCCAAGCGCCAGGATCAATAGGGCGAGTGCAATAAATTTCTTCATTTTACTTCTGTATTAATTTCTGTAATGACTTCTTTTGTGGTGATTTCTTTGTCGATACTTTCCCACATAGAATTTTTAGATTTATACTCCGGTACCATGCGTTTCATCTCTGCAACGATATCATGATACTCGCCGCGCTGTGTCAGTTCCAGCAAGCGGTTGATGTGCTCGCGCACTTCTTTATAATCATAGGTTCTCACCTTGGCAATCATAATCTTATCATTGCTTGTAGGCAAGGTGTATTCTTTGTCGTTTAGAAGTTCTTCGTAGAGCTTTTCGCCCGGGCGCAGGCCTGTCTCGATAATTTCGATGTCTTCGCCCACTTTCAAGCCTGAAAGTGAAATCATGCGTGTGGCCAGGTCGTAGATTTTTACCGGTTGGCCCATGTCGAACACATAGATTTCGCCGCCTTGGCCCATTGTGCCTGCTTGCAGCACGAGCGAGCATGCCTCGGGAATTGTCATAAAGTAGCGGATAATGTCGCGGTGGGTGACAGTGACGGGGCCGCCTTGCTCAATCTGTTTGCGGAATAGGGGAATTACCGAGCCGTTAGAGCCGAGCACGTTGCCAAAGCGTGTGGTGATGAAGCGTGTCGACTTTTGGTCGCTTTGGCTGTTGAGGTGGAAGAAGAGTGATTGCACATAAATCTCGGCAATACGCTTGGATGCGCCCATCACGTTGGTGGGGTTTACAGCTTTGTCGGTAGAAATCATAACAAATTTTTCTACGCGATATTTCACTGACAGATCTGCAATATTTTTGGTGCCAAGCACATTTGTGATAATGGCCTCAGATGGATTGCGCTCCATCATAGGTACATGCTTATAGGCTGCTGCGTGGAACACAAAGCGCGGACGATAATGCTTGAATGCTTGCTCCATGCGGTCTTTGTTGGCCACATCGCCCATAAACAAGTGAATCTTGATGTCGGGGTGATTGGCTTCCATGAATAGCTGAAGCTCGTGCATCGGTGTTTCGGCTTGGTCCACTAAAACGATGTCTGACGCTTTCATTTCGGCCACTTGATTCACAATTTCGCTACCGATCGAGCCGGCAGAGCCTGTAATCATCACCACTTGGCCGGTGATAGCTTTCACCACGTCGTGGTTGTCGGTCTTAATCACATCGCGGCCCAAAAGGTCTTCAATGTGAATATCGCGCACCGAGCCTGCTTGGCTTTGGCCTGAATGTTCGTCTTTAAACTTGTTTACAGTGCTATACATAAGCAGCTTGATGCCGTGTTTCAAAAACATATCGGCGACGCCGCTTCTCATAAATTTCAGCTGAGTTGATGGGAATATCAGCGTGTCGCAGCCAAAATTAGAGAAAATATCATCAATGGTGTCAGGGCTGAATTGCAGCAAGGGGATGCCGTTGATTGAACCGGCTTTTACGTCGGACGACACTGAGATCATTGCCACAACTTTGTATTTGCTATCTACCTCGTTGTTGAGAGCCGATGCATATGCAAATGAATTAATGGCTGAGCCCATTGCAATTACACGGCGGCGTTTAATGCCGGCGCCCACTGCTTGACGATAAAAATATTTGATGGCCATGCGCACCAGCATCATAATGGTGAAGTTGAGCAAGCCAATTACAAATATATTCCAGATTTTGAAGTAGAATACGCCGCGGAACACATAGCAAGCTGCCGAGACAAATCCCATAACTACCGATGCAGCCGTCACCATAGCCACTACGCGATATATATCCTCTACCACCGACAATCTTACGATATAGTAGTGGGGACGCACAATCAGCATTGTGGTGAGATAAATCAGCATTGTCACCATGAATCTAACCGGCATCGTCGACCACCATCCAAATCCGGCTGTGCCAAAGTCGGGGTTAGCGGCCAATGTGATAGCGCAGCTGAATGCGGCTATTAGTAAATCCACCATAAATACTACCCATCGTGGGCTTGGCGTAGACATAAATTTGTCGACCAATGGTATTTCGATGATTCTGTTTAGTATCTTACTTTTCATTGAGACGTCTTAGGGTTCAGCAGATGTTAGTTTTTCGATAGTTTTTTAGTTAGCCAAGGCTTGTAGGCTAAGCGTGTCAAGATTGGCCACTGTGTCCACTGTGAGTTGCGCGAGATTCTCCACCTTTGATCTTGGGTTGGTAGTGGCAATTGCCACCACTTTAGCTCCGGCGCGGCGTCCGGCTTCCAAGCCGGCTAAAGAATCTTCCACCACAACACATTCAGCCGGCTTGGTTCCAAGTCGGGCAGCAGCGGTGAGATAGCCTTGTGGGTCGGGTTTCGAGGCAGTGACGTCCTCGTCGGTAATAAGTGTGTCGATTGAGCCTTCCAATTCAGGTATTTGTTGGAAAAGATGTCGCATCTTATCGCGATTGCTTGAAGTCACTACAGCCACTTTAATGCCATTTTCTTTCAAGTCGGCGAGCAAATTCAGCGCTCCTTTAAACGCTCGGTACGGCATAGCCTTTTCATGCTCGGCCAGCAATTGGCGAATGACCAATTGGTCATTTTTGTTTGGAAAGTAAATATTCAGAATATTTGTCAAGGTGTTGCCTTTAATTGCTTGGGCAAAATCCTCAACGCCTGTAGGGAAACGGTCGTTGATACTATTCCAGAAATCTGAGTAAATCCCTTCTGTATCAATCAACACGCCATCGAGATCAAACAATATGGATTTTATTGACATACTTATTTGCACTTTATAGTTGCAAAGGTAGCGATTATTTCCCACCCCTCCAAAAGATATGCGCACAAATTAAGCTTTTTCGGTGCAAAAAGCGGGGGCAAAGTGGTGACCGCTACCATTATGCGCGTCCCGTCTACTTGCTGTCTGCCGTGGTGCGGCACACCCACTTGAGCGAGCCTCGCCATTGCCCCTTGCCGGCGGTGGCTTTTCCGTAGGCCACGGCGTGATGCGGGCACAGATGATAGCAACGGAGACAGCCTGCGCATTGCTTGCCCCAGCAAGGGCGCCTATCTGTCATGCCGATATTATTTAGAGGACAATATTTGGCGCATGATGCGCAGCCGGTGCAAGCCTCGGTGGCGTGAAACGGTCGTGGCGACATTGCATAGCGCATAAACCATGGATACACAATCCCGGTCTTGAGCATGGCGAACGAGCCTTTCACCACGTCGTCGCATAATTTCCCGCTCTTGATGTTTTCTGCAATCTCGATCACGCGAGATTCCGCGGCATCGAGCTTTGCCTGCGCCACGCTGTCGGAATCCACATCAAAGCCCTTCATTGATATGTAGGTGTTGGGCATTTGCACCGAGTAGGTGGCCAAGGCGCGGCCGCCGGCTTTGGCAATGTCGCGGCGCCACATCTTGTGTGTGAGTCCGCAATCGTCGCCGCAAGTCATCACGGCAATGTTGTCGCCGGCGCTGCTTAAATCCATCTTCTGAATTTGTTGGCGTACCACCGGCGGCACTCCCCATGAATACACGGGAAACACCCACACCACGCGCTCGCCGGCTGCAATAGTCGGCTTGGACCCAACGATATTAGCTGTAGTGTCGCCTAACAATTCTGCCAAACGGTTGGCTATGCGTCGGCTGTTGCCGGTGCCTGAGAACACTAAAATCATCGTATGCGGCGTATTACCACCTTGGTGGCTCCAAAACCATATTCGCGAAATGATGCATCGCTCACATCGTGGCCTTTGTAGCGATGGTTGAGCTCTTTCATCAGCGCTTGTCGCAGCACGCCTTCACCCTTGCCATGAATAAACACGATTTCGCGGCCCACGTTTTTCAGGTTTTCATCCATTACGCGGCGGAATGTGTCGATCTGATAATTAAGGATGTCGGCCGATGAAAGTCCGGCTGTGGAATCGAGCAATTCACCTGCGTGGAGGTCGATTTCGAGCGGGCCGTTAGCGGCTTTGTTAGGATGCTTGGTGATTGGTCGTGGCGCGCGGCGGTCGTTGCGTTGCTTTTCTTGCAAAGCCTTTTTGAGGTCGACAGCCGTGTCGGCGGCTATTTCGCGATGTCCGGCCACCACGTCGTCTTTCACCAGCTCTATCGCGAGCACTTTCTCGTCGAAATATGGATTTTCGGCAAAGCAATGTAGGCGAGCAAATTTTGTAGCGTCGAGGCGTTGCTCCACGTTGATTGTAGGCTTGTGGGCATAATCTTTGTCGCGCTTGAATGCAAAGGCTTGAAATGCGATGCGGTCGATGTCGGGTAGGTCGTCGGGTGTGAGCTCAAACAGAAATTCTTGCATTGCAGGCTCGATTAATCCTGCATAGCGCAGCTTGAATTGGTCGGACTCTTTTGCGCGAGTGGCAACAGAAAAATATAGATAGTAGTTGGAATCGTTGACCAGATAAGCGTCGAATGTGGTGGAACTTAAGCGCTTGATGTCGATTGGCTCAAAGCCAAGTACCACATTGAGCTTCTCGCCCTCGGGAGTCTCTTCTACATCGGGTAGGGCGGGCTCGGGTTCTTTGGTTTTTGCAGGGGCGGCAGCCGATGCCTGAGTCGTCGCTGCTTTAGGCTGCTTATTCTCCACCTTGTAGAATGAATCACCGGTGGCCACTACTACGCATTCGCGCAGCAGTATAGGTGTCTCAAAGCCATCGTCGTCGACATAAGCTATTTGACCCTCGATTTTGGTGACGCGGCCGCCACCGGTTGTATTTAAAAAGCGAACTGTGTCGCCAACTTTTGCTTGCATTTTGATTTGTCTAAAAAAGTAGGGGTGGTTGTTACATCTTAAATCCGCCCACAAAGGCAAATTCTGCGGCGAGCGGAGTCAGGCAGTCGATAAGGCGTGCCAGAGATTGCTCGCTTACATCATTTGAGCTGATGCGATTGTCTATGAAAATCTGCACGCGCATATCGTCGGGCAGTGGGCGCTCGCCTTGGCGGGCCTCGGCAGCGGCCAACAGCTGTTGCAGCGTGGCTTCAAAATTGTCGATGGCTGCCAATTCGCCGTCTTCGATTGAAGAATCTGTGGCAAAGCGATAGTATGTGCGGTCTTCGGTCAGAGCAATATCGGCGCGGGCGGTGTCGTCCACGCGCATCATAATAGTGAGTCGTTTCATCTGTTCAGTACATTAATTTTAAGTGCGGCATAGGCGCGCTCGGCTTTAGCGCGCGCTTCGGCCACAGAGTCGGCGGTGGCGAGAATCACGCCCATGCGGCGGTGGCCCTTGATTTCGGGCTTGCCAAAAATGCGCAGTTGCACACCGGGCTCGGCCAACACGGCTTCAAGATTATCCATGACGATCTTGTTGGTGTCGCCTTCCACCACGATTGCTAATGAGGCAGATGGCCCGTAGAATCTGATTGCCGGAACCGGCAGCCCCAAGATTGCGCGAGCGTGCAGCGCAAATTCGCTTTGGTCTTGAGAAATCATTGTCACCATGCCGGTGTCGTGGGGGCGAGGCGACACTTCGCTGAATATCACTTTGT
>CAZRCU010000009.1:0-23605 GCA_964598685.1 uncultured Bacteroides sp.
TCTTTGCCGGATTATCTCAATTTGAGAGGGATCTCATAAGACAACGCACAAAGCAGGGGCTCAATGCTGCGCGTGCGCGAGGACGGAAAGGCGGACGCCCTAAAACAGATGCTGCTAAAATCAAGACAGCGGTCAATATGTACAACTCTAAACTTCACACTATCGATGAAATCACAAGAGCAACTGGTATTAGTCGCGCCACACTTTATCGGTCTTTAAAAATACAATCATAATAACAAAATAGACCTTTATAAAGACAGCGAGAGCGAGGGTGATTGCCCCCGCTCTCATCGGTTATAGGATAGTGTATTTTTTAGAAGCTTACTTTGGTAGCTTTATTGCCTTGGACGCGGATGTAGATGCCCTTGTCGGGGTTGGCTACGCGCACGCCTTGCAGGTTGTAGTAGGTCGACGGAACTTCATCCATGCTGATAGAATTTACGCCGGCTTCGGCAGTGACGCAGAGTGTCACGTTTTCACCGTCGGTAAGAGTAAACACCGGATTTACCCATGGGCCGTCGGTCACGCTCATATTGTCAAGAGGATCTTGCGGGCCGGTGAGGGTGTAGGTAACACCGAGTTCAATGGCGCCCATTGTGGAGTAGGCATTAGCCCAAGTGGCGTTCTTTACCACCTTGAATGTACCGGTGAGTTCGCCTTCATATTTAAGGGTCCACACATTGTCTTCACCTTGTGTGAATTGAGGAGTAGAAGTGAAATTCCAGCCGGGAACGTCGCCAACGAGGTGCCATGTTTGCTTGCCGCTTTCCACCTTTTCGGCTTGTACCATGATGGTGATAGCATTGTCGTCGCCTGGGGTGATTGTCACCTTAGCGTTGATGTAGTGAACGTTGTCGCCGTCCATCAGGATGTTGCTGCCTTCTTTGTAGACAGGCACGTAGGCTTCGCCGTTTTTGACGGTTTCGCCGTTAGAGCACCATTGATTGTCCCAGTTGGCCGATGTGTCGTATTTCACGATTTTGAAGTCGCCATAAAGGTCGGGAATCACTTGTTGGAGCACGCCATCCACTAATTCAAAGTGGTTGGTTTCAAGCTTCCAATCTTGATAAGTGCCGGGCATACACCATGTCTCGGCGTTTACAGAGGTTGTTGCAGCCAGGGCAACAACAGCAAGAAGAGTAGAAAGTTTCTTCATAGTTGTGATTTAGAGTTAGTATATTTGTTGTTGGAATTGTGTAATTATCAAAGATAGAAATAACGCTTAAAATTACTACTATTTTGATAATTACACAAAAAAATCATTTTATTTTAATTTAAATTCTATGGTGGAACGGATGTCGGCCGACGAAGCTGCTATATGAGCTTTATACGTGCCGGCATGGGTGGTCCAGGCGTGGGCATCGGCATCAAAATAAGCAAGGTCGGCAGGGGTGATTGTGAACTTCACATCCACTGTTTCGCCGGCGGCGATGCTCACCTTGGCAAAGTGTTTTAGCTCTTTAGCGGGACGTTGCACGGGCGCTTTTACATCGCTAATGTAGAGCTGCACCACTTCCTCGCCTTGGCGCGAGCCGGTGTTGGTTACGGGCACAGTGATTGTGATTGAGCCGTCGGCGGCCAGTTGTTGGCTGTCGGCGGTGGCTTTGCCATAGCTGAATGTGGTGTAGCTGAGTCCGTGGCCAAATGCAAATAGAGGTTTGATTTTTTTTGTGTCAAACCAGCGATA
Source organism: uncultured Bacteroides sp. (assembly GCA_964598685.1). GTDB lineage: Bacteria > Bacteroidota > Bacteroidia > Bacteroidales > Muribaculaceae > CAG-873. The sequence goes on from CAZRCU010000009.1 coordinate 1,688, forward strand.
GCCCACCAGCAGGCCTTCGTTGTAGTGTTCGTCCCACACCTCTTTATCGGCACGCTCCACGCCCGGGTAGTCGCCCATTGCATGAGCACCAACGTCCTCTAATTTTACCGGGAATGTCATTGGCAATTTGCCCGACGGATTCACACGACCTACCAGCACATCAGCCAGCGCGTTGCCGGCTTCCGAGCCGAGATACCATGCTTGTACGATTGCCGGCACTTGAGCCACCCATGGCATTGCCACGGCGTTGCCGCTCACGTTCACCACAATCAGATTTTTGTTGGCTTTGGCCAACGCTTCAATCACGGCATCTTGCCCATATGGCAGCCCAAGGCTTTCTCGATCGGTGTCTTCGCAATCTTGATGGTCGCTCTTATTTAGGCCGCCGATAAATACCACGTAATCGGCTTTTGCAGCCTTTTCCACAGCTTCGGCAATAAGCTCTTCGGCAGAGCGTGAATCAGCCAAATTCTGACCGGAAACCACGCCATTATATTCGCCGCTTACATCGCCCACATATCCGCGAGCATAGTCCACCGTGCAGCCGGTCAATGCGGCGCGCAGGCCATCCAGCGGCGAGATTTCGTGCTGAACTTTCAGCGACGATGAGCCGCCGCCAACTGTCATCATTTTAATGGCATTTTCTCCCACAATGAGCACGCGCACGCTGCGGTCGGCAGGGATTGGCAGCACGTTGCGGTCGTTTTTCAGCAGCACGATTCCCTCTGTGCCTATTTCGCGAGCCACAGCATAGTGCTCGGCGCTGCACATCGAGCCGATAGGCTTGTGGGTGTTCATGGCGGTGCGCATAATCAGGCGCAGCACGCGGCGCACTTTATCGTTGAGCGTGGCCATATCGGCCTGTCCGTTTTGCAATTTTTCGAGGTAGGGGTAGGCCAGATAATAGTTGTCGTAGGCATTTCGCGAGCCATCGCTCAGACCGTTGGTCCAGCTACCAAATTCCAGGTCGAGCCCGTTGTTGATTGCTTCGTTGGTGTCGTGGGCACCGCCCCAATCGCTCACCACCACGCCGTCAAATCCCCATTCGCCCTTCAAAATATCGTTGAGCATACGTTGATTATGGCATAGATGTTGATTATTGTAGAGGTTGTAAGCGCCCATAATCGACCACGCGCCACCCTCGGTGACAGCGGCTTTAAAGGCCGGCAAATATATTTCATATAGGGTGCGGTCGTCGAGAATCACATTAGTCTGGTGGCGGTGAATTTCTTGATTATTTAGGGCAAAATGCTTCACGCATGCAGCCACGCCGCAGCTTTGCACGCCCTTGACATAAGGCACCACCATGCGCGACGACAGATAAGGATCTTCGCCCATATATTCAAAATTTCTACCGTTCAACGGGGTGCGATAGATGTTGACGCCGGGGCCCAGCAGCACATCTTTTTCACGATGTAGTGCTTCCTCGCCGATAGCACGGCCATATTTGGCGGCCATTTCGGGATTCCAGGTGGCAGCCAAGCAGGTTAGGGCAGGGAACGCCACGCAAGAATCGTTGGTCCATCCGGCTTGGTCCCATTCATCCCATAGCACCTCGGGGCGGATGCCATGTGGTCCGTCTGACGTCCATAAATCGGGAATGCCCAATCGGGCCACGCCGCGCGATGAGAATTTGGATTGAGCGTGCAATATAGCCACCTTTTCGGCAGTGGTCATTCGTGAAAGAGCATCTTCCACGCGAGCCTCGATATCCTTTGAGCTATCGAGATACAGCGGTGTTTCAGCATAAGATTGAGATGCGGCTGTAAGTGCAATTGCGCCGCACACAAGCAGATGTGTAAAGTTATGAGACATGTAAATGATAGATGAATGGAGAATTGGCCAACGGATGTGGCCAATTCTCCGGTATACTTAAATTTATTTCTTGACTATCGACAATACGCCGGCAGAGTTGCCTGCTGTGAGATCTACGGTGATCACGTAGGTGGCTCCCACTTCAAGCTGAGCTCCGGCAGCGAGGTTAATATCGCCGGTAGAGGTCACTTTCAGTATCTTTTCAGAGCCGGCGGCCAATGTAAGATTGTTGTCGCCGCTAAATTCGCCGCCCCAGCCTTTTTGCCAGAAGAATTTAATGCCGAGATAGTCGTAGCGCAGGCGCTGTCCGATTTCCGAGCCATTCTCCGGTCCGGCTTGGCCGGTGAATTGATACACCTTGGGTGCAACCTCGGCCATGCCATAGGCCAACGAGGTGTCCCAATTAAATTGCTTGTCGAGGTTGGGAGAGCCGGCACCATAGCCCATCAGATAGATAGCACCGTGGCCATCGGTGGTGAGCGAAGCAGGTGAAGTGCCTTCGTAGCGTTGAGCGCTAACCACGCCGTTGAGTTTGTCTAATGTCACCTGATATGTGCCTGCAAGTGGCAAGAAGGAGATCACGTCGTTGTCGGCGTCGTAGGATAAATAATCGGGGTCGAAATAATACTCATCAAGACCGCTCACCGAGTTGAAGCTGATTGTGGAGCCCGGAGCGAGTTGGGTGATGATTGTATAGATCGAGTTGTCGCCGGTGGTCATCTTTTCGCCGTTCATGTAGATTGGCTTTTCTTCAAATGCTTGTTCGCCGGCCTCTGTTACTGAAAGCACAGCTTTGTCGACTCCTGCGGTGCAGTCGATTTGGAACACATAAATAGTGTTTTCTTTCAGGGTAGCGCCGTCGGCCAAATACAGGTTGCCGTCGTCGTGAGTGGTGCCGTCACCCACCTTTACAATCGAGGATGTCGAGGAAAGGCGTGTGTGCTTAAACTCGTCGTTCCAGCTCATGGCGCCGCCATAGAATTTGAAGTTGATTTCAGATGTCTTCACGGTCTTGCCGCCCACCAATGTGAGTTGGTAGACTTTGTCGGCAACGGGTGCCATACATACAGCGCTTTCCGTTACCCAGCCCACTTCGTTGGTGTTGACGCTTGGTTTGCCAAAGTGCTGGCCAATCACCCAGATTGCGCCCGAGCCGTCGCTTTGCAGCGAAGCCGGCGAGCCGTTGAGCAGTGTCTCAACGCGGAAATATTGCAGCTTTTGGTTGGCGATAACGCGATAATTGCCGCTCATAGCGGTGAATGTGAGCGAGCCGTCGGAATTGCGTGTAAACCAATCGGGGTCGATCCACCAATCGCCAATGCTGGTGAAGCCTTCGAGCGAGATAGTTTGGCCGTTGGTGAGCGCCATATCCACTTGAGCATTATTGTCGTCGACGGTTTCCATCTCATAGCCGTTGAATTTAAGGGTAGAGAATGGCGATGCCTCGAATGTGCGAGTGTTAAATTCAATAGTGAATTTGCCGCCGCGCGAGCTCGAGAACGGAATCATGCTCTCGGCGCCCACAGAGATGGCCGAATTTTCATAGCCAAACACCAGCTCGTTGCCGTTTTCTCCCACTTTGGGAGCAATGATATAGGCTTTGAGTTTTTGGGCGAATTTGCCGCTTACGCCATAGATATTTTCCGAGGTCTTGGTCATGCGATATTCTTCGCCGTCCTCGGTCTGGAGGGTGAGGTAGGGATAATCGGCGTGAGTGACGCGGATAGGATATTCTTGCTCGGTGATTGTGAAGTTGATGTTTTGGAGTACGAGCTTCAGAGTGGCAGTGCCGTCGGGCACGTTGGCAAAGTAGGGCAGATAGATTTTGCCGGAGTAGTCTTTGCCGCTTTCCTTGGTGCGAATGACAGTTTCCTCCACCATCTCGTCGCCATAGTAAAGCTGAGCTTTAAGGGTGGAAAGAGCCACCTCGGCATCCGATGCATTTACGGTGAAGGACAGCGAGTCGCCAAAGTGGGCTGTTTCGGTGGCATCCTGGTAGTTGATTACGGGATTACCCAGCAGCAGTTCGTCGTCGTTGCACGACCACAGCAGAGCGGGCAGAATCAATGCAGGAATAAAATATTTGAGTTTCATGATAAATTTTCTGAGAATATTAAGGAAATAGATGATTCATTCTCACCAAATAAATGATGCGATACCATTGGCGGGCACAGAGCCTGAGAAGTGGTGGGTGCCGTCGTCTAGTGTGATGCTGCGGTCTTCCGAGCTGCTGTTGCAAGCTACAAAGGCATAGGAGCCGTCGGGGTTGATGAATGCAGCATAGGTGAGGCCGTTTACAGTGTAGCCTGTGGTGCCGATGCGCTTAGAGCCGGGCTTCACAACGGCCGACATGTGGCAGGTGTTGTAGTAGAACGAATTGCGTGTGATTGTTTTGTACGACGAGTCGATGTCGACAGCGCCAAAGCCATTGGTGCAGCCGCCCGGGCGATTGGGACCGCGGTTGGCGTCGAGCATCAAATTCCACACGATTGCACCGCGACACCAGTTGTTAACAGTGCCAAGGCAGATTTCTTCCATATCCGACACAAGGTGGGTGGACAGGTTGGCACCGTCGTTCCAATCGCCTGCGGTGGATTCGGTAAACACGAGTTCCTTGGCGGGGTAGGCGGTATGCACCTTGTTTAGCTCGTCGCGTGAGCCGCCATAGTTGTGATAAGCGGCGCCGGCGATGTAGCTCGAAGCTTCGCTATCGGCATAGATGTTGGTGGGATAGCTTTTTTGCGATGCGATGTTGTCGTAGTCGTAGTTGTGGTCGAAGCAGTAGATTTTAGCAGTGATTCCGGCAGCCTTGAATTTGGGGCCAACGGCTTGCTTGATAAAATCGCGTTGCTCTTCCCAACCCATATACATCGAGGCCGAATTGCCACGGTTCAGCGGTTCGTTTTGCAGCGTCACGGCATAGATATTGATGCCATTTTGTTGGAACGCCTGAATCCATTTCACGAAATATGTGGCATAGTCTTGATAATAGCTTGGATTGAGCTGTCCGCTTGTCCACGAATTGTAGGGCTGAAGCGAGCTCAGATTGTTCACCTTCATCCAGCGAGGAGCGGTCCAGGGCGAGGCGAGAATCTTCACATCGGGATTGATGGCCAGGATTTCTTTCAGCACCGGAATCACATATTTGTTTTCCTCGTCGGTGAGAGCAAAGTTTTCGATTCCCTCTTTGTCGCAGCAGGTGTATTCGCTGAGCGAGAAGTCAGAGCAGCCGATGCACACACGCACATAGCTCATGCCATAGCCGTCGGTGGTGGAGAATGTCTCGGTGAGGAATTTAGTGCGGTCGGCCGCATCCATTTTCAGCAGGTTGTAGGCGGTGGCGCCGGTGATTGCTGCGCCAAAGCCGTCGATTTCCTGATATGTCACAGATTTATTCAGATAAATCGAGCGAGGCGACATATTATCCTTGGTTGAGAACGAGATAGCCGAGGGGGTGAGGTCCTTGCTGCGGTTGTTGGTAGTGGTGAGCACTCTCACATCGCCGTCGACCCACACCGGTTGGTCGGTGTTGTCGGTGTTGGGATTAGAGGGAGTGTTGTCGTCGCCACAGGCGGTGGCAAAAAGCGTCAAGCCGCATAGCAGAGAGCTTAATATCATATTGTTGCTTTTAGTAAACATATCGGTTGATTACGAATTAATAGCCTGGATTTTGTTGCAGATTTGAGTTTTGATCGATTGCGGTTTGCGGAATCGGCAGCAGATAGGAGTATTCGTTGAACGGCGAGCGCTGTGCGTGGCGTCCAGAATCCTTGGCATATACTGCATTCATCACTTCTTCCACTTTGTCGCAGCGGCAGAGGTCATACCAGCGTTGGCCCTCAAGAGCCAACTCCATGCGGCGTTCGTCGAGCACAGCATTGATGATTGTGGCTTGCGAGGCTTTCTTATCTGCGGTGAGGTTGGCGATGCCGGCGCGGTGGCGCACTTGATTCACGATTTCAGCGGCGCCATCAATATTGCCTTGCATGGCCAATGCCTCGGCTTTGAGCAAGAGAATGTCGGCATAGCGGCATTTGATAATGCTGCTGAATGATGAGCGGCATTTATACATGAAGGCATAGTTGTCAGATGGGTAGTAGTTGCTCCATGTGCAAGAGTAGAAGGCAACGGTCTGATTGTAGCGCTGTGTGTCGCCGTTTTGCTCGTAGAGCTTGATGAGGTCGCGCGATGGTGTCACCCATTTTGCCCATGTGAAGTTGTTGTTGGGGTTGTCCACGGGAGCGCCAAACATCCATGTGCACCAGTTGCCAGAACCGGTGTAGAAGTGGCCTTCGAGAATAGTCTCTTTATTGTTGCGCTGAGGCTCAAAGGCGTTGTCGTCCACGGCAAAAAGGTCGGCAAAATTGTCGGCAAGTTCATAGCCGTCGGCAGCGCATTTGTCGGCGTATTCAATCACTTTATTATAGTCGCGCAGCGGTTTCTCGGCATAGATTTTAGCCAGGTAGGCGTGTGCCACACCCTTGGTGAAAAGAGTCTTGTCGGATGTCACGGCCGGTGCATATTTTTCTGCAAACAGCAGGTCGGCCTCGATGGCGGCGTAGCCCTCTTCGATGGTGTTTTGGTGGGGGAAGTAGGATTCATACATTTCCTCTACATTCTCGGCGGTGATGTTGCCGGCCGGGATGGTGATGATAGGCACTGCACCCCACAGACGCACCATGTCAAACCACACCATTGCGCGGAATATTCTGGCTTGAGCCGAATAGGTGTTTTGCTCGTCTTGTGAAAGTGAGCCGTCTTGCACCTTGTCGAGATTTTCAATCATCTTGGTAGCCACGGCGGCATCTTCCAGATAGCGGCTCCAGTCGCGAGCCAGCACTGTGTTGGAGCCTTCGATAGAATTGTCTTCGTAGGGCACAACTTCGGCGCCGGTGGTGCCTGCATAGGCGTTGTCTGAGTGGCAATCGGCTATGAGCAGTTGGTCGAGATACCAGTGCTCTTGGCGATCGGTGATTTTCTTATACATGGATGTCATGTAGCTCTCCACGGCGGCTTTGTCTTTGAACACCACCTCTTCTTCTTCCTCGGTTACGCCCTCGGTTACGTCGGAATACACATCCAGCGGATCGTATTGCAGAGAGCAAGCCGGCATCATAGCCATTGCAAGTGCAGCAGCCGAGCAGTATATTGTTTTCTTGAGTTTCATTGCTTGGAAGGGTTAATTTGTTAGAATACCACGTTCACACCCAGTGTGAATGATTTTGTTTGTGGGTATGTGCCCCAGTCGATGCCTTGAACAGCGCCGCTGTTGCCCCATTGGTTCACTTCGGGGTCCATGCCGGTGTAGCCGGTCCATGTGAGCAGGTTGGTCACGGTAAAGTAGGGTTGAATCTTAGAGATGTGAGCTTTTTGCATCCATTTGCCTGAGAAGTCGTAGCTAAGTGTCACGTCTTTCACACGCAGATAAGAGCCGTCTTCCACAAAGTAGGAAGAATTTTTCATGTCGAAACCAGCCTTTGGCACGTCGGTGATTTGGCCGGGAATTTGCCAGCGGCGCAGCACATCGGTGATTTGGTTTTTGCCGTCGTACATGCCCATCATTTCCATCTTCGAAGCGTTGTAGATGTCGTTGCCATACGAGCCTTGCAAGAAAATGCTCAGACTAAATCCTTTGTAGGACAATGTGTTGGTCATACCAAAGGTGAAGTCGGGGTTAGGATCGCCGATATAGGTGCGGTCTGACGAGGTGATTTTGCCGTCGCCGTTGATGTCGCGATACATCAGTTCGCCGGTTTCGGGGTCAACGCCGTCGGAAATATAGCCGTAGAAGCCGCCCAGGGCGCGGCCGGGTTCGTTGCGCACTACATATTCATTTACATAGTCGGATGTGCGGCCGTCAGAGTAGATCTTTTGCAGGGCAAGCTTGGTGAGCTTATTGCGGTTGAACGACATATTAAAGTTGGTGTCCCATTGGAATTGACCGGTGAGATTGTGTGATGTGATGGCGAATTCAAAGCCGCGGTTGGTCATTTCACCCTCGTTGCGCGCAATGGTGCTTGCAACGGCAGCGCCCGATGGCAGCGACACGTTCATCAGCATGTCGGTGGTCTTTTTCCAGTATATATCGGCACTGAAGTTCAATCGGCTGTGTAGCACCGACAGGTCGATACCAAAGTTGGTCTGTGTGGTGGTTTCCCACTTAAGGTCGGTGGTGCGCAGGTTGGATTGTGTGATTGTCGGGAGGGCGTTGGATTGGCCTTCGACAAACCATTCAATGCGGTTGATGCTATATTTTTGCAGATAGGCATAATCGCCGATGCCCGATTGGTTGCCGGTTTGGCCCCAGCCGCCACGGATTTTCAAATCGTTGAGCCAGTCGACACCTTTCATGAAGTTTTCTTCAGATAGGCGCCAAGCTGCCGAGAACGAGGGGAATACGCCCCAGCGATAATCGGGGTGTAGTTTTGATGAACCGTCGGCACGCATATTGGCTGTAATCAGATAGCGGTCGGCATAGTTGTAAGCCACGCGGCCAAACCACGACATAATGCCCCAAGCCGAGGCATTTGTGCCTGTGCTGCTCCAGTCGATTTTGTTGGCAGCGTTGAGGGTCTGAATTGTGTTGTCGCGATAGTTTGTGCCGCGGATATAGGATTGTGTCCACTTTGAATCGGTCCATGAAGAACCAATCATCACATCCAGGTGGTGTTGGTTGAATTGGTGCACATAGTTGGCCACGTTGTCCCACACCAGCAATTGGTTGGTGGCGCGGGTGTCGGTGCCGATACCATAATTTTCACGGCCATACGACACGGCAATCGGGTCAACAAAGTCGGTGCTAACGCTGTTGCGGCGGTCGAGTGTGAATTTGCTGTTAAAGGTGAGGCCGGGCATGATTGTGAACAGCAGATTGCCGGATGCCAAGAGGCGAGTCTCTTTGTCGCGTGCATTTTGTCCACGAGCCAGGTTTTCAGATGGCGAGGTGATGTTTACGCCATAGAAATTATTGTAGTATTGGTCGGGCTTGTCGGGATCCCACACCGGAGCATAGGTGGGGGTGTTGATTACTGCCAGCACTACGCCGCCGCGATTGGCGCCGTTGCCCGAGTTGATGCCGTTGGAAGAGTAGTCGGAGTAGACTGCATTGGCAGTGGCTGTGAGCCAATCCGACACCTTGGATTCAATATTTACGCGGAAGTTGTAGCGATTGTAGTAGGCGGGCTTGATTACACCGTCTTCGCGCAGATAGCCGGCGTTCATCAAATATTTAGTGTTGCCGGTGTTTTGTGAGATCGACACTTGATAATTTTGATTTGTGCCGGTGCGATAGGTCTCGTCAAACCAGTCGGTTTGGTCTGTAAGGCCGTCGGGCAGCGACACCAGGCCGATTTCTTTTTGTAGTTCGGTGTATTGTTCTGCATTCAGCACGTCCAAGGTTTTGCGCACCTTCGACCATCCGTATTGAGCGGTGAGCGACACCGATGGGCGGCTGCTGTTGCCGGTCTTTGTAGAAATCAGGATTACACCGTTTGCGGCGCGCGAACCATAGATTGCGGCCGATGATGCGTCCTTAAGAATTTGCATGTCGGCAATGTCGCTTGGCGACAAGAAGTTGATATTATCCACGGGCACGCCGTCCACCACGTATAGCGGGTCGTTTGAGCCGTTGAAAGAGGTAGTACCACGCACACGGATTGTCATTTCACCGCCGGGGGCGCCGTTTGGCGATGTCACCATCACACCGGCGGCCTTGCCTTGAAGCGCTTGTGCAGCCGACACGATAGGGCGGTTTTCCATATCTTTAGCAGAAATCGTAGAGATGGCCGATGTCACGTCTTTTCTGCGCACCGAGCCATAGCCGATTACTACCACCTCGCCCAGCAGGTTGATGTCTTCTTCGAGAGTCACCTCCATTTGGGCTTTTGCAGGTAGTTCCACGGTCTTGTAGCCGATATAGCTCACTACGATAGTGGCACCTGAGTTGGCTTTCAGGGCAAATTGTCCCTCAACATCAGTGTTGGTGCCGATTTGTGTGCCTTTTACGAGTACAGTGGCGCCAATCATAGGTTCGCCGGAGGTGTCTTTGACCACTCCCGCTACATTCATCTGAGCCATTGCGTTGAACGACCCAATAAGAATTACCATCAGGATGCCAAGTAGCCGTAAGGGTTTTTGGAATGTTTTTTGCATGGTAAAAACGGTTTAGGATTAATTGTTTTTTAGATTTTCAGGTCTGTGGGGCATATTGTGCTTTATGCCTTTTTTGCAAAGTTATCACACATTCTTTATTATTATATAGAGTGGTAAATTGGTGTGGTAAATTGCTTGTTGTCGTAATTTTCTGTATATTAGATTTATAGCTTGAGTTGTTTAGTCGTTTTTGGTAAGATTGGAGTGTGCTAAAATATAGTGGTGCCAAGGTTGCGCACGCGCTCTGCGAATTTCTGAGTGGAGTCAATGGCCTTTGCGCGAGTGCGTTGCCGTGTGTTGTAGACTGTTTGCACCGAGCAGTGCAGGAATTTCGCTATTGCCGTGGAATCGGTGAGGCCAAGGCGCACCAATGCATAGATTCGCAGTTCGGTGTTGAGCAAGTCGCCCTTGTGAAGCTCGATTTGTTCCTCGGGCCGCAGCAGAGTGTTGAAATCGTGCACAAAGTCGGGGTAGATTCCCAGGAATATCTTGTCGAATGTGCGGTGCAGCTCTTTTATTTCGGCTTGTGACAGCTCGGGAGTCTTTGTCAGATTGCGCAGTTCGTCGTATTGTCCGGCCAATAGCTTGCGGTAAATATCTTTGCGGAAATCGTCGATTTTGCTGATATAATTTGAGCAGATTGCAAACACGTCGGCAATGTATTTTTCCTTGGCCAGATTAGTTTGCGATAGCTCCATTGCGCCCTCGCGCGCGTTGGAGTAGAGACCTTCCAGGGTGGTGTTGGCATCTTTTAGCTGCGATTGCAGCACCTCAAGCTGCGCCAGCTTGTCGTTGAGCGCCACGTTTGTTTCGTGCAGCAAGGCGCGGCTTTGGCCCAGTTTCTTCATCTGTATGATGCCGAAAATCATTGCTGCCAGCAGGCCAAGCAGGATTGCTCCCAGCAATTTGAGATAGTTGGACGCGCGACTTTCCTCGCGCTCCAGTTTGCTTTGATAGGCCTGGCTGATTCTGTGTTGCAGTTCCGACAGGCGTCCCACGCGAGCGCGGCTTTTGTATTGATTGGCGCATTGGATGCAGTAGCCAATGTAGTCGTTGGCGCGCTTTAGGTCGCCGTCGGCGCCGGATTGCTCGTCGCGGTCGTAGAGGATGTAAGCCACCTCTTCGAGCGAAGCTATTTCTTTGTTGCATGCTCTCACGTCGGCGATTGCCGAGATTATCAAGTAGCGCAGTTGGTTGTCCGCATCGTTGATTTTACTGTAAAGACGGCTTAAAATCCATGCATCCATTGCGTCTTTGCGAGTGGAGAATGTGCTTGAATCCACATTTTTCTTCAGCCCGGGAATCGTTGCCTCAATGCCGGATGAAGTTTTCAGAGCCAACCAACCTACAAACCAGCCGTATTTTGCGTCGGCCGGCGATAGATTTCGGCACAAACTGTCCAGCTTGGCCGAGGCCTTTGCATCTATTGGTGTCTCGGTAGAGTTGAGTCCATAATATTGGTCGCGATGAGTTGATAAAAACAGCAGCACTTCATAGTAGCGCGATTCCAGCGAATGATCCAGATTATGGGAGCTTACGATGTTTATCACGCTGTCGGCGCTTGACAACAGACCGGTTGCAGCCATCAGATAAGCCTTGTCGAGCTGCATCTCGTCCATCCACGTTTCGCGATTAAGGGCCATTGCCAATTTGTAGGCCTCGTTGATGTAGCGCATGGTCGAATCGGAATCATACGAATTGTATTCGTCGCAAAGAGTACGCGCAATCCAATAGCGATGGTCGGGGTCGCCGGTATGCTGATATTCATTGCGCAAACCGTTGATTTTCTCCACTTTTCGGCGCTCTAAATCGCTGCTTTGAGCCAGCGACGAATCCAAGATTGAGAGAAGATGCTCAGTGGATAATTCCGACAGATTGCTTGATTGAGCCTTGCTAAATTGCGATGCAACAATCATTGCCGCAAATAGCACAGCCTTAATTATAGCATTATGTGTATTGAATGTTTTCGTGGTAAAGAAGGGCTTATTATGTAAATCCTTACAAATTTATTGAATTTAATCAAATCCAACAAACATTTCTCAATTTACCCTTCAATATCTCAGCCGATTTAGCAGAAATGTGAGGTTATAGCGCGCCTTGCTCTACCTTGGTGGCTATGCGGTCGAGGATAGCATCATCGCGATGCTTTGCGGGGTTGTAGTCGCTTTTGAGGCTGACGCCGAACAATTTGCCGAACCCTTGCCAGAACGTGGCGCGAAACGAGCCTAAGAATGCCTTAACGATGTCGTAGCTGGTTTGATTTGTTTCGCGCTGTACGAGCCTTACCAGCACTCGCGCCTGGCGGCGTGAGAACTTTTTCAGCACGGGCTTGTATTGCTCGAATAGGGCGCTTTCCATGCGCTTTAGATAGGCTTCGCGCTCTTTTTTAGTGGGGAAAGTCTCTATATATTGATATGTTTCGATTAGTGTCTCAGAAATCAGTTTGGCGTAGGGCAGTGTGAGCTTCACATCGCGCACGGTGCGCCAATATTCCTTTTCCTCCTTGGCATTTTTAAATTTCAAGGGGGTGAAGCAGGTGATTTCGCTTAGGTGCAACACCAGGATGGTGTCGCCCACTTCATCTATGCGATATGAATATCCGGTGTAGTAGGGATTGCGGCCGTCGCCCGGATTTTCAAGAGTATAATGCCTTGCGGCCATAGGCTCGGCTATGGTCGCAAGAAGCAATATGGAAAGAATTTTAAATAGATTATTCAAATTCTTATTTTGATTCGGCCTTTACCGGAGGATAGTCGATTGTATAGTGCAGGCCACGGCTTTCGTGACGCTCTTTTGCCTGACGCATAATCAGATATCCTACGTTGATAATGTTGCGCAACTCGCAAATTTCGCGAGAGGCCTTTGAGCACTTGAACAGTCGTTCGGTTTCCTCGTAGAGGATGTCCAAGCGGTTCCAAGCGCGGTCCAGTCGCAAATTGGAGCGTACTATACCAACGTATGTACCCATGATTTGGTTCACTTCGCGAATGCTTTGAGTGATTAGCACCATCTCTTCGGGGTGGCGTGTGCCCTCGTCGTTCCATTCCGGCACGTCGTGGCGGAAGTCGAGCGATTCAATGCGAGCGCAAGCGTGGCGAGCGGCTGCATCTGCATATACCACAGCCTCGATTAACGAGTTGGATGCCAGGCGGTTGCCGCCGTGTAGGCCGGTGCATGAACATTCGCCAAGTGCATAGAGGCGGTCGATAGAAGATTGTCCGTCGGTGTCCACCTTTATGCCGCCGCAGAGATAGTGGGCTGCCGGTGCCACGGGGATGTAGTCTTTAGTGATATCAATTCCCAGCGACAGGCATTTTTGATAGATATTGGGGAAATGGTGGCGGGTTTCTTCGGCGTTTTTGTGGGTGACGTCGAGATACACGTGGTCGTCGCCGTTAATCTTCATTTCGGTGTCGATTGCGCGTGCCACGATGTCGCGTGGTGCGAGAGACAAGCGCGGATCGTATTTCTGCATAAATTCTTCGCCGCGGAGGTTGCGCAGCACTGCGCCATAGCCTCGCATTGCCTCGGTGATGAGGAATGATGGGCGATCGCCCGGGTGGAATAGGGCGGTGGGGTGGAATTGGATGAATTCCATGTCTTTCACGTCGCCTTTGGCGCGATACACCATAGCGATGCCGTCGCCGGTGGCAACGAGCGGGTTGGTGGTGGTTTGGTACACAGCGCCTACGCCGCCGGTGGCCATGATTGTCACTTTCGACAGGAAGGTGTCAACCTTGCCATCGTTGGGGTTCAGCACATATGCGCCATAGCAAGTGATATCCGGAGTGCGGCGTGTAACGATCTTGCCAAGGTGGTGCTGTGTGATGATTTCAATGGCGAAATGGCCTTCAAAAAGGTCGATATTTGGGTCGGCCTTAACCTCTTCGATCAGGCCTCGTTGAATTTCAAATCCGGTGTTGTCGGCATGGTGCAGGATGCGGAACTCAGAGTGACCGCCCTCGCGGTGGAGGTCGAATTTGCCGTCTTCTTTACGGTCGAAATTCACACCATGTTCTATAAGGAATTTGATGCCTTCAGGGGCGCCTTTGACCACTTTCTCTACCGCTGCGGGGTCGCTGAGCCAGTCGCCGGCCACCATAGTGTCGTGAATATGCTTGTCAAAGTCGTCTACTTCAAGATTGGTTACAGATGCCACGCCACCCTGGGCAAGGGCTGTGTTGGCCTCATCAATAGTAGTCTTGCACACAAGTGCAACTTTGCCCTTGCGCGCTGCTTTCAGGGCAAAACTCATGCCGGCGATGCCCGAGCCGATCACGAGAAAATCATATTCGTAAGTCATATCAATCCTTTTGATGCCGCAAAAATACAAAAAAAAGCCTTAAGGGCCGTGGCGTTATATAAATTTAGCACGGCTTTGCTCTAAAATGTGTCGACTTATTAAGCTTTAGCGGCCGATAAGTTTTTTGAGAGCTGCTTTTATATGTTGCTTTTTCAGGAAGCGATGGCGTGCTGCGAGAGCGTCGTGGATGGTATCGTCCACGGGAAGTGCCGACGCTGTGGCATATTCTGTGGCCAGAATGCGGATGTCGTCGTCCTCTGATAGGATGGTGTTGAACATTTTGAATTGTTCAAAATGTCCGGTCACTCCAAATGATATGCGGTTGATGTCGACGTGGTTGAACACGTATTGTCCATCGCTGTCTTTGTAGAAAAGCACGTTGCCGGGCGAAAAATCGCGCAAGCGCACCCATTTACCGTGAATTTTCACCATTTCTCGGGCCAGCGCTTCGTAAAGCTGCTCTTTGTCGGGGCGCTGCTCGGCAAAGCGCATTTCCTCACCTTTCACATGCACGCACACATAGTAGCTTTTGTGCAGCGCACCACCTATCTTTTCCTCGATAAACGCTATCGGCTCGGGGGTGTTAATGCCCATCTTCAGCAGTCGTCGAGCCGCAGAAAATGCGCGATGAGCCTTGCTGTAGCGGATATTGGTGTAGACATATCTATTGATTATCCCCGGGCGCTTGTAGCTTTTGATGCATATATCAAGACCATCAACATTGTCGCGGTAGATGGTGTTGCGGGCGCTGTAGATGATGGTGGCGCTTTCTGCCGGGCCCTTGGTGGCCAGCGATGTAATATAGGCTTTTAGATGCTTGTATTTTGGTGAGATCTCGATATGGTTCATGTTAGGTTAGTGTAAATGTGTGTGATAGTATTCGTGAAATTTTTATATGAAAACCGTTGTTGATAGGTTTTTAAGGCTTCAGAACTGATTTTTTGGCGTAGCGCGGTGTCGGATGCAAGGCGGTTGATGGCAGCTGCAAGCGCCGAGGCGTCGGCCGGCGGCACCACCAGCCCGTCGCGGCCATCCGTTACAATCTCGCACTGCGCGCCCGACGATGTGGTGATCGGCGCTACGCCTTGCGACATATATTCAAGCAAGGTCAATCCGAATGATTCAGGTGCGATTGATGGCATAATGCCTATATCGGCACGTTGAATCTCGTCCCATACGCTGTCGACATGGCCCTGCCATTCGATGCGCGCTGCCACGCCCGCTTGCTTTGCTATCTGCTTAAGGCGATCGACGTAGGCGGCCTTGCCGGTGCCGCACACCCTTAGCCGGAGGTTGTTATTCTCAACCATTGCCAGGGCTTGAATCAGCGTCTCAAGCCCTTTTTCGGGCACGATGCGGCCGGTGTAGAGTAGGGTGGGGCCGCTATCATTGTCGATGTGTTTGGGCTCAGGGGCTATGATGCTGTTGTGTACCACGCTCATCCGTGATGTATCTACCTGTGGGTGAGTCGACATGAATGTGTCGTAGGCCAATTGCGACACAAACACGATATGATTGATTGCGTTGTAGAGATGCGTGTGGTAGCTGTCTTTTTTTGCAGCTTTCACCAGATGGCGTGTACACACCACCTTGATATTATCCTTGTTTTGAGCAATTTTCCTTGCCTTGATTGCTATGGCCGCATCTTTAAAATTGTGCACATGCACCACAGTGGGCCCGCTCAGAGAATTTAGCACCTTGGCCAAGTGGCTTTTCGACGTGAAATCCAGCATTGATCCATTGCCGATCGTGCCGCATGCGAGGCCTAGTTTTGAAAATTCTTGATATGGAATGCTGCCTTTGCGCGCCATCACCTTTACATTATATCCGCGCTTGATACATTCGCAACAGAGGTCGAGAGCATAGCGCTCGCCGCCACCCCACACGCGATTGGAGACCAAGTGGATGATGTTCATTAGGATGCTGATTCTTTGATTATATGACGCGCCATTCGATATGATTCGTAGGTGGTGCGAGCCTTGCGCGCTGCAATGGTCATGCCCACCTTGCCATCCATAAAGGCGAGGTCGTGGAGTTGGCAGTAGATGTATTCTTTTAGGGCTTTTATAGTGGGGGTCAGCGACCACATGCTGTGCAGATCGTTGGCTATAATCTTGGCTCGGAGCGCGGCCAAGCGATTTTCTTTGGAGATATGTTCTTCGATAGTGGAGCAGCGATAGTGCTGAATCGAGCCGGAGATGGGAGCCGGAGATATGCTGTTGGAGTAGGAGAGCGAGTCGGCCACGTCGCGCAAGTCCCAATGGGCATAGCGCTTGTTAAAGAGCCTTACTTGCTCAAACGGCTGAAATCCACAGTGGTGCAGCACTTTCCCGCAAAAATAATTATTAATTTTGAGCTTATACACGCGATGATCAAAGCCTCGCTTTTTCAGGTCGATAATGCTTTGGCGCAGCTGCTCGTCGATCACTTCGTCGGCGTCAATCGAGATGATATAGGCGTGGGTGGTGAGTCCGGCTGCATATTGGCGTTGCGAGCCAAATCCGTTAAATTCGCGCTGAACGATTTTGCAACCATATTTTTTGCAAATTTCGAGGGTGCGGTCGTTGGAATAAGAGTCGACGACCACGATTTCGTCGGCCACGTCGCGCAGTGCGTTGAGGCAACGCTCCAGGTTTTGCTCCTCGTTGCGGGTGATAATAGTTGCAGAAATCAGCTCCATGTCACATAATTATAATGCGAGTGCAAATTTACATACAATTCTTTATATTTAAATATGTGTCGACAAAAAATTTCTTATCTGCACGCCGTCTTTGGATGCGAAAAAGACTTAGCCGGCCTTTTTTCGCAGTGCGCGTAGGGCTTGCCTTGTCTCTTGTGGCAGTTTTTCGGTGGCGTAGGAGAGCGTGGTAGCGCTTAGTTGGCCTATGTGTTTGTGAAGAATTTCAAGCATTAGCCCTTGGTCTTTCTTGCCGATTTCGCGCAAAATCCAGCCTACGGCTTTATGCATCAATGGATGCGTGTCGCTAAGGTGTTTTAGGCATTGCTCTGTTGCAAGGGTGGTGTCGCCGCGCTTCACCAAGTGGAGAGTCGCTACCACTGCGATTCTGCGATTCCATAGCAGCTGTGATTCGGAAAGTTGCTCCAGTTGATCCAAGCATCTGCCGGCTGCCAGCTCCGGCCCGAGCAGGTAGGGCGCTGATTGGTCCACCAGGTCCCAATTGTTGCATCGCGCGGTGGAGTTGAGGTAAAGCTCAACTATCTCGTTGCGGCGCTCTGTAGATTTTGTCTTGTTGTATGATCGGATCATGGCCAACAGTCCCGACAGACGAAATTCATGAATTTCGCTGTTGAGCATTTCTTGAAAGCAGCAGGTGTCGGCGTCGGCATATGTAATTGCGATGGCTCTATTGTCCGGCACGGTGATTCCGATGAAAATGTCGCCTTCGGCATATTCACCTTTTCCGGTTTTGAAGAACGAAGATAAAATTTTTACTTTTTCCGGGCGTGCCACCTTGCGGAGGTCGGATTTCCATTTTTCTATAGTCGTCATGCAGCAAAGTTAAAAAATTTCTCTCACGCCTCGATAGGGTAGGGGAGGACTTGCGAAATTTGTTAACAAAAATTTGCAGAAATATCCCATCATCCGTGCGGAAAATTTCAAATTTTCAATTCTCAGCGACCAGAAAATCACGTAAAATACTGTGATATAGTTAAAAAGGGTTGATTTTGGCTTAAATTTTGCGCTTCAATCTAGAATCGTTGAATGTCGGTTTTGCAAAAACGGAAAAATTTTATAACTTTGTCGTCTAATAAATGGAAAGATGATCAACACTTTTCAGTGGCTGGCGCAGGGAGTAGAGCTTCCGGCGCTGAATTATGAAAATATAGAACAATGGATTGTCCGCGTAGCGAAAGACCATGGGCGGATAGTCGGGGAGGTCACATATATTTTTTGCGACGACCCCAAGATCATCGAAGTCAATCGTCAATTTCTCAAACATGATTATTTCACCGACATCATCACCTTTGACACCACTCGAGGTAAGATGATTGGCGGCGACTTGTTTATTTCCCTCGACACAGTGAAGAGTAATTCGGAATTGGTGGGCACCACCTATGATTCTGAATTGTATCGCGTGATTATTCACGGGATTCTGCACTTGTGTGGAATCAACGACAAGGGCCCGGGCGAGCGAGAGATTATGGAACGACATGAGAATGAGGCGCTTGCTTTGCTTGATAAATTTGTTAAGTAACTGATTTTTAGGTAAATAATCTATATGATTTTTGAATACGACGTAATAGTTGTGGGCGCTGGTCATGCAGGCTGTGAAGCTGCAGCGGCGTCGGCTCGACTTGGGGCGAATACGCTCCTTGTGACGCTTGATATGCACAACATTGCGCAAATGAGCTGCAATCCTGCTGTAGGTGGAATTGCTAAAGGTCAGATTGTTAGGGAGATAGACGCGCTTGGCGGCTATATGGGTATTGTTACGGATAGCACCGCTATCCAATTCAGAATGCTTAATCGCTCTAAAGGCCCTGCCATGTGGAGTCCTCGCGCGCAAAGCGACCGCACTAAATATTCGCAGATGTGGCGTGACATCCTTGAGAATATGGAGAATCTCCATATTTGGCAAGGCAACGTCAACCAACTTATAGTAAATGATGGCCGTGTAGAAGGTGTCAAGACTGTCGAAGGCGCTGTCTTCAAAGCAAAGGCTGTTGTGCTCACCAACGGCACTTTCTTGAACGGCTTGATGCATATCGGTCGCACTATGTTTGAGGGTGGCCGTATTGCCGAGCCTGCCGTGCATGGTATCACCGAGCAATTAAAGAGCCTCGGATTTACCACTGATCGTATGAAAACGGGCACACCCGTGCGCATCGACGGACGCTCGATCCACTGGGAACTTACCACCCCACAAAGCGGCGACGGTGATGATGCCTATAAGTTCTCGTATTTGCCCGAGGTGAAGCGTAAACTCACTCAGCGCGATTGCTACATTATTTATACCTCTGAAGCTACCCACGAGATTTTGCGTAGCGGGCTTGCCGATTCGCCACTTTTCAATGGTCAGATTCAAAGTATCGGCCCACGCTATTGTCCCTCGATTGAAACAAAAATCGTAACTTTTGCCGACAAAACTTCTCATCAATTATTCTTGGAACCGGAAGGTGAAACCACGAATGAATTTTATCTGAACGGTTTTTCAAGTTCGCTACCGATGAATATCCAGATTGAGGCTTTGGAAACTATTCCTGCCCTTAAAGATGTGCATATTTATCGTAGCGGGTACGCCATCGAATACGACTTTTTCGACCCAACTCAGCTATATCATACCCTCGAAACTCGTCGCATACACAATCTCTATTTCGCCGGCCAAATCAATGGTACCACCGGCTATGAGGAGGCGGCAGGGCAGGGCCTGATTGCCGGCGCAAATGCTGCGCTTCGTGTCCTCGGAAAAGAAGAATTTACTCTCGCGCGTGATGAATCTTACATCGGAGTCCTTATCGACGACCTCGTGAACAAAGGTGTCGATGAGCCTTATCGCATGTTTACATCTCGTGCAGAATATCGCATTTTGCTCCGTCAGGACGATGCGGATATGCGACTCACTCCACGTGCCTATGCCATTGGCTTGGCCGATCAGCATCGCTATGATGTGATGGAAGAAAAGCGCAAGTGGCGCGATGCGATTATCCAACTTGCTCGCACAGCATCGGTTTCGGCCGACACTGTTAATCCTCTACTCGAAGCCGAAGGAAGCAGCCTTGCTCAGCAGGGCGCTAAGCTTGTCAACTTTATCACTCGCCCAGAATTGACCATCATGAAACTCGCTTCGGTGGTGCATCCGTTGGCCGAGTTGATCGAGCAAATTCCTGCAGATCGACGTACTGAAATCGTCGAGGCGGCAGAAATTTTGATAAAGTATGATGGATATATCGAGCGCGAACGTATGAATGCCGCAAAGCTTCATCGCCTCGAAGATGTAAAAATTCCTGACGCTATCGACTACAAAGAAATCAAAGCACTCTCCACCGAGGCTCGACAAAAGTTGGATGCTCGTCGTCCGCAAACAATCGGTCAAGCTTCGCGTATTCCCGGAATTTCTCCCAGCGATGTGAATATTCTCTTGCTTATGATGAAACGATAATATCTATGTTCCACGTGGAACATTTTGCACTTAATAGAATTAAAATTCAAACACTTACAAACTATACACAAAAATGGAATACATCAAATCTAAAATTCGCGACGTGGTAGATTTCCCCACCAAGGGCGTAATCTTCAAAGACCTCACGACGGCCTTCAAAGACCCGCGAGCTCTCCACATTATCGGCTGGGATCTCTCACAGCTCTATCGCGACAAGGGTGTGACAAAAGTTGTAGGCATTGAGTCGCGCGGTTTTATTGGTGGCTCAATCCTGGCATTCGAACTCGGCGCAGGCTTTGTGCCCGTGCGCAAGCCCGGTAAATTGCCCGCCGACACTGTTTCGGCTTCCTACACCAAGGAATATGGCACCGACACCATCGAAATCCACAAGGACGCTATCGGTCCCGACGACGTAGTGGTGTTGCACGACGACGTGCTTGCCACCGGCGGCACAATGATGGCTGCTTACAACCTTGTGAAAAGCTTCAACCCCAAAAAAATCTACATCAACTTTATCATTGAGATTGCAGCGCTCAACGGCCGCGCAAACCTGCCCGCCGATTGCGAAGTGACATCGCTTATCACTTACTAATATCTCAAAAATAGCCCCGACAGGGCCCTCGCATTTATGCGTCGCGGCCCTTCGTCACAGCCAAAATTCCCGACGATAGCACATGCGCCAACCGTCGGGAATTTTGCCAAAAAACAATAGCTATGGCACTGCAAGATAAATCTGAAGCACTGCGCGAAAAGATCTCCTTTTTGCCCGATACCCCCGGCGTGTATATCTACTATGATGCCGAGGGAACGGTGATATATGTGGGCAAGGCCAAAAATTTGAAGCGACGAGTGTCGTCGTATTTCAATCGCACCCACGATGTGCTGCGCACCAACGTGCTGGTGCGCAACATCGCCGATATGCGCTATATCGTGGTGCCTACCGAGCAAGATGCGCTCAACCTTGAAAACTCCATGATCAAGGAGTACAAGCCGCGATATAATGTGCTGCTCAAAGACGATAAATCCTATCCTTGGATTGTGGTGACCAACGAACTTTATCCGCGGGTGTTTCTCACTCGTCAGCACGTGCGCGACGGCTCGAAATACTATGGCCCGTACACCAATATTTCGGTGGCTCGAACAATTTTGGAATTGATTCGCGAGCTCTACAAAGTGCGCACGTGCCGCCTGCCGATCACCCACGAGTATTTGGCGAGACAGTCGGGTAGGGTGTGCCTTCAGTATCACATCAAGCGTTGCGAAGGCTGCTGCGAAGGCCGAATTTCGCCCGAAGAATATGGCCGCCATATCGACAATATCAAGCAAATTTTGCGCGGCGAGACCGGCGAGGTCATGAATTATTTGCGCGAAGAAATGGCTCGATTGTCCATGGAATTGCGATTTGAAGAGGCCCAGGTGCTCAAAGAGCGCTATAAATTGCTCGAAAATTACCGCTCGCATAGCGTGATTGTGAGCCAAACGATCGGCGACGTCGACGTGTTTGGCATAGATGAAAGCGCAGGAGAT
>CAZRCU010000009.1:23705-25124 GCA_964598685.1 uncultured Bacteroides sp.
CTGATTTCCGCCTGAGCGAGCTGCCGCGACATATAGAATGCTTTGATAACTCAAATATCCAAGGCACTAATCCCGTGGCCTCGTGCGTGGTGTTTCGCGATGCCAAGCCCGCAAAGCGCGATTATCGCCACTTCAATATCAAGACTGTTGAGGGCCCCGACGACTTTGCCTCGATGCGCGAAGTGCTCACCCGCCGCTACACTCGCCTCATGGAAGAGGGCGAGGAGCTACCGCAGCTCATCGTGGTGGACGGTGGCAAAGGTCAGCTCAGCGCCGCTGTTGAGGCCCTTGACGCTATCGGATTGCGCGGTAAAATCGCCGTGGTGGGCATTGCCAAGCGCCTTGAAGAAATCTATTTCCCGGGCGATAGCGTGCCGCTGTATATCGACAAAAACAGCGAATCGCTGCGCGTGGTTCAGCAGCTGCGCGACGAGGCCCACCGCTTTGGCATCACTCACCATCGCAATCGCCGCAGCAAGTCGGCCATCTCCAGCGAGCTCGACGCAATACGTGGGGTGGGCGAGAAAACCAAGGAAACCCTGCTCGGGCATTTTCGCAGCGTGAAGCGATTGCGCGAGGCTGCCCCCGACGAGATTGCGGCCCTTGTAGGCCCGTCGAAGGCTCGCCTGGTGATAGACGGTTTGAAACAATCAAAAACAGATACAGAATGAGACTCGTTATTCAACGCGTGACCCACGCCGAGGTGAGCGTGGCAGGCGAAACGGTGGGTGCCATCGGCCACGGGCTGATGGTGCTTGTGGGTGTGGAGACCGGCGACACCGAGGCCGATTGTGATTGGCTTGTGGCGAAAACGGTAGCTCTGCGCATTTTTGATGATGAAAACGGAGTGATGAATCGCTCGGTGGCCGACGTGGGCGGCGAGATTTTGGCCATAAGCCAATTCACCCTTACGGCCTCGACGCGCAAAGGCAATCGCCCCTCCTACATTCGAGCTGCGCCACATTTAGTGGCCACCAATCTTTATAAACGTTATATCTGTGAAACGTCGCAACGTCTTGGTCGCCCAACCAAGCATGGCATTTTTGGAGCGGATATGGCCGTTAGCCTTACAAATTCCGGCCCTGTCACTATAATTATCGACAGTAAAATCAGAGAATAAACGTAATTAGTAGAAGTTAACAAACGACAGTAAAACTTAACAATTATCCTTAAGTCTTAAAAATCAGTCAAATAGAAAAGATTTCGATATATTTATTAACACTATTTGCCCATTAATAACATAGTTTAATTTGAAAACAAAAATAAGTATTATATCTTTGTGGCGTGAAGCTTAGGGAGAGCCCGAGGCTTCGAAATGAAATTTAACGTTTTGTTAGACTCACAATATATACTTGAATTTTGGTTATGAGGGAGGTGCGCTGCTGCGAAGTAGCGCACTTTCATTGTTTTTACGGTAGG
>CAZRCU010000010.1:0-24991 GCA_964598685.1 uncultured Bacteroides sp.
GCAGCGGCCACCGCGGAGAATCCAACCGGTAGCAATCGCACATTGACATTTTGGATTTAAAACTGATCGCACATCGCTTCTCCATTCGGGCGTTTGTGAATATTTATGCAATTATTGATTTTTTAATGAATAATTATGCAATTATTCAAGATTAATTCGTAACTTTGCAGCCGTTATTGAATAAATATTCACTTATTAAGTATTAGTAATTAATGGAGAAGTCTGAACGTCAGTTGATTATACGCAATCTCATCGAGAGTAGGCCTATCTCTTCCCAAGAGGAACTGAAGATGCATTTGGCCAATGCCGGCTACAATGTGGCGCAGGCCACCTTGTCGCGCGACATCAAGGAAATGGGTGTTGCCAAAACTGCGGCAGGCTATCAGCTTACCGACGGCGCTCGTCGTGTCGTTGCACAGTCGATTAATGTCGCTCCGGCTCCTATGCCTCGAGGCAGCGTCTCAGGATTGGAATTTGGCACGGGCCTTGCAGTGATGCACACCGCCCCCGGCCATGCAGGCATGGTTGCTTCGGTGATCGACGCGGCCACGCTCGCTCCAATTATGGGCACAATCGCCGGCGACGACACCATATTAATTATATTGCGCCCCGGGTTTAGCAACGACGATGTGGTAAAGGCCCTGTCGCCGTTGGCGCAAGATTAAAAACACACTGAAATTTAAGGTAAAAAAAGCTTACAGAGAAAAATGGAAGAGTTCACAGTAGAAGTGGCCACTGAGGCACATTTAGGATATGTTGAGGAAATCTTGTCCACAATCGAGGCTGCCACCAAGGTGCGTGGCACCGGCATCGCCAAGCGACGTCCCGAATATGTGGCCGAGAAAATGCTTCAGGGCAAGGCCATCATTGCAATGAAGGGCGACGAATTTGTGGGATTTTGCTATATTGAATCGTGGAGCCACGGCGAATTTGTGGCCAATTCCGGTCTGATTGTAAAGACCGAATATCGTGGCCATGGCCTCGCCAAGCGCATCAAGCAAAAGGCCTTCGAACTGAGCCGCACGCTATTTCCCAACGCCAAGATTTTTGGTCTCACCACCGGCCTGGCCGTGATGAAAATCAACACCGAGCTTGGCTATGTGCCCGTCACTTTCAGCGAGCTCACCTCCGACCCCACATTCTGGAAGGGCTGTGAAAGCTGCATCAACTATGATGTGCTCTCTCGCAACAATTGCACCCGCTGCCTTTGCACCGGCATGCTCTACGACCCCTCAAAACATTGATTATTTAGTAAACACACCAATACCCCCATTGTTATGAATAAGAAAAAAGTGGTAGTGGCCTTCAGTGGTGGCCTCGATACAAGCTTCACTGTGATGTACCTTGCCAAGGAAAAGGGCTACGAGGTGTATGCCGCGTGTGCCAACACCGGCGGCTTCAGCCCCGAGCAATTGGCCGAAAACGAGAAAAACGCTTATCTGCTTGGCGCCAAGCAATACGTCACCCTCGACGTCACCAAGGAATACTATGAAAAGAGCATCAAATATATGATTTTTGGCAATGTGCTGCGCAACGGCACATATCCAATCTCAGTGTCGAGCGAACGCATCTTTCAAGCTATGGCTATCGCACGATATGCCAAGGAAGTGGGCGCCGACGCTATCGCTCACGGCTCCACCGGTGCCGGCAACGACCAAGTGCGCTTCGACATGACTTTCCTTGTGATGGCCCCCGGCGTGGAAATTATCACCCTCACCCGCGATATGGCCCTCACTCGTCAATTCGAGGTCGACTACCTCAATCAGCACGGCTTCAAAGCCGACTTTGCCAAGCTGAAATATTCATACAATGTGGGCATTTGGGGCACAAGCATCTGCGGCGGCGAGATCCTCGACTCGGCACAAGGCCTCCCAGAATCGGCCTATCTGAAGCAAGTCACCAAGCAGGGCTCCGAAGAAATCCGCATCACTTTCCTCAACGGTGAAATCGACGCTGTCAACGGCCAACACTTCGACAGCAAAATCGCTGCCATTCAGCATATCGAGGAAATTGCCGCTCCCTACGGCATCGGCCGCGACATGCACGTGGGCGACACCATCATCGGTATCAAGGGCCGCGTAGGCTTTGAGGCTGCTGCCCCAATGCTTATCATCGGCGCTCACAAATTCCTTGAGAAATACACTCTGTCAAAGTGGCAGCAATATTGGAAAGATCAAGTGGCCAACTGGTATGGCATGTTCCTCCACGAAAGTCAATACCTCGAGCCGGTGATGCGCGACATCGAGGCAATGCTGCTCCAAAGCCAGCGCAACGTCAACGGCACCGCCATCATGCAGCTCCACCCCTACGGCTTCATGCCTGTAGGTGTTGAGAGCGACTGCGACCTCGTCAAGACAAAGCTCGGCGAATACGGCGAAATGCAAAAGGGCTGGACCAGCGAAGACGCCAAGGGCTTCATCAAGGTGATGTCAACCCCGCTGCGTGTCTACTATGCCAACCACATCGCCGAAGGCCAACAGTTGGAAAACGAACTTTAACCACCCGACACACGTAATATTGATATATGATACGAGTAGGAATTATCGGTGCCGCAGGCTACACCGCCGGAGAATTGCTCCGCATCTTGCTGCTGCACCCCGAGGCTAAGGTGGTGTTCGCTCAAAGTGCCAGCCATGCCGGCGAGCCGCTCTGGACTGCCCACGCCGACCTCTTTGGCGACACCGATCTGTGCTTTTGCAGCGAGATAGACTCTTCAGCAGTCGATTGCATCTTTATCTGCTCGGGCCACGGTAAATCCAAAGACGCCGTGCACGCTCTCCCCGACACCTACGACGGCGCAATCATCGACCTCTCCAACGACTTTCGCCTTGCCGCCGATGCCGAGGATTTTGTCTACGGTCTCCCCGAAGCTTTCCGCAGTCAAATCGTCAAAAGCGCTCATATTGCCAACCCAGGCTGCTTTGCCACTTGCATTCAGCTGGCTCTGCTCCCCGCCGCCAAGGCCGGCGAGCTTTCCGAGGTACACGTCACCGGCGTCACCGGCTCTACAGGCGCAGGCCAGAAACCGTCCGACACCACCCACTTCTCGTGGCGCGACAACAATATGTCGGTCTACAAGCCATTCACCCATCAGCATTTGGGCGAAATCGGCGAGACTCTCCATCGCCTATATCCCGGATTCTGCGGCCAAATAAACTTTGTGCCCATGCGTGGCAACTTTGCTCGCGGCATCCTCGCCAGCGTGTATTTCGAGTGCCACCTCCACGAGTCCGACGCCGTAAAGCTCTACAAAGACTACTATCGCAACGAGCCATTTGTGTTTGTCACCGACCAAAACCCCGACCTCAAAATGGTGGTCAACACCAATAAATGCGTGCTCTATGTCAAAAAATATGGCAACAAGCTCCACATAATCTCGATAATCGACAATCTTATCAAAGGCGCCTCCGGCCAAGCCATTCAAAATATGAATCTGGTGTTTGGCCTCAAGGAAGACACCGGCCTCCACCTGAAAGCTTCGCGCTTCTAACTATCCATTACAGATGAACCTATTCGACGTATATAGCCTATTCGATGTGACACCGGTCAAGGCTCTCGGCTGCCACGTCTACGACTCCAACGGCCAAGAATATCTCGACCTCTACGGCGGCCATGCTGTGATTAGCGTCGGCCATTGCCATCATCGATATGTCGAGGCCGTAAGCGCCCAGCTCAGCCGCATCGGATTCTACTCCAACAGCGTTAAAAATCCTCTGCAACAAGAGCTCGCCGAGAAAATCGGCCTCCTCAGCGGTCTTGACAACTACTCGCTATTCCTCGACAATAGCGGCGCTGAATCCAACGAAAATGCTCTGAAATTGGCCTCGTTTGCCACCGGTCGCAATCGCGTCGTGGCATTCCACGGCAGCTTCCACGGCCGCACCAGCGGCGCCGTGGCCGTTACCGACAATCCGGCAATCATCTCGCCATTCAACGCTTGCCACAACGTCACATTCTGCAATCTCAACGACCTCGACGCCGTGGAGCAAGAGCTCAAAAAGGGCGATGTGGCCGCTGTGATTATCGAGGGCATTCAGGGAGTAGGGGGCATCAATATCCCCGACGACCAATTCCTGCAAGGCCTGTCGGCAATCACCAAAAAATACGGCACCAAGCTAATCCTCGACGAGGTGCAGAGCGGATATGGCCGCACCGGCAAATTCTTTGCCTATCAGTGGGCCGGAATCACTCCCGACATCGTCACAATGGCCAAGGGCATGGGCAACGGCTTCCCCGTGGGCGGCATCCTAATCTCGCCCGAATTCGAGGCTAAAAAGGGTATGCTCGGCACCACATTCGGCGGCAACTATCTCGCCATGGCCGCAGCAATCGCCGTGGCCGACATCATTCGCGATGAGCACCTTGTCGACAACGCCGCAGCCGTCGGCCAATACATCAAAAGCAACATTCCCGCTTCGTCTAAGATTAAGGAAGTGCGCGGTCGTGGCTTAATGCTCGGAATCGAGTTCTACGAGCCCGTGGCCGATTTGCGCAAGCAGCTGCTTTTCGACAAGCACATCTTCACCGGCGTGTCGGGCAAGAATATGGTGCGTCTGCTGGCTCCGCTCACACTCTCCACCGACCAAGCCGCCCAATTCATCTCCGCCCTCTCCGATTTGCTAAAATAAACACATCTCCACTATGAAATCATTCTTCAACGTATCCGATATCGGCGACCTTGGCGCCGCTCTTGCCGAGGCTCGTCAGGTGAAAGCCACCCCCTTCGCTTGGCAAAATCTTGGCAAGAACAAGACCATCATGCTCATATTCTTCAATTCGAGCCTGCGCACCCGTCTATCTTCTCAGAAGGCAGCCCTGAATCTTGGCATGAATCCCATCGTGCTCAATATCGGCAAGGACAGCTGGCAGTTGGAGACCGAAATGGGCGTGGTGATGGACGGCGACAAATCAGAGCACTTGCGCGAGGCTATCCCCGTGATTGGCTCCTACTGCGACATCATCGGCGTGCGCTCCTTTGCCGGACTCACCGACCGCGAATTCGACTACAACGAGACTATCCTACGCCAATTCATCGAATACTCGGGCCGTCCCGTAATCAGCCTCGAAAGCGCCACCGTGCATCCCTGTCAAGCTTTTGCCGACCTTATCACGATTGAAGAATTTAAGACTGTAGCTTGCCCTAAGGTGGTGCTCACTTGGGCGCCTCACCCCAAGGCCCTGCCGCAGGCCGTGCCCAATTCATTCGCCCAGTGGATGAACGCCGCCGACGTCGACTTTGTAATCACCAACCCCGAAGGCTATGACCTCGACCCTCGATTTGCCGGCAACGCTCGCATTGAGCGCGATCAGATGAAAGCCCTCGAAGGCGCCGATTTTGTCTATGCAAAGAATTGGTCGAGCGTCGAGCATTATGGCCAAATCCTCAGCAAAGACCCGTCGTGGACGGTGAGCGAGCGCCACATGGCCGTCACCAATAACGCACGATTCATGCACTGCCTGCCCGTGCGCCGCAATATGATTGTCACCGACCAAGTGATCGACTCGCCCCGCAGCATTGTCATTCCCGAGGCTGCCAACCGCGTGGTGTCGGCGCAAGTGGTGATGAAGCGTATGCTCGAAACTCTTTAATTCCCTCTCCAATGAAGAAATCACTTACCATAATCAAGGTGGGCGGAGCCCTGGTAGAAGATTCAAACTCGCTCGACGCATTGCTCCAAAGCTTTGCCGAGGTCGATGGCCTCAAGATGCTAGTGCATGGTGGCGGCCGCTCGGCCACTGCCCTGGCCGCATCAATGGGCGTGGAGACCCGCATGGTGAACGGCCGACGCATCACCGACGCCGATATGCTCAAAATCGTCACAATGGTCTATGGCGGCATGGTGAATAAAAACATCGTGGCCAAGCTGCAAGGCATCGGCATCGACGCTATTGGCCTCTGTGGAGCCGACCTCAATATCATCCGCAGCGCCAAGCGCCCTGTTGCAGACGTGGATTATGGCTTTGTAGGCGATGTGAAAATGGTAAGCGGTGGCAAGCTCTCTTCGCTGCTCGAAATGGGCGCGGTGCCCGTGTTGGCTCCTCTCACCCACGACGCAGCCGGGCAGCTCCTAAACACCAATGCCGACACAATCGCCGCATCAGTGGCCATCGCTATGGCTCCATATTACGACGTCACGCTCACCTACTGCTTTGAGAAATCCGGAGTATTGCGCTGTCCCGACGATCCCTTGTCGTTAATTCCAACCATCACCGCCGACGATTTTGTCCGCTATGTAGCCGACGGCACCGTCTCCGGCGGCATGATTCCAAAGATTGAAAATGCCCTGCAAGCCGTCAAGCAAGGCGTCGGCCGCGTGATTATCACCTCGGCCACCAACCTCGCCGGCGGCACCATAATCAAGTGATTGCAATGCAACGATATATCGACCTGCTCACATCCCTAATCGCCATCCCATCCATTAGTCGCGATGAGGCCGCAGCCGCTTGCTTTCTCGAAAGTTGGCTCGTCGCCGAGGGCCTTGACGTCCGGCGCAAGGGCCACAACTTGTGGTGTGAGCAGCCTCGCATCAGTGTCGACGACAATCGTCCGCTGATTATGCTCAACGCCCACATCGACACGGTGAAGCCGGCTTCGGGCTACACTCGCGATCCTTTCACACCGCAAATCGAGGGCGACCGCATCTATGGCCTCGGCGCCAACGATGATGGCGGCTCGCTCGTGGCCCTTATTGCCGCCTTTCAGCACCTCACCTCCACCACTCAGCCATATCGCCTGTTGCTAAGCCTTACAGCTGAGGAAGAGGTGAGCGGTACCGGCGGCCTCGACCTCATTCTCCCCGAAATCGGCCCAATCCAAT
The DNA here is from genome assembly GCA_964598685.1 of uncultured Bacteroides sp. Lineage (GTDB taxonomy): Bacteria > Bacteroidota > Bacteroidia > Bacteroidales > Muribaculaceae > CAG-873. The sequence goes on from CAZRCU010000010.1 coordinate 6,819, forward strand.
TCGCCATAATCGGCGAGCCCACATCCATGCAAATGGCCGTGGCTGAAAAGGGCCTAATGGTGCTCGATTGCACAGCCCACGGTCGCAGTGGCCACGCAGCTCGCAATGAGGGCGAGAATGCCTTGTATCACGCCATCGACGACATCCAATGGCTGCGCTCCTATCAATTTAGCCGCATTTCGCCATTCTTGGGTCGGGTGAAAACCACCGTTACGCAAATCAATGCCGGCACTCAGCACAATGTGGTGCCCGATCGCTGCCAATTTGTAGTGGATGTACGCTCCAACGGCCTTTACACCAACCAAGAGCTGCTTCAAATCATCTCGCAGTCGCTATCGTCGCAAGTGACAGCTCGCAGCACCCGCCTCAACAGCTCAAGCTTGCCTGACACGCATCCCGCTGTGGTGCGCGGCACCCGGTTAGGCCTTAGCTCATTCGGCTCCCCGACTCTCTCCAATCAGGCCCTCACATCATTTCCCACACTCAAAATCGGCCCCGGCGACTCGGCTCGCTCTCACACCGCCGACGAGTTTATCCTCATCAGCGAAATTCGCCAAGGTATCCACACCTACATCCAACTTCTCGACAATCTCCAACTCTAAATCATCTCACCTACTTATATGAAACTTTGGGACAAAGGCTTTAAAGAAGACGAACACATCGACCGCTTCACCGTGGGTCGCGACCGCGAAATGGACCTCTATTTGGCTCCCTACGACATCATGGGCACCATAGCACATATCACCATGCTCCAAAGCGTGGGCCTGCTCGACAAGGCCGACCTCGACCTGCTGCTACCCGAGCTTAAAGCCCTCTACCGCGACGCCTGCCAAGGCCGCTTTGAAATCGAGGACAATGTGGAGGACGTGCACTCGCAGGTGGAGCTCATGCTCACCCGACGCCTTGGCGACGTGGGCAAAAAGGTGCACACCGGTCGCTCACGCAACGATCAAGTGATGGTCGACGTCAAGCTCTTTGCCCGTGCCGAAATCGAGAAGACTGTCCTCAAAATTCAGCGCCTCTTCGACCTGCTTCAGCAAAAAAGCGAGCAATACAAAGATGTGCTAATCCCGGGCTACACCCACCTGCAAGTGGCCATGCCATCATCGTTTGGCCTATGGTTTGGAGCCTATGCCGAGAGCCTCGCCGACGACCTGCTGATGATGAAAGCCGCATGGGACACCACCAATCAAAATCCGCTTGGCGCCGCTGCCGGCTACGGCTCATCGGCGCCGCTCGACCGCAAGCTCACCACGCGCCTGCTTGGCTTTGACAACCTCGACTATAATGTGGTCTATGCACAAATGGGCCGTGGCAAGACCGAGCGCATCATCGCATTTGCCTATGCCGCCGTGGCCGAGACCATTGGTCGTCTTGCCGTGGACGGATGTCTCTACACCAGCCAAAACTTTGGTTTCCTTCATCTGCCCGATGCTCTCACCACCGGCTCCAGCATCATGCCTCACAAGAAAAATCCCGACGTGTTTGAGCTGGTGCGTGCCCACTGCAATAAGATTCAGGGCGTGCAAAACACCATCCGCCTAATCACCACCAATCTGCCATCGGGCTATTTCCGCGATATGCAGCTGATAAAGGAAGTGTTTATCCCGCTTTTCGAGGAGATGAACTCGTGCATCGACATCGTGGCCTATGCCGTGGAGAATATGGAGGTGGCTACTAATGTGATGGACACTCCCCTCTATAAACTTGCATTCACTGTCGAGGAGGTCAACCATTTGGTGATGCAAGGCGTCCCGTTCCGCGATGCTTATCGCCAAGTGGGCATGGCCGTGCAGCAAGGCACCTTTGAATATCACGGCACTCTTCACCACACCCACGAAGGCTCAATCGGCAACCTTTGCACCGCCGAAATCCGCCAAAAGTTTCAATCGGCGCTCGACTCATTCCACTTCGACACAGTGCATCAAGCCATCGCAGCCCTCACCGAGTGACATAGCGTTGACAGAGTGTTGACAAAGTGGCAAAAAAGTGCTATCTTTGCCCAAAATATCCACCTAACCCACTGATGTCACCACACAACATAATGCTGCGCCTTATTTCTATATTGATTATTTGCCTGGCCACGCTGCAAGCCTCGGCTCAATCGCTGTCGTGGAAAAATATATCTATTGGCAATGGCGCTGTCACCGTGCGCTCGCTCTACCGCGGCGACGGCGGTGTGTTGTGGATTGGCACCGACAACGGCCTCTACTGCTACTCGGGTTATCAGACGCATCGTTGCGACCCCGACAACAACTTTGGCTATCAGGTGTATAGCATAGTGGATGCAGGCTCGGTACTCTATCTCGGCACCAACAATGGTCTTAGACAGATCAACGCCGCAACAGGCCAAATCTCTGAGGTGCCCGGCAACTTCCCCATGGAAATCCGTGCCATGGCTCAGCACGACGGCCATCTGTGGATTGGCTCGCTATCCGGCCTCTACGACTATAATATCTCAACCGGTGAGCTCTCTCATAGCCCACTCAAATTGCCGCATCAAGCTGTGTATGCAATCACATTCGACCGCAGCGAGATGTATATCGGCACCTATGGCGGTTTATGCAGATACAATGTGACATCGCATCGCTTTGAAATCATCCGCTTGGGCCGTGAATCACTGTTTGTCAACTCGCTGGCGCTCGACCAGGCCTCTCACTCCATTTATGTGGGCACCGAGGGCAGCTTGCTGCGCTACGACATTGTGGCCGACAGCGTTATCGAACACTATCTCGACGGCAACTCGGTGAAATCGCTCGCCATAATGCAAAATGCTCTTGTGGCCGGCACCGACGACGGTCTCTTTGTAATCGAAGATGGAAAGGTCGACGTCTATCGCCACAATTCCACGATATTGAGCACTATATCCAATAATGTGATATGGTGTTTGCTCGTCGACAACGATGGCAACCTCTTTGTAGGCAACGACACCGGCCTGTCTGAGGCCGACTTTGGCCAAGCCGTGCGTGTGATGTCGATCTTTCAGCTCACCGGCCGCAGCGACGGCAACCAAATCTACGCATTTTTGCGCGATGCAGCCGGAAATATGTGGGTGGGCGGTTCCAACGGCCTTATCCGCATGAACGGCTCGGCAAGCGAGTGGTATATGCCCGGCGAGTCTCAGCATCATATCTCGCACAATCGCATCCGCGACATCTACGCTTCACGCGACGGGCATGTGTGGGTGGCCACCGATGGCAGCCTAAGCCGCTACAATCCGGCTTCGCGCAGCTTCGACAACTTTCACATAAAATCAGCCGATGGCAAGATGAATGCCAACTGGTGCTACAACGTGGTGGAAGACGCTGCCGGCATGATGTGGGTGGGCAGCTTCTTGGGCGGCGTGATGCAAGTGAATCCCGACAGTCTGCTCCCATCGCGCACTGCTGTAGCACGTAGAGCCCTTAGCGAGAGCGACGGCTTTGCCAATAATTTGGTCAACCGATTAGCTATCGACCGCAACGATAACAAGTGGGTGCTCCTATTTCGCGACAGCACCATCATGAGGGTAGGGCGTCGCGGAATCGACAAAATCGACATCAAGGCGGTGTCGGGCAATTTTCCCACCATGTTCACAATCGACCGCCACTCAGATGTGTGGGTAGGGGCCGGCAGCAAAATTGTGAAAATCGACAACACCTCGTCCACAACCACCGTGTATGAACTCTACAAAAACGATGGCGACGAATACATCTCGGCAATGTGCCCTGTTGCCGACGACATTTGGATAGTATCATCCAACGGTGTTTGGGCTCTCGACAGCTCCACCGGCCGTGCCACCTTGGTGCCTGTGCCGGATAAGCCCTACACTGCTATCTACTACGACCTCGCCACGGGGCGTGTGCTTCTTGGTGCCAACAGCGAAATCGTGTCGGTCGATCCCACCATCGTCACCTACTACGATAATGATCCTCGCAAAATTCATGTGATGCGCCTGCTGGTCAATGGCCGCGAGCAATCCCGACCATTCTTTGCCGGATGCACCCTCGATAAAATCACCATCAACTCGGCCTCAGACGATGTGCGCATTGAATTTAGCACACTCGACCTTTCCCCCGACCATATAGGCCGATTTGCTTATCGAATCCCCGGTATTATCGACAATTACACGCTGCTCGAAGATGGCCAAAACACCATCCAACTGCCATCCCTCCCTGCCGGTAGCTACACCCTCGAGGTGCGATACTGCGATTCCGACTACTCTGTGCTCAGCATTCCCATCGAGGTGCTGCGCCCTTGGTATCTGCGCTGGTATGCTATTATGGCCTATATTTTGATTTTGGCGCTCATTGCCTTGCAGCTGATTCGCCTCACTCGACGCCGTGAACAGCGCGCTATGGAGCAGCGCGAACGCGACAACACCATGGCCGGCATTCGTCGCAAAATCGACTTTCTCACAAACATATCTCACGATCTCAAGACTCCGCTCTCGATGATTATAGGCCCTGTTAGCAATCTTCGCCAAGACGCTTGCGATGAACATCAACGTCACACTCTCGATATCATCTATAATAATGCGCTTAAAATCAACGAGATGATTCACCGCACTGTGGAAATCGACCGCATCGACATTGAAAAGGATTCCCCGCTGATTATGTCGAAGGTGAATGTGGTGGAATTTGTTAAAAGTATCGTTGATTCTTATGTGGAAGCTCACCCCGAGCGCCACTTTGTGTTCACAGCTCCCGACGTGCCTTTCACCACCGAGTGGGATGCTGTGAAGATGGAATCGGTGCTAAATAATTTGCTGTCCAACGCTTGCAAATACACAGCCGACGACGCCACAATCGGCTGCTCGGTGACTGCCGCCGACAGCTCTATAGAAATTAAGGTGTCTGACGATGGCTTTGGCATCCCAAAGGATGAGCAAGCACTGGTGTTTCAGCGAATGTATCGCTCGTCGCGCACAGCCGACATGAAGGCCGGCACAGGCATCGGCCTGTATCTCGTGCGCCAATATGTGGAAATGCATGGTGGCACTGTGAGCGTCGAGAGCCGCGAGAACATTGGCACTACATTCACCGTGATGCTGCCGCTGGCCATAGGACAGGCTCATGCCGAGGCTGTCAGCTCACCCGCATCATCGTCGGGCCGTGCCAAGATTCTCATAGTGGAGGACAATCTGTCGATTGCCGACTTTATTAAAGATATTCTATCGCCCTCCTACGACTGCCAAATCGCATCTAATGGCCGTGCAGCTCTAGCACTGCTCAGCACATTCCGCCCCAACCTGATTATCACCGACGAGATGATGCCTGTGATGACCGGCTTGGAGATGTGCCGCCGCATCAAGGCCATGCCCGCCTTTGCCAGCGTGCCTATCATTATGATTACCGCCAAGGACGACAACGACACCGAAACCGGCGCCGTGAAGCTTGGTATCGACAATTTCCTCACCAAGCCTTTTGAAGCTCCGCTGCTGCTGGCCCTTGTGGCTCGCAAGATTCAATCTCGCGAAGAAATCAAGACAAGCTTGCGCTTGGAGAGCATCACCGATGCAGCCCCTATTGTGGCAGAATCGCAGAGCGAAAAGCAGCTTGATGCCGTGACACGTGCCATCGAAAAATACATCGACGATAGCGAACTCAATGTCAACTTCCTTTGCGAAAAGACCGGCTATAGCTCCAAGCAGCTCTATCGCCTTATCAAGAAATTTGTGGGCGTCACGCCCGTGGAATACATCCGCCAAATCCGCCTCAAAAAGGCCGCGATGCTGCTCGAAAACCACGACTTCACCGTGTCAGAGGTTATGTATATGGTTGGGTTCAGCAGCCCGTCCTACTTCTCGAAATGCTTTGCAGCACAATATGGCTGCACCCCCAGCAAATATAAGGGCGAATAACCTAAATCCCCTTATTTTAGACAATAATACCCCCTTTGTCCATTTTATTTCATTAATTGTCTAAGATGAGACTACACTTGGAGCGCGCGCGACTGTAACTTTGCACTACCTCAAAAAGTCTAAAAGTTACCTTAAACCACTCCATGAACTTGCTAAGACCATTTTCGCTGTTTGCCATATCTCTCCTAACCATTATTTCGGCCAACGCATTCTCCGGAGCCTATTATGGCACCAACTACACTGTGCCGTTTGCCCACGCTTATCGTGCCCTCGACAAAATGGGTATCGACCACAAGGAGGCTATCAATCGCGACGTCTACCACATGAGCCGTCTCGGCCTTAACGCATTTCGTCTGCATCTCTGGGACGTGGAGCTCTCCGATGCTCAAGGCTCTCTGATTCAAAATTCACATCTCGACATTCTCGACTATCTAATCTGCGCCCTCGAGCAGCGCGGAATCTCTATCATACTTACCGCCCAAACCAATTTCGGCAACGGCTATCCCGAACGCAACACCGACCCCAACGGAGCATATTCCTATCGCTACGACAAATGTCAAGTGCACGACAACCCCGAGGCTCAGGCTGCGCAAGAGCGCTATATTCGAGCCTTGGCTGCCCACATCAACCCCTACACCGGTCTATCCTATGCCGACGATTCATCAATCATTGCCATTGAGGTGAACAACGAGCCTTGCCACTCAGGCACCCAACCCGAAATCACTGCCTATATTAATCGCATGGTCAATGCCTTGCGCCAATCGGGCTGGAACAAAGACATCCTTTACAACGTGTCGCACAACCTGTGGGCCACTCAAGCCTTCTATGATGCCGATATTGATGGCACAACATATCAGTGGTATCCTATCGGGTTGGTGTCGGGCCACGAGCGTCACGGCAACTTCCTGCCGATGCTTGATGCCTACGACATCCCATTCGACACCATTGCCGGCTACGAAGGTCGCCAACGTGTGATTTATGAGTACGACCCCGCCGATGTGTTGGCCACATATCTATATCCCGCAGCTGCTCGCACATTCCGCAAAGCCGGATTCGATTGGGTGACTCAGTTTGCCTACGACCCAATCGACATCGCAGCCTTCAACACCGAGTATCAAACACATTATCTAAATTTGGCCTATACTCCCGGTAAGGCTGTGGGCATGGCAATCGCAGCCGAGGTGACACGCCGCTTGCCAAAAGGCGCCGATTATGGCAAATACCCCACCGACACAGTGTTCGACAGCTTTATGGTGAGCTCTCGCCGCAACCTTGCTATGATGAACGACGGCGAGCGCTATTATCACACTAATGCAACAAATGTTGCACCGCTCAATCTCGCCAAGCTCAAGGCTGTGATGGGCGTCGGCTCCTCTCCAATCGTGAGCACCGACGGCACCGGCGCATATTTTATCGACAAGCTCTCCGACGGCACTTGGCGCCTTGAGGTGATGCCCGATGTGATGCTCACCGCCGATCCGTTTGCCAAGCCGTCGCTTAAGCGCCGTGTGGGCTACATTCTCGATTCGCCAGTCAGCTTTGCAATTAACTTGCCGGGGCTGAATAAATCATTCTTAGTAACAAGCGTCACCGACAACGCTCTCGTTAAGGCCTCGGCCGGCAGCATTACGCTGTCCCCAGGCGTTTATATCCTATCCAACAAGCCCGTGAAGGTGGATGCCAATGCCACCTATGCCGACGGCAGCCGCCGTATAGGCGAATATGTGGCTCCCGAGCCTACAATCGACGGCACCTATGTGCTGCACACCGCCGCCAAGCGAGCAGCCGCCAAGCAGCCTCTGCGCATCGAGGCGCAAGTGGTGTCAAATGTCGAGTTGGATTCAGTGGTGGTGTATCCGTCCACTGTCAGCTTTTGGAGCGACCACAATCGCCTGTATCCAATGACCAAGGTAGGCAAATATCAGTGGGCAGCCACGATTGATGCCGCCGACATGCATCAAGGCACATATAAATATAATATCGTGGCCTACACTTCGGATGGCGCTGTTGTCACATACCCGTCGCAACAGCAAGGCACCCCGCTAAGTTGGGACTACGACGACTCGGCCGATTGCTACTCAACCATGGTTACCGACGATTCAATTGTGCCGCTGCTCAGCGCCTCGGCCAATCTCGATGGCCTTGAAATATCCACAATTCCCGACCAATGGCACGGTGTGTCGGTGAGCTATCGCAAAAATGCGCCTAAGAGCTTCGATGCAATTCATGTGGCAAAAGATTCGCAGGACTCTGCTGCGATTGTGCTTACAAAATATATTGGAGACGTGCTGAAATGTTATCCCACGCTCGATGATAATCGCCGCTTGTGTATTCGCTTTGGCTCGGCCAATGCTGATAGCTTGATGGTGGGCTTGGTGAATGGCGATGGCTTCACATATTCCGCACCGGTGGCCGTGAATGCCGATGGCGTAGCCTCGGTGGCCGTGGCCGACCTCCGTTTGGCCGCCACTTTAATCACTCCGGCGCCGTATCCGGCCTTTATGGCTCGCACATTTGAGCCCGACGCAGCCACAGCCACTCCCTTGCACCTTAGCGATGCAATCACTCTGAGCATTGTGTTGCCGGCATCGTCCAAGGCCATGTGGGCCGATATAGTGGGTATATGGATTGAATAAGATAAATTCCTCACATAATGCAAATTATCTAACTAATAATAAATTAATAAACAATCATGAAAAATGCAACATTAACCCTATCGCGCCGGCACATCGTCGGCCTGATGATGTTGTTTGTGGCTCTGTTGGTCCCTGCGTGGGCTACAGCACAGCGCACCATCACCGGTACTGTTGTCGATGAACATGGTGAGCCACTGATTGGCGCCTCGGTGCTACCTGTAGGTGGTACCACCGGCGTTATCACCGACTACAACGGCTTCTACACCATCAAAATCGACAATGGCGTGAAGGCTTTGGAATTCTCCTACATCGGCTATAAAAAGCAGAATGTAGAAGTGACGGGCAACACGTTGGACGTGGCCTTGGAGCTCGACACCCAATCGCTCAACGAGCTCGTGGTAATCGGCTATGGTACACAGAAAAAGAGCGACCTCACCGGCTCTATCACATCTGTAAGCGAAAAAGACTTTAATCAGGGCGTGATTTCCACCCCCGAGGAACTTATCAACGGCAAGATCGCCGGCGTGGTTATCACCACAAGCGGCTCGCCTAACGATGCTTCAACAATCCGTGTGCGTGGCGGTGCTTCGCTCAACGCATCCAACGACCCTCTGGTAGTGCTCGACGGCGTGCCCATGGAAGTGGGCGGCGGTGTCACCGGTTCAGGCAACTTCCTGAGCCTTATCAACCCTAACGACATCGAGAGCATGACAATCTTGAAGGATGCATCGTCCACCGCTATTTATGGTAGCCGTGCATCAAATGGTGTAATCATTATCACCACCAAAAAAGGCACCGGCGACGGACTCAAGGTGAATTTCAGCACCACCAACTCAATTGCCTACAAGACTCGCACTGCTAAATACCTCACCACACAGCAATTCCGCAATGCAGTGAGCACCTTTGGTACCGCAGCCCAGCAAGCTCTCCTTGGCGACAACGACACCAATTGGAACGATGAAATCTATCGCGGCGCTTTCGGCACAGATAATAATATCGCGTTGAGCGGACGTGCCACCGAGTGGCTTCCCTTCCGTGTATCGTTAGGCGCAAATTATCAAGACGGTATTTTAAAAACCGATAATTCTACACGCTACACTGCAAATGTGAACCTCAACCCTGAATTTTTCGACTCGCACCTGCGCATCAATATCAGCGGCAAAGGCACATACGCCGACAACACATTTGCCAACACCGGCGCTATCTGGAATGCCGGTGCCTACGACCCCACTCAATCTGTATGGGGCACTTATGATGCCAATGGCAATCAGCTCTTATACACCGACGGCACTCCGCTATTTGGCGGCTATCACGAAACCGTTGATGCCACCGGCTCGCCTGCTCAAGGCGCTATCGCCAACCCTGTGGCGATGTTGATGCTCTACAATAGCAAGGCAAAGGTGTGGCGCATGATTGGCAATGTTGATGTGGATTATCGCCTGCATCCGCTGCCCGAATTGCGATTCCACGTGACCGGCGGTTATGACTACTCGCACGGCGAACTCACATTCGACCAATATCGCAACACTTTCAGCCAATATAAAAATGGCGGCTCTCACAATCATCAGGGCCCGCAGAAAAACTACAACCGCCTGCTCACAGCTTACGCCAACTATAATAAGGATTTCTCTGAAATCAATTCGAGCGTAGATGCAACTATCGGCTACGATTATCAATATTGGCGCAATTGTGGCCCAGGCTATCCCACTTACAATGATGCCGGCGAACAGTCCTCGATTTCTACCGCTTGGGACAATCGCCACGCTTTGCTGTCCTACTATGGTCGTTTGAACTACACCTACGACTCGCGCTACTTGCTCACAGCTACATTCCGTCGCGACGGTTCGAGCCGCTTTGCTCAAAACAATCGTTGGGGCACATTCCCCTCGGTGGCCTTGGCATGGCGTGTGAGCGGCGAAGAATTCTTTGAACCATTGCAGCCCGTGCTCAGCGACCTGAAGATCCGTGCCAGCTATGGTATCACCGGCCAGCAAGACGGTATTGATGATTATGCTTATATCCCCAGCTACACCGAAGGCCTCGATGGTGCCTACTACTATCTCAACGGCCAATGGATTTCCACATATCGCCCCGAAGCTTACAATAATAATCTGAAATGGGAGACAACCAAGAGCTGGAACTTTGGCTTGGACTTTGGCTTCCTCAATAATCGCATTTCGGGTAGTGTCGACTTCTACACTCGCAAGACCGAAGACCTGCTGGCCACAGTGGCTGTGCCTGCCGGTATCAACTTCGACAAGACAATGCTGATGAATGTGGGCAATGTATCCAGCAAGGGCGTTGAATTGGCTTTGAATGCCACTATTATCGACACTCGCGATTGGCAATGGACCGCCACATTTAATGCTACATGGCTTGATAATAAGATTACCAACCTGAATTTGGTTCCCGGCTCTGAGGATTCCGACACCTATATCGGCTGGATGGAGTCAACTCCTATCCAAGTGTATAAAGCCGGCTACGCACCTCGCACCTACAAGCTCTACAAGCAAATCTACGACGAAGCTACCGGCCGCCCGATTGAAGGCCTGTATGCCGACCTCAACGGCGACGGTGTAATCACCGAGGATGATAAATACTACACTCACAGCCCCGCTGCCGATTGGGTGTTTGGCTTTAGCACATCACTGCGCTGGAAAAAGTGGACTCTGAGCACTGCATTGCGTGCGCAAGTGGGCAATTATGTCTACAACGGCACACAAGCCAACATGGGCGCATGGGAATGCACCTCGTGGAGCTCGGCATCGGTTAACAACCTTGCAAGCAGCTTCCTCGACTCGCAATTCCGCTATCGCCAATATGAATCAGACTATTATCTGGAAAATGCATCGTTCTTGAAGATGGATAATGTGCAGATTGGTTATGATTTTGGCAAGGTGTATCGCTCGCTGGCTCTGCATGTGTCGGCAATGGTGCAAAATGTGTTCACTATCACCAATTATTCAGGTGTGGATCCTGAGAATGCTTATGGCATTGATAATACAGTGTATCCGCGTCCGCGCACATTCTCACTCACACTTGGCCTCAACTTCTAAAGCTATATCACAATGAAAAAGACATTATATACTTTAATCGTAGCCGCAGCGGCATTGTTGGGGACCTCGTGTACCGACGACTTGAATCAACAGCCGGTGATTGGCTCCAACTCGGCCACCGTATATTCATCCATCGAGGGCTACGAGGCTGTGTTGGCTAAAATCTATGGTTCCTACACGCTCGTGGGACAAGAGCGTGCCGCCAATGTAGACCTTTCCAGCAACCAAGGTCAAGATATGATTCGCAATATCTTCAATCTGCAAGAAGCTCCCACTGATGAGACTGCTATGACATGGCTCTCGGGCGACAATCTCACCAATCTTGTCTACATGAAATGGAATGCATCTGATGTGTGGGTGTCCGACACATACTATCGTCTATACTACTCGATTGCGCTGTGCAATGAATTCCTGCGCTATACCGACGACAGCTCTATCTCGAAATTCTCTGCCGATGAGCAATCTCGTCTGCGCCAATATGCTGCCGAGGCTCGATTCATCCGCGCATTGGACTACTACTTTGTGCTGGATTTGTTCCGCCAAGGCCCGTATGTCGACGAGAACACTCCATCATCGGGCGTAATTCCCGAAGCATACGACGGCAAGCAGCTATATAGCTACATTGCCTCTGAAATCGACGCAATTGCCGAAATTCTGCCTGCAACCAACAGCTATGGCCAGGCCTCGAAGAACGCTGCTTATGCGCTTGGCGTTCGCTTGGCTCTGAATGGCGAGGTGTACACCGGAGAATCTCACTACACCGATTGTATCACCTATGCCAAGAAGATTATCTCTCAGGGCACTTATTCGCTTGAGAGCGACTACAGCAAACTGTTCAACGCCGATAATAATCTGCGCACCAACGAGATTATCTTTGCATTTGCTGCTGACGCCGACCAGGCCACCACTTGGGGCTCGGCCACTTATATCATCTGCGGCTCGTGCAGCAACAACGGTACTCCCGACCCTGCCGAATACGGCATCACCACCGGTTGGGGCAGCTGGCGCGTGCGTGGCGAACTTCCCGCTCTGTTCACCGACACACAAGACGCTCGCAACTCCTTCTATAGCGATGGCCAATCTCAATATTTCACCGATGGTATCACCAACGACTCGCAAGGCTATTTCAGCCGTAAATGGACCAACCTCACCGATGCCGGCCAGCCCGCTTCCGATTCCGAGGCTTATGGCTGCTCTACTGATTTCCCGATGTTCCGCCTTGCCGAGGTATATCTCAGCGCTGCCGAGGCAGTGTTGCGTGGAGGCGAGGGCATGACACGTGCCGAAGCTCTCAACTTGGTGAATGCAGTGCGCACTCGTGCCTATGGCGATGCCAGCGGCAATATTTCGGATGCTCAATTCAATGTCAACTTCATTCTCGACGAGCGTGGACGTGAATTCTATCACGAGATGATGCGCCGCACCGACCTCGTGCGTTTCGATCGCTTCACCACCGATGCCTATCTGTGGCAATGGAAGGGTGGCTTGCTTGATGGCACAGCCGTGAATGCACGCTACAACATCTATCCTATCCCAACGTCGGAACTTTCGGCTAACCCCAATCTTTCGAATCCGCAATATTAATAATCAGATAAATTCACAGATATGAAATTCTGTCATAATATAACAGCCTTGATGTTGGCGGCTGTGGCTGCTGCGGGCTTCTCTGCTTGCAACAATGATGGCGAACTGCTGTTTACATCGGGCGCGTCGGATGCTCTGCTTGCAGGCACGTCGACCAATATAGTCCTTAACAAGGACCAGCTTGATGCCCTGGTGCTCACCATTTATTGGGATGCCAACGGCGACATCTCTCTGAGCGACCCTCGCGTGGAAGCTCCCTCGGGCGCTGTCACCAACACTGTGCAGATGTCAACTGATGCCGATTTCACCAATGTGGTGGAAGAAACTATGGCAAGCGGCACTTATTATCGCCAATACACTTGCCGCGAGCTTAACAATATTGCGTCGCGTCTTGGTATGGAGGGCGATGTAAAGGCTCCGTTCTACATTCGCGTGCGCAGCTCGCTCGGCAATAATGTCGACCCTAAATATAGCAATGTAATAGCTATCAGCCTCACCCCGTATTTCATTGATATGACTGTGGGCTTCTATCTCGACAGCTCGCAGAGCGACACCGGCCGCACACTGTCCTCGCCCAATGCCGATGGCATTTACCGTGGATTTATCGGCGCTTCTTCGTGGGAAAACTGGTGGTTGCTCGAGGGCGATAATACAATCTGGGGCAATGATGGTGTATCCGGCACTCCGTTTGTGCTAGGCAACAGCAACTCAGGCCTCGACATATGGAATTTCTGGTATCCCGGCGTCACCGGCTGCTACTACACCATCGTGGACACTCCTGCCAATGAATGGTCGGCCTTGCTGCTGCCCGATTTGAAGATCGGCGGCGATTTGGACGGCGAAATGACATTCGACCGCAAGGGCAATAAGTGGACCTATACATTCACTGTGGCATCGGCCCGCACTGTCAATATCACCCTGTCTACCACCGGCAAGCAATACAATGTGTCGACCGGCACCGACGATGATAGCGCAATCGCCACTCCGGTGGCCTTCAGCGGCTCGGCCGATAACCTCGACTTTGTAAAAGGCTCGGGCAGCGCAATTGCTGTGGCTGTGCCTCAAGCCGGCGAAAACACCATCACTCTTGATTTGAACAATCCTAATTGCTGGACGCTAACGGCTGCTGCCGGTGGCGCTGCCGAGATCGTCACTGCGGCTCCGCTGCTGTATCTCTCGGGCGTGTACGGCGATTGGACTTTCGATTGGTATTTGAAACTCTACGACGAGGATAATCTCAATTATGGCGGTGCACTGCCTGTAGATTCTCAATGGGGCTACAGAATGTACACTGAATCTGGCGCATGGGACAACTACTATTCAATGGTGGATGGCGGCACAGCCTATGAAGGCAATATCGAGAAGAACGGTGAAAACAACTTTGCTGCTCCTGCATCGGGATTCTATCTCTTTGATGTGTCGCTGGGCAATCTCACCTATCGCTTGCGTAAAATCACGTCAGTGTCTTACTCGGGTGCCAATGATGATTGGGCCGGACTGTATGACATGACTGCCACCGGCGAGGTTGGTGTCTACACTGCCGAATTTGTAAAGACTGCCAATACCCCGTGGGGTGTGAAGGTCTATCTGAATGGCAGCTGGGATTATTATTTCGGCGGTAGCAACGGCGAATTGTTGCTCTACCATGATGGCTTCGACGGTGATAATGACTATCCCATTGGCTCTACTCTTATCTTGACCGTCAACCTGGCCAAGGGTACCTATACCTACACTAAAAAATAAACGGAAATGAAAAAATTCAAAGCGATATATCTTGCCGCTGCGGCAGCCCTGCTGGGGCTGTCGGCAGCCGGCTGCACCGAGGATAGCCCTATCACTAATCCGCCGGTCGACCACACTCCGATTGAAATCGAGCGCGGCACATTTGCCAAGGGTGCCGATGTGAGCTGGATCACCCAGTTTGAAGCCCAAGGCTACACATTCCAGAATCAAGACGGCGAGCAGAAAGAGCTTATGACGCTGCTGCGTGATGATTGTGGCATTAATGCCATCCGTCTGCGTGTGTGGGTGAATCCCGAGAACGATAGCGAGGCTCAGGGCTGGTGCAATATCGACGACGTAGTGGTGAAGGCTCGCCGCGCCAATGCGCTGGGATTGCGCCTGATGCTCGACTTCCACTTTAGCGACACTTGGGCCGACCCCGGCCAGCAGAACATCCCCGCTGCATGGGCAGATATGACTCTCGACGAGGTGAAGACCGCTATGACCGCCCACATCAATGATTTGCTCACCAAGCTGAAATATTTCGACATAACCCCCGAATGGGTGCAAATCGGCAATGAAACTCGCACCGGCATGATGAAGCCCATCGGCGGCACCGATCAGGGCGATAATTTCGCTCAGCTTGTGTCTACCGGCTATGATGCCGTGAAGGCTGTGTTCCCCGATGCGCTTGTGATTGTGCATTGCGACTCGGGCGACAATCAATATCTCTATGACCGCCTCTTCGGCCAGATTGTGCCCGAAGGTGCCAAGTTTGATATGATCGGCATGTCGCTTTATCCCGATGCATCAAGCTGGCAGGCCACCGTGGATGCTTGCATGGCCACTGTTGAACACTGCCAATCCACCTACAACAAGCCTGTTATGATTTGCGAGGTGGGCATGGACTATAACGAGGAAGAAGCCTCGGCCGCCATGCTGAATTATTTGCAAAGCGAATCTGTGAAGCGCGATGTGAAGGGCATCTTCTGGTGGGAACCCGAAACTCCTACAAGCTACGGCTACAAGAAGGGCTGCTTCGACGACAACGGCGCTCCTACAAGCGTGTTTGACTGCTTTAAGAATTGATTACAGAGATGAATCGTAAATCAACATTCGCTGCTCTGGCCATGGCCATTTCGATGGCCGTGGCGCAGGGCGCGTATGCTCGCAACGTGACCACGCTCAACGATGGCTGGCAATTCTGCCACGGCGGCTCTGACACCTGGCAGCAGGTGCGTGTGCCGCACGATTGGGCTATCTATGGCCCATTTGATCGCAGCAACGATTTGCAAGTGGTGGCCGTGGAGCAAAATGGCGAGAAAGAGGAGACCGTAAAGACCGGCCGCACCGGTGGCCTTCCCTTTATCGGCAAGGGCACCTATCGCACCACATTCAATGTGGCCGACACTGCTGCCCACGCCGTCACTCTGATCTTTGATGGTGCCATGAGCAATGCCCACGTGAGCGTGAACGGACACGAAGTGGCTATGTGGCCCTATGGCTACAATAGCTTTTATGTAGATCTTGCCGCATCCGACATCCGCCCCGGCAGCAATGATTTGCAAGTGGACCTCGAAAATTATGAGAGATCATCGCGCTGGTATCCCGGCGCAGGCCTTTATCGAAATGTGCACGTGGTGGAAACCGGCCGCGTGCACGTCCCCGTGTGGGGCACACACATCACCACGCCCTATATCAAGGACGATTATGCCACTGTGGCTCTGTGCACCGAAATAGCCGGTGCAGCCAAGGGGCAAAAGGTGGAGGTGGCCACAAGCATTATCGCCCCCGATGGCTCGGTGGCCGCCATAGAGCGCACCTCCTATATAGCTCATGGCCAAGATTTGACTCAGAATTTCGTGATTCATTCACCGCAATTGTGGAATCTTGATTCGCCGGCGCTTTACACTGCCCACACCGTGCTTACAGTGGACGGCGCCGAGGTGGATGCCTACGACACTCGCTTTGGTATCCGCTCAATTGAATATATCCCCGAAAAGGGCTTTTTCCTTAACGGCAAGCCCACTAAATTTCATGGCGTGTGCAACCACCACGACCTCGGCCCGCTTGGCGCGGCTGTGAATCGTGCTGCGCTGCGTCATCAGGTGGAGATGCTCAAGGATATGGGCGCCAACGCCATCCGCACCTCGCACAATATGCCGGCACCCGAGCTGGTGGAACTGTGCGACGAACTGGGCATGATGCTCATGGTGGAGCCGTTCGACGATTGGGGCTTCCGTCCCAAGTCGCCCAACGGCTATGGTGCAGTGTTTGCCGAATGGGCCGAGCGTGATGTCACCAATATGGTGCGTCATTATCGCAATTCGCCCTCAGTGGTGATGTGGTCGATTGGCAATGAAGTGCCCTCGCAATGGGGCCCCGACGGTGTGCAAGAGCTCACCATGCTGCGCGACATTGTGAAGCGTCTCGACACCACTCGCCCCGTAACTTGCGGCATGGACCAAATCGGCTCGGTGCTGGATAATGGCTTTGCGGCCGCTCTCGACATCCCAGGCTTCAACTACAAGCCGCAGTATTACGACGAAATCTATCGCCGCATGCCCCAGCGATTGGTGCTGGGCTCCGAGACGGCCTCCACGGTGTCGTCGCGTGGCGTCTACCACTTCCCAATCACATGGGCCGAGCATAATCAGGTGGAGCACCCCGACCATCAATCAAATGGCTACGACAACGAGGCTTGCTCGTGGTCGAACACTCCCGACATCGACTTTGCCATGGACGATGATTGCCCGTGGATGATAGGCCAATTTGTGTGGACCGGCTTCGACTATCTCGGCGAGCCGTCGCCCTACGACACTGATGCATGGCCCAGCCACAGCTCGGTGTTTGGCATCATCGACCTCGCCTCGCTGCCAAAGGATCGCTATTATCTGTATCGCTCGCAGTGGAACAAGACTGCCCCCACGCTGCATATCTTGCCGCATTGGAATTGGACCGGACGCGAGGGCCAGACCACTCCCGTGTTTGTCTACACATCTTATCCCAAGGCCGAGCTCTTTGTGAATGGCGAGAGCCAAGGCATTCGTCAGAAAAACGATTCCACGCTCTGCACTCGCTATCGCCTGATGTGGAACGATGTGAAATATGCCCCCGGCGAATTGCGCGTAGTGGCCTATGATGATAGCGGCCGCGCCGTCGACGAGGCCTGCGTGCGCACAGCCGGACGTGCCCATCACTTGGTGCTCACCCCCAATCGCCAATCC
Organism: uncultured Bacteroides sp.; assembly: GCA_964598685.1. GTDB lineage: Bacteria > Bacteroidota > Bacteroidia > Bacteroidales > Muribaculaceae > CAG-873. The sequence continues at coordinate 24,886 of CAZRCU010000010.1, forward strand.
CTTGCCGCCGACGGCGACGACTTGCTCTATATCACCGTGCAAGTGGCCGACAAGGATGGCAACATTGTGCCCACCGATTCCCACATGGTAAATTTCAAGGTGGAGG
>CAZRCU010000011.1:0-24488 GCA_964598685.1 uncultured Bacteroides sp.
CGACGTTTTCACGTGAGGTTAATGTAGGCCGCAGCTCGCCGAGCTGCGATGGTCTCCGACCATGGCGTATCCCGAATGGTGTTGTAGCGTATCGTGTTGATTTGCAACGCATTGAATGAGGATACACCATGGTGCATCCCTACTGGCAGTGGATGCGTTGACGGACACAACGGCAGTGGATGCGTTGACGGACACAACGGCAGTGAATGTGTTGACGGACACAACAGCAGTGGATGCGTTGACGGACACAACAGCAGTGGATGCGTTGACGGACACCACGGCATTGGATACGTTGACGGACACCACGGCATTGGATACGCTTATAGATAATGCGCTGATTTTACGGGTGTTGGGCTGCGTAGATGTGTTTTCGGGGTAAAGGAAATGCACTCCAAAAGCTGGGGATTTTGGAGTGCATTTGGAGCTTTATGTAGCTATAATTTTAGAAGGGACGGGAGGAGGAGTTGGTGGTTTTGGCTGTGACGCTTGATGTGCTGCCGTTGTTGCTTAAGGTGTAGGATGAACCGTTTGACAAAGCGGGGCAGCTAATCAGGATGGCGCCATTGCCACTGGTGTTGCCGCCATTGCCCCAACCGCCGTTATTCCAGCCATTGCCGGGACCTAATTTAGGTGACTTGGATGTAGAGCTGTTGTATTCTTCGGGGATGGTAAATGTGGCCAGAGTGGTGGAGCCGCTGCTTAGGCTTACCTCTGTGCCGGCCTTAATAGAGCCGTTGGCTGTAACGAATGCTTGTGTGGAGCCTGATTTGGTGGGGCAGCCTGTGCTACCGCCAAAGGCGAAGATAGTGCCGCCTGTAAAGTAGACAGCGCAGCCTGTTTCGGTAGATGCGTCAAGGCCCATTTCAGCACCGCCGGAGCCGAATGTGCGTACAACGCCACCGGCGATTGTGAGGTTGGCATTTGAATCTATACCGTCGCCTACAATAGAGATAATGGTGAGGTCGCCGCCATTGATTACGAGGTCGCTTGAAGAGTTCATGCCATCGTCGTAGGCTTTCACAAAGATTGTGCCGTCGTTGATAGTCAATTTGCCTTTACTTTCGATGCCTTCGGCATTGTTGGAGGCGGTGGTGATGTGGAATTTGCCGCCGTTGATAATGATTTCGGTGTCGGCCTTAATGCCTTTTGCCGAAGATTTGTAATCGCTATTGAGGTTGTCGGAATTGCCGGTGTAGTTTTGATTGAGAGTTTTGTTCACATAGGCGAGCATACCGCCTGTGGTGGCAATAGTGAAGTCGCCGCCGGAAGTGGTGAATGTGCCGTCGCAAGAGATTCCCTTGCCGCCGCCACCGGTAGCAGTGAGGATTAGAGTGCCGTCGGTGACGTTGACATCGCCATCGGCGCCGATGCAAGCCGAAGCTTTGGTTTTGAGTTTAGAAGAATCCCAGGTGCCGTTAGAATTGCTGGTGATGTTGATTTCGCCACCATTAACAATCACGTCGGCGTCGGCCTTGATGCCCTTGGCGGCATCGGCAGTGATTGTGATAGTGAGTTTACCGCCTTTGATAGTAGCGCAGCCGGTGTCTTCGGCTTCGCGATCGGTGTCGTCTTTATAAGAGGTTTGGATACCGTCGTCGCCGGTGCCGGAGATATTAACGGTGCCGCTCTCCATCAGGAAATATTGCGAGCAGTTGATACCATCTTTGCCGGCAGAAAGGATATTAAGGGTGAGGTTTTTGATTTCGACGTATTCTTTGGCATAGATAGCATGAGAAGAGTTGCCGGAGATAGTGAGGGTGCCTTTGCCTTTAAATTCGAGGTGGCCTTTGCACACTAGAGCTCCTTTTTGCTTGCCGCCTGCACCATCGGTGAGGGTGTTAACGGTGCCGTTTTTAGCGCTGATTTCGATGCGCTTGCCGTTTTGGATATCAATGGCAGCGCCAGAGGGGTTGGTGAGTGTGAGGCCGCGAAGGTCGAGACCGGCTTTGTAGTCGCCCTCCATGTAGAGGGAGCCGTTGGAGGATGTGCCGGAAACCGAGTAGGTGATTTCACCGCAGGTGTCGTCGCCGACTTCTTCAGATTGATAGATCGACACATTGGCGCCGGTGACCTCGGCAGTGACGTATTTAGCGATGTTGCCGGCAATGTTGACTGTGGCAGAAGATTCGTTGTAGACGATAGTGACAGTGTTGTCGGTTACGGGAGTTTCGTCGACATAGATTTTTGAGACTTTGGCAAGGTCGAATTCCTTATCAAGGATAGTGAGGGACGAAGTGCCTGAATAGGTCATGTCGCCGGCTTGCGATGCGAGGAAGGAATAGGTCACCGAGCCATTTGTCACATTCAGCGTCTGAGCAGAAGCCGAGGCAGCTACGAGAGAAGCTGCAATAAGAAGGTGTAACTTTTTCATAGCTTAAAATGCGATTTTAGCGGTGGCATCGCCACTCTTAATAACATATACGCCGGAGCCGAGTTGGCTTTGAGCTTCTTGCAGCGAGCTAAATGAGCCAAGGGCCACGCCGGCAGTGCTGTAGACTTGGATGATGAAATCATTAGCCACCTCGACAGCTGCGACACCGGTCGCTTCGGAAGTGAAATACATCTTGCTAAGCTCAGCAAAATTAATAGAGAATGTGTCGGAAGACGAGGACACAGTGACCACGCCGTCGGCATAAGTAATCTCCGCTCCGCTTGCGTCGACCTGCACAGTGGTGCCATCGGTGCGCTGGAACGAAAGATACTTGTAATTGTCGGCTGCATAAGAGCTTAAAGCGATAAGCCCTGCTGCCGCAGAAATTAAAACTTTCTTCATTCTGGGATAGATTTATTGATTAGGATGTTGTTTATCATCAATTGATTAAACGCAAATTTATTAAATTTTATCAAATAGGCGATTAATCATATTGTTAAAAAATTAGAAACCCCATGAATGATAATCCATTGGGGTTTCTAATAATAGGGGATGTAAAATGTCGATTATTGGACGCCGCTAACGACAGCTTCGCGGTTGATTTTAGAAATCAGACCTTGGAGCACCTTGCCGGGGCCGAATTCTGTAAATTCAGTGGCGCCATCAGCGATCATGTTTTGTACAGAATATGTCCAACGAACAGGAGCGGTGAGCTGTGCGATTAGGTTGGCCTTGATTTCAGCGGGGTCGGTGTGAGGCTTAGCGTCGACATTTTGATAGATGGGGCAAGTGGGCACATTGAATGTGGTGTGCTCGATAGCCTGGGCGAGCTCAGCGCGAGCGGGCTCCATCAGGGGCGAGTGGAAAGCGCCACCAACCTTGAGCTTGAGGGCACGGCGAGCGCCGGCTTCGCTAAGCTTGGCGCAAGCGGCATCAATGGCCTCAACTTCGCCTGAGATAACGATTTGGCCGGGGCAATTGTAGTTGGCACAAACCACCACGCCATCAACAGTGGCGAGGATTTCTTCAACCTTTTCATCGGGCAGGCCAATGATAGCGGCCATTGTAGAGGGCTTGAGCTCGCAAGCTTTTTGCATGGCGTGAGCACGAGCCGACACCAGACGGAGGCCGTCTTCAAAGCTAAGAGCACCGGCGGCTACGAGAGCTGAAAATTCGCCGAGGCTGTGACCGGCGGTCATGTCGGGAGCGAAATCGGGTTGAGATTTAGCAACAATTACAGAGTGCAGGAACACTGCCGGCTGGGTGATATCTGTGCGACGAAGGTCTTCATCTGTACCTTCAAACATCAAATCAGTGATGCGGAAACCAAGAATTTCGTTGGCCTTTTCAAACATGGCACGAGCTTCTGCGTTGTTGTCGTAGAGGTCCTTGCCCATGCCTACGAATTGCGCCCCTTGACCGGGGAAAACGTATGCTTTCATTCGAAAAATTTATATTTCTTAAAAAGTTATGAAATTTTGCGCAAAGTTACGAAATTTCGAGAAATTATGAGTAACTTTACACTTATTAAATATGAAATATTAAAAGGCGGAGGCAAATAGCCTTCAAAAATCATCACTTATACAAGAATCTAAACTGCTATAGATATGAATATTCCGGTTTTCACCACTCTATTTCTCGGCAACTTGCGCGGGATGCAGCTAATCATTATACTCATTATCATCTTGCTGCTGTTTGGTGGCAATAAAATTCCCGAATTGATGCGAGGCCTTGGCCGTGGCATCCACGCATTCAAGCAGGGCTTAAATGAGGCTCAAGAGGAAATAAACAAGCCCATCGAAACCGGTAAATCCGACGACAAAGAAAAAGGAAAATCCGAGTGAGCAAAGAGATGTCGTTTTGGGAGCACCTCGACGAATTGCGCGGGGTGATAATACGCATTGTAGCGGTAATGGCCGTGCTGGTCGTGGCCGCTTTCTGCTTTATGCCCACAATTTTCGACAATATAGTGTTGGCGCCATGCAAGCCGACATTTCCGTTTTACAGGCTGCTTGATTATGTGGCGGCCTATAGCATCCCGGGGCTTGATCTTTCTGCGGAAGCATTTAAATTGAAATTAGTAAGCTTGGAGCTGACATCTCAATTTTTAATACATGTGTCGGCGTCGTGCTGGACCGCGCTCGTCGTTGGGTTTCCGATAATAATATATTTTATGTGGTCGTTTATCGCTCCCGGACTTTACGACCACGAGAAGCAGGGCATCCATCGTGCATTTTTCTTTGGATGCGTAATGTTTTATTTGGGAGTGGCCGTGGGATATTTTGTGGTGTTTCCGCTGGCGCTAAGATTCTTGGCAACATATAGTCTGAGCAGCAATATCACGCCTATGATTTCGCTGAACTCGTATATGGATAATTTCTATATGCTGATATTGCTGATGGGCGCGGTGTTTGAGCTTCCCCTACTCTCGTGGCTTTTGGGAAAGATTGGAGTAATCACGCGCAAATTTTTCTCGAAATATCGCCGCCACGCCATTGTGGCCTTGCTTATCACAGCCGGGCTAATTACGCCTACCGGGGATCCATTCACATTGATGGTGGTGTTTATACCGATCTATGCGCTGTGGGAATTTAGCGCAATATTGGTGCCAAAATCAGCGGTCGGCTCCGCGGGGCAATAATTCAAAAGACGACACATACACCTCGGTGATGCTGTGTTTGATGGTGTTGCGGTCTTCCCAGGTGCGGGTGCGCAATTGACCCTCGAGCAGCAGTCGAGAGCCTTTGCGAATATACTTTTCGGCAAATTCGGCATTGGCATCCCACATCACAATTCGATGCCATTCGGTACGCTCGGGGATTTGCATTCCGGCGGCATTTGTGCGGGCCGGGTCCTTAGTAGCGAGCGAAAATTCAGCGATGGGGCGTTTTTCCACATAGCGAATTGTGGGGTCGGTGCCCACAAAGCCTGATAAAATTACTTTGTTCATGGGATTATCTTAGGAATTTAGGAGGCAGAATAAACACGCCAAACGACAGGCCGAAATTCCATTCAGCGCCGTGGCCGGTGGAATAGTTGGCATAGCCGGTGAGCGAGCCAAAGGGAAAGTGGTAGGTGATGTCGGCTTCTCCGAAAAACTCGGCCGAGCCCAGCCACTTGCCATAGCGAGGGGTGTCGGCTTCGGCTTCGATGATTCGGCGCACCGGTATAAATGCATATCCGCCGAGGCGTGCCGACAGGTTTGAGCTATACTTGTAAATGGGGATCAGGCCCACTCCCACAAAGCTATTAGCACGGAATTGCGCACGGAAAGCATTGTGGGCCGACGGCGTAGGAGCGAATAGCGGGGCTGTGGCAATTGATGCGCTATAAGTTGAGAGCAACTTGCGCGTGGACAGCATCACATCGGCCTCCATACCCAGCGAAAAATGCTGCGAGAGCGATGGATAGAAGCGAGTCTGAAATTCCAATTGCGCCCATTGTGGCTTGGAATTTATGCGGACGCTATCGGCGTCGTCAAACACATGATTGGTGCCGCGGACGCCCATGGCTGTGGCATTGATTGAATAGCCCGATGTGGGGAAAGTAACCTCGTCGAGGGTCGAAGCGGTGTAGCGGGCTATTACCTGGCCGAGATTGTAGTTGGAATGGTCGCGGCCCGATGTGCTTTCCACATTGTTTTTGTAGAAGCTGTTGCGCAGGGCGCCGTATCCCGCGCCAAGGTCGAAAGCGCCTCGGCGGCCGGCAGCTACGCTCCAAAATGCACGAGCAAAATATTCATAGTCGATGATAAACGTGGGATATTTGTCCTCGTAGAAAGCGTGCTCGTTTTGATAGAATTTCTCGCGGCTCACCACCACTTGCGCGCCGATGGCCGATGGCAGGGAGGTGTGGAGATACATGCGGCCGTTGAGCACTGCAGCCATTGTGGTTTGGCCAAGCCAGCCTTCAAGTCCGGCATTAAGGCTGCTGAAGCTGAGCGTAGAATAGTTCAAGCCGGCATATAGGAAGCTGCTGGTGGACGAGGTGATGAATCCGCCGACACTGCCCTTGAGATTTCCCTTGACCGAGGCCTTAAGATTGAGGGCAAACATATCGGTGGAGTCGTTATACTGAGCTTGCGGGAATAAATCGCGCAATTTGCCGGAGCCGATTGCACGATAATAGGCATCGCGAGCGCGGCTGATGCCGAGAGTGTCTGAGCCGGAGGCCGGACGGAATAAATAGGAAATGTATTCGTTTTGACGACGGTTGCCACCCTCGACGTTGACACGGTCGAAGCGCACATATGGCGATTGCGATTTGAACACTGCACGGCGAAGGTTGCGAGTAGTGGCCGGAATGCGAGATGTGACGCGCTGCTTGATCGAGTCGATCATCTGTAATCCGCGCTGATAGCCCACCTCATAAATTTCGCGAGCCTTTGGGAAATCGAGCAAGCTGTATTTGTGCAAATCCACATGGATTCGGATGCCCTCGTCGTCGGGCAATGTGGGGTCGTGGCCTTGGATGATAAGGTCTTCAAGCTGGTCCATCAGCGATGTTTGGGCGCCGGTAGACGGGTTGGAGACATCAACACCAATCATAATCGACGGAGCGAAATCTTGGCGCATTACATCCACCGGGAAATTATCGTAGATGCCGCCATCATAGTAGTAGACACTATCAATGGCAATGGGCTGAAATACGATTGGGAAGGTCATAGAAGCTCGAATGGCATCGCCAAGGCTGCCCGACGAGAATACGTGTTTGCGGTGGGCCGACACGTCGGAGGCCACGCATCGAAATGGCACAAACAGCTTATTGAAATCGCGGCCACATTGGGCGGTATAAGCCGAAAAGAGGTCCATGAATGCAAAGCTCATGGGCTGACCGGAAATCAAGGATGCGGGCACATCGTTTGGCGCGCCATCGGTGCCGAGAGTCATAGAGAACATCGACGGCGAGGCCTGCTCGCGATAGAAATAGTAGGTGAGGAGCGGGTCGATTTTTCCGGTCGACCAATAAGAAAATCCGCGCGAGCAAATCATGTCGAGCATTTCTTGCGGCGTGTAGCCGGCGGCATAAAGGCCACCGACAATTGCGCCCATAGAGGTGCCCGTGACATAATCAATGGGAATATCATTGTCCTCTAAAGCTTGAATTATGCCTATATGGGCAATGCCCTTAGCGCCACCGCCGCTGAGCACAAGGCCCACAGATTGCCGAGGCTGCACTTGCGCGCCAAGCGTAAGCGCCGAGGCGGCCAACATAGATAACACAAGCTTTAGAAGTTTCATAGTTTACAATCTATATCTAAACAATCAACAAGTGGCATCCTCAAATTGTTGAGAAGATGCCGCATCAGAGATGTATGAATCTTTGAATCCGATAAAATACAGCACGCCATCAATGCCAATCGTGGAGATTGATTGTCGGGCTGTCTCTTTCACACGTGGCTTGGCATGGAAAGCGATGCCGAGGCCGGCGGTGGTGAGCATTGGAAGATCGTTGGCGCCATCGCCCACGGCGATTGTTTGCTCTATATCAATATTTTCAAATTGGGCAATAATTTTGAGCATTTCGGCCTTGCGAGTGCCGTCGACAATGTCGCCCAGGAAGCGGCCGGTGAGCTTGCCATCGACAATTTCGAGATTGTTGGCGCAGACATAGTCGAAGCCGAATCGCTGCTTGAGATAGTTGCCAAAATATGTGAAGCCGCCCGAAAGGATGGCAGTCTTGAAGCCGGCGCGCTTAAGCACGTGCATCATGCGGTCGACGCCCTCGGTGATAGGCAGGTTTTCGGCGATTTCGTGCATTACGCTCTCGTCGAGGCCTTTGAGCAGGGCCACGCGGCGTGTAAAGCTTTCTTTAAAATCAATTTCACCGCGCATAGCTTGCTCGGTGATTTCGCGCACTTTGGGGCCGACGCCGGCGCGGTCGGCCAGCTGGTCGATACATTCGGTGCCGATAAGCGTGGAATCCATATCAAAGCACACCAAGCGGCGGCAACGGCGAAACACATTGTCCTCTTGCAGCGAGATGTCGAAATCCTCGGCTGCTGCGATTTCCATGAAGCGTGCTTGCATTTGCGAGCGCGAGATGGGATTGCCGCGCACCGAAAATTCGATGCACGATTTGGATTGCGGCAGTTCGTCCTCGTTGAGCGGCATGCGGCCTGTGAGGCGCTGGATGCCATCAATATTGAGGCCTTGGGCAGCGACTTCCTCGGTGACGAGGGCTATGTGGCGGGCGGTGAGGCGACGGCCCAGAATGGTGATAATCCAGCGGTCTTTGCCCTGAAGCGACACCCATTCCTCGTAGTCGTTAGCGTCGATAGGCGAAAAGCGCACTTTCACTTTGAGTTCATAGGCCTTGAACAGCATTTCCTTCATAATATCGCCGGAGGTGTCGGGCGAGGTGCTAATCAGGATGCCTAATGAAAGATAATGGTGAATATCAGATTGGCTAATGTCCAAGATTCTGGCATTATAGCGGGATAGAATATCAGTAAGAGCGGATGTGACGCCGGGGCGGTCAAAGCCGGATATATTAATTAAGATTAGTTCGATGTCTTGCATTATGTCTGGATTTGTATGCAAATTTACAAATTAGCTGTGATACTACAACACTTTTTGGGTCGTCGTTGTTATAATTCCGCCAATTCTTATTTTCTCTCTAAAAACGAATAATTATGAACACAGCTCCTTTACAAGGGATTAAGGTTGTCGACTTCACCGAGGTGCAGTCGGGCCCTTCATGTACGCAAATGCTGGCCTGGCTGGGCGCAGAAGTCATCAAAATCGAGCGACCGGGCGTAGGCGATGCCACACGCAGCGAATTGCAATTCGACCCGCGCTGTCCCAGCTACTACTTTCTACAGCTCAATTCCGACAAGAAGTCGGTGGCGCTTAACGCCAAGACGGCAGACGGCAAGGCGATTCTCACCAAGCTGATTGAGAATGCCGATGTGTTTATCGAAAATCTACACCCGGGCGCCATGGAAAAATTGGGCTTTGGGTGGGAGGCCGTGCACAAGCTGAATCCGCGATGCATCTACGGCACAATCAAGGGCTTTCCCGAAGGCTCGCCATATGCAAATCTGAAGGCCTATGAGCCGGTGGCGCAATGCACAGGCGGCGCAGCATCCACCACCGGCTGGTATAGCGGCGAATACAATGTGCCCACCCAATCGGGCGCAGCATTGGGCGATTCCAACACCGGCATGCATCTGCTTATCGGCATTCTGTCGGCGCTGCTGCGACGCCAACACACCGGCGAAGGCTCGTATGTGTATCAGTCGATGCAAGAGGCCTGTCTGAATCTGTGTCGCATAAAATTGCGCGACCAAATCACGCTCGACCGTCTGGGATATTGCGTGCAATTCCCTCAATACCCCGACGGCAAATTCGGCAACACGCTGCCGCGCTCGGGCAACACTGAGGGGTCGGCGGTGTTTGGCTGGTGTTTCCCATGCTCCAACTACAAAAACGACGGGAACGATTATGTGTATATCGTGATTCAAAACGACGAAAAGGACATCGCCACGGCCTACAAAGCCATGGGGCTCGACGATCTGGCCGCCAATCCCGAATACAATAACCGCGATGGCCGCGACCGCCACAAAGATGAGCTCTACACTCGCATCGGGGCGTGGACAATCTCGCGCACCAAGCAGCAAGTGATGGACACGCTGGCGCCGCTGGGCATCCCGTGCGCGCCGGTGCTGTCGATGAAAGAAATTGCCAACGACGCCTCGCTGCGCGCCACAAAAGCCATTGTGGAAATCGACCAAGGCGGGCTCGTGGGCAAATTCCTCACCGTTGGCTGTCCGTTCACGATTTCGGACTACGAGCCAAATTACGGGCCATGCCCCACCCTTGGTGGCAACACTGATGAGGTGTTGGCCGCGCTGGGCTACACCGCGCAACAAATTGCACAATTTAAAGCTAATGGCACCACTGCGCCATTGAAATAGACTAAAATCTCTACCGACATGGAAACAACCAACAATGTGGCCACGCCGTCGGCGGCAAATCAAGTCACCGGCATGTGGGTGCTGGCCACCGCACTGCGCCGAATCGGCATCACGCACATGTATGGGCTGGTGGGCATTCCAGTCACCGACCTGGCCTTTATAGTGCAGCAACAAGGCATTCGATTTATAGGTTTCCGCCACGAGCAACAGGCCGGCATGGCGGCACAGACGCATGGATTTCTCACGCGCACGCCGGGGGTGCTGCTCACGGTGTCGTCGCTCGGATTTCTCAACGGGCTCACCGCAACGGCCAACGCCACGGTGAATTGCTATCCCATGATACAAATTTCCGGTTCGAGCGAGCGCCAACCTATCGACTTGCAACAGGGCACCTACGAGGGGCTCGACCAGCTGGCCATTGCCAAGCCGCTGGCCAAGGCGGCATATCGTGTTGACAAGGTGGAGGACATCCCCACGGCCGTGGTGCGGGCATATCGCGCGGCGGTGTCGGGACGGCCCGGCGGGGTGTATCTTGATGTCACCACGCCCTGTCTCGGACAAATCATCGACCGCGACGTGGCTGAAAAGCTGTTTTTCGAGCCAATCGACCTTGCGCCTGCCATGCCGCCATCTCCGCCGGCTCTGACGCGCGCCATGGAGCTGATTGCAGCGGCCAAGCGGCCGGTGCTGCTAATCGGCAAGGGGGCAGCTTACGCGCAAATCGAGGACGAGCTCAAGCGGCTTGTCGACCTCACGGGCATTCCCTACTATATGATGTCGATGGCCAAGGGCATGCTTGACGACGACGGGCCGCTGAGCGCGCTGGCGTGCCGCTCCACCATTATGGAGCAAGCCGATGTGGTGGTGCTGGTGGGCGCGCGGCTGAATTGGCTGCTCTCGCGCGGCGCCGGCAAATGGGCATCAAATCAGGATTTAAAGTTTGTGCAGCTCGACATTTCGCCCGACGAGATCGACTGCAATGTGCCAATTGCGGCGCCGGTGATAGGCGATTTAAAGAGCATCTTGGCCGATATGATTGCGCTCATGCCGTCCTACAAACTTAGCATGGATTCGGGATGGGTGGCGCAGCTTCAAGCCGAGGCCGCAAAGAAAAAGGCGGCTTTGGCCGAGCGGCTGTCATCGGCTGCCGAGGCCTCGCCGATGAACCATTGGACTGCGCTCTCGGCGATTAAGCCTATTCTTGAAGCCAATCCGGATGTGATATTGGTGAACGAAGGGGCAAATACGCTCGACGACACCCGCGGCTGCATAAATATGTCGAGGCCGCGCCACCGTATCGACTGCGCCACATGGGCAATCATGGGCATGGGCATGGGATCGGCCATTGGCGCCGCTGCTGCCACCGGCAAGACGGTAGTGGCGATCGAGGGCGACAGCGCATTCGGCTTCTCGGGCATGGACTTCTCCACGATTTGCAGATACAAATTGCCGGTGGTGGTGTTGGTGTTTAACAACGGTGGCATCTACAACGGCATTGGCGTGAACCTAAGCCAAGACGGCGACCCCGCCCCGTCGACACTCAATATCAACGACCGCTACGACAAATTTGCCGAAGCATTCGGAGCCGCCCACTATTATGCGGCCACCCCCGAGCAGCTGACAGCTGCGCTCACCGCCGCCATTTCGGCCAAGAGTCCGGCGCTGATTCATGTGCAGCTGGCCGACGATTCAGGCAAAGAGTCGGGCCACATCGGCTATCTAAATCCGGCCTCGTTGGAGCATATCACCGTGTAACCGCATAAATCCGTGTATTATGGGACATATAATTTTATATGCGATAGTGCCGATACTCGTGATAATGCTGTTGGGCTATTTTTCGGGCAAGTCGGGAGCATTTAGCGGAGCGGATGCGCGCGTGCTCAATAAGATTGTGCTCAATTATGCCCTGCCGGCGGCGCTGTTTCTGTCGATAACGAAGGCCGACCGCCATATGCTCGGCATGGACATCAAGCTCACGATAATTTCTGCTGTGGTGCTTGTGGGCTGTTTTCTGATGGTGTACTACATATTTCGCAAAGTGTACAAGACCACCATCGCCGAATCGGCAATATCTGCCCTAATCAGCGGATCTCCCACTATCGGATTTCTGGGATTTGCCGTGTTGCAACCGATATTTGGCAGCTCGTCGTCGGTGGGGCTGGTGATAGCGATTGTGGCCATCGAGGTGAATGCGATAGGCATTCCACTTGGATTGGCTCTGCTGAATGCCGGAAATTCAGCCACAGCCGACGGCAAAAAGCCAAGCGCATGGCAGCCGGTGCTCGATGCGCTGAAGCAGCCCGTGGCATGGGCGCCGATATTGGCCGTGGTGTTGGTGCTGTGCGGGATTAAATGGCCTGCATATCTCGACCCGTCGTTCAAGTTGATATCGGGGGCGAATGCCTCGGTGGCAGTATTTGCGGCCGGTGTGACGCTGTCGTCGGTGAAAATTCAGATTAACAGTCAGGCCGTGATGGGCTCGTTTTTAAAGCTCGTGATGATGCCGGCCTTGCTGTTGATTTTGGGATTGATTTTCCACATGGAGCCCACCAATCTCAGGATGCTGGTGATCTGCGGTGCACTGCCGCCGGCATTTTCGGGGATAATTATCGCGTCGCGATACCGGACCTACGAGGCCACCGGCACATCGTCGCTTGCGCTGTCCACAGTGCTCTTTATGGGATTCTGCCCGCTGTGGCTGTATATCACTGAAATAGCCATCCGCACATTTGGATAATCGACGAGAGGCTGCGACAAAATTGACGCAGCCTCTCGCTTATATTATAGAAACCTATTGGGGAAACGACTTATCGAATAACAACCTTGGCGGCATCGTTGCCTTGGCGGCGGATATAGATGCCGGGGGCAAGCTCACCGTTGATTTTCACGCCTTGCAGGTTGTAATATTCCACGGGGGCATCGGTGCTGTCTACAGCCACGTTGTTAACAAAGCTGGTACCGTTTGTGCCTACTTTGGAGTATTCAGAAATGGTGGTGGAGTATTGAGCATCGGTGTAATTGAATTTAATACCGACAGTAATTGCTTCGCCGTCGGTATAATCGCCCGAGGTAGTTGCACCTTCAAGTGTGCCGGTATTTTTAAAGTCGATTTGAGCTGCAGCCTTGGCGGCAGATTTAGCTGACACCGGTAGGATTTGAATCTCGGTAGTTGCACCATTTTCACGACGAATATCAGCATATACAGCCTCTTTTGCTAATCCGAAGCCCTCTTGATAATCAATATTAACCACAAACTTCAGATTGTTGTCGACGGAAATAATCTGATAGTTGATGATAAATGAATAGTCGTCGCCGTTGTAATTAACCTTGTCGGACACGCTGCCTTTGAAGCTTTGAGCTTGACTGTTGTCGTCAGAGCCGATTGTAAACGAGCCGGTAGTAGAAGCCGACGACTTGCCATCGGTGCTCTTAACAATCACTTCATAGCTGTGTGTGCCATTATCAAGATTATCAAGCACAAATGGAGAGCTTGATGAATCGCGGAGGTCTGTGTCGATTTTGATTTGCACATCGTAGTCGCACTTTGCATCGACAGTATATTCAATGGTGACAGAACTTTCTGAAGTTGTGGCAGATGCTACTACGCTCTTCACTATTGCATAAAGGCCTTCATCTTCAGCGTCTGTGTAAAGGTGGCCGGACTCTGTTGAAAGCGATGGATCATTTTCGAATTTAGTTATACTCCAATTATTCTCATTAGAAATAATCATGTTGTTGGGGACGCCACGCTTGGTGCTCCACTTATACACATTGCCTTCAACAAGTTGCATCTCATCGCCGGGCCAGGCTGCATCAATAAAGAATTGGCCTTCGCGGAATGTGCCATTTTCGCTCTTACCCCAAGCCCAGATATGGGGTGTTCCAAAATTATCGGGGGTTTGGAAATAGATTACGTAGGGCTCGGCAAGCTCTTCCTTAGTCACAGTAAGAGTCATTGTGGAGGGATTGAATTTGAAAGTGTAGTTGCCGGCCTCGGTGATATTCCAGTTGTAGCCGGTAGCTTTACTTTCAAGCACGGCTTCACATTCAGTGTTGCCGGAAATCTGCTGCTCTGACGGAGAGAATACCCAGTCGACCTTATCAGTTGAGCCAGACAGCACCTTTCTGAGGCCGAAAGAGCCTTTATAGCAGGCTTGGAGATTGGCTGTCCAATTACCCTCATCATCTTTCGTCATAGCTTGTATGGTTTGGTTTAACCATTTGCCTTCGTTATTGAGGATAGAGCCTTCGATAACATATGCACTTTCAACGGGGGTTGCAGTGACTTCGATACCTGAAGTGCCGGCAAAGTTTACAGTTATATTGTAGGCGCCGGCTTTTATTTTCCAAGACTTGGCAGCGCTGGCACAGATGTCTTTGGGATAGCAAGTGACAGATGCAGCTACCGACTCTTCAAGTATATCGCCTTCATTGGCAGCACCAAAGCGATCGCCGCCATTTACAGCATCCCAGCCAGTGCCGGTTTGGGCGGCAAGAGTGAAGAGGCCATAACCATTAGCGCTATCATTGATAGTGACAACAGCTGAAAAGGAATTGTCGGTTTGAGTCATGGCCACAGAATTTGTAGGAACAAAAGAGCCGCCATTGATATTACCGAGAATATACATTTGGCTCGGCATGCTCACAACACGCAGAGTGTGACTATCGCCCGATTTAAAGAAGAATACAGGGTTTGTTACAGTTGCGGCCAAGGGCGTATTTTGACTGGATGTCAAATCGTATGTACCACCGGACACAGGTACCGGGTATTGATTGCCACCACCGCCATACCAATTATTAGTGCCGTCCGTAATTTGAAAAGTCTCGTTAGTGGTAAATTCGCCTTTATAGGCATACGAATACCATTCGTTATTTATTTGGGTGAACTTGTAGTTATCTCCTTTCGTCCAATTGTTGAAAGTGCCCACCAGATAATAATCAGTGGCATGAGTGGCAAAGCCAACAATGGCTGCCATCATTAACAGAAAAATTTTTCGCATTTAGTTTGTTATTAAGGTTGTATGTCAGTTAGTTTCTTAAGATAAGGGTATTGGCAGGGACGTGTAAAAGCACACAGCGTGTCAATCTTCTTGGTAAAATAGCTTGTAGGTTAGCTTAGTGGCACAAAATTAGTGAATATTTTGAAATAAACACAATAATTTTGTGATTTTTTGCGGGATGTTTTTTCGGGGCGCCGTACAACCGTCCGCGTTGTCAGATGTCGGTAGGGATGCGCTTATTGATTTTCAGCGCATTGGGGCGAAAAAAGCGCCGTCCGGCATCAACTGTCGGACGGCGCACAAATACTATGAATACTTATGGAATTATCGAATAATTACCTTGGTGGCGTTTTTGCCTTGGCGACGGATGTAAAGGCCGGGGGCGGGTTGACCCTGAATCTTCACACCTTGCAGGTTGAAGTATTCAACATTGCTATCATCGGCGTCGATTGCGATGTCTTCCACGCCGGTGGTAATCTTAACATCAGCCACGTTGCTAAGAGCAGCTTCGCCGCCATCATAAACGGTGCTTACATAGAAGTGATAGTAGGTGTCGGTTTCAGCTTTACGCTTAGCTCTAAGGATTTGATCTACATCAGCTTCGTCTTCATCATCCATATCGGCCGATTGGTCGGTGGGAACTTCATAGGAGAATGAAGTGGCATCAGCGGGAAGCATTTCGTCGTTGACACGGCCAAGTGAAGATTCATACACATTATAGCCCAATACCTCGCTAAGTTGGTCTGTAATAGATACATTATCAATCAAGGTCATTGAATATGTTGAATATGAAGATTCGTATGTGCCATTGAAGTGGATGGCAATATACTTAGCGGTTGCAGGAATGCCGGATACAACTACATTAACCCATTCTCCGTTGGTAGCGGTGTTGTTGGGGATGGTCTTTGCGATATTCGTAAATGATGCAAGGTTTGAATCAGTGGTAGAATAAACCACATCGCAACCGGTGCCGGTGTATTGGCCGGACTTGGTTTGCATCCAGAATGAGAGGGTCATTGTGGCAGCTTTATGGCAATTGAGCTCGGGCGAAATCAGCCAGTCGTCTTGTTGAACGCCGGAAGCACATGTTACGCCAAGCATCTTGCTACCATCTTGCGGTGAACTAGGCGAACCAAAACCATAGGATAAAGATGCTACATAAAGAGTAAAGGTAGGCTCTTTAAATCCAAAGTATCCGGATGATGGAGCGTGATCCGTTTTGTTGCCGTCGGCCACTGTGAAGCCGTTGTAGGGCCATTGAGTGTCAGATTCAAGGTCTTCAAACGATTCAGAGATGCTGATAGGTTGATACTCAGAAAGGTCGATCGGGCTTGTCCAAGAAAGATTTACACATTCGCCATCAAAGTTACCGTCGAGGTTGTTGACAGTAGGCTGATCAAGAGCAGATACAGCGATTGTGATAGTTTCAAATGCGTTGTCGTCGGCATTTTCATCGGCTGCATAAACCACCTTGCCGGCGATTTCTACATCGCTACCGATTTGTGTAGCGTCATAGTCGAGATGAAGTGTAAATTGGGCGGATTTGCCTGCACCGATTTCCACTGATTCCATATCGGCAGCTACGCCGTTTACAGTAATTTCAAGGCTATAATCATCGGCTGCTACGGTCTTACCACCCTTATTCAATACTGTGAATACATAATCAGCACCATTACCGGCAACCACGTTGGTGGGACCTGCGGCGCTTACGGCTTGCAGATTATACATTTCTACATTGTAGATCTTCACATTATCAATACAGGTGTTTTTACCATAGTCGGAAATTGAAGTAATACCAACGCGATATGTAGTGGCGCCTTCAATTGCAGAGGCCAAATATACCTGGTGTTCAACCCATTGATCTGAAGCACCATCAGATAAGGTAAATGTAGCGTCTTCAACATCTTCCCATTCACCGCCATCTTTCGACACTTGAATCTTCAAAGCATCTGACGAGCTATAGTGGTACATATAGAAAGAGAGCACCGGATTAGTGGAAGAAGCAGCATATATAGGAGCGGTATATAATCTTGATCCGCTACCACGATTTGCGCTGTATGATTGATAGAATGCCAAGCCACCATCGCCATCTTGAGGAGTGGCGATAGGAGTTTTGTTTGAAACAGCAGCGGCAGTCCAGCAGAAGCTACCCGACAAGATTTCAGCATCCCACTTAGCGCTCAGTTCACCACCGGCAAACGAATCGGCAAAAGGCAAGCTCATTACACCCATCTTAATATAATTAGATGTGGTGGATTCGCCGCGCTCTTGACCCTCGTTGATAGGTGTCACGCGATAGCAGATTTGAACAAAGTCTTCAGAGCTGTATTCTTCGGTGAATTGTGTGCCTTCTTGAGCTTCGGCTACGACGGTTTCTTCGCCATTAACGATGCGAACTACTTCATAGGTAAGATTGAGTTCAAGCACACCATTCACGCCCTTTTTGGGAGCGGTCCAATTTACAGTGACTTGGCTGCCTGAGTTGCTTGCGACAACGTCGGTGACAGGCAGAGGAGTATCGATGCCTTGATAAGGCTCGGCTTCATATACTCTAATATTGTCGATTACGATATTAAAGCCATAACCGGATACCGCGGTAAGAGCTACGCGATAAGTGGAAGCGCCTCTTACAGCAGCTGCCAAGGAGACAGTCTTAAGGGCCCAGCCTTCGGGAGTGGTTTCTACGTAGAAGCTACCTTCTTCAACATCTTCCCAAGCGCCGCCATCTTTCGACACTTGCACCTTCACATAATCCTTTGGAGTAGATGAATATTGATAGAGATAGAACTCAATAGTAGGATATGCACTGACTTTAATAGGAGCAGACTCCAAACGAGCGCTGTTGTTTGTATTCGAGCTATATGAATTATAATATAGCAAGCCACCATCTTCATCTTGAGGAGTGGGCTTAGGTAGATTAGATGATGCAGAAGCAGCAGTCCAATTATAAGAGCCAGTGACAGCTGTAGCGGTCCAAGTATCGCCCAACACGCCGCCGGCAAACGATTCAGCGATTGGCAATGTATAAGCGCCAACTTTAACGACATTAGAAGTGGTGGATTCACCGCGAGCAGTGCCTTCGTTGATAGGTGTAACACGATATGACAGAGCCTCAAATGAATCAGGCACATATTCTTCAGAGAACTCGGTGGCCTCTTGAGCCTCGGCAACGATGGTCTCCACGCCATTTACGATACGAACGACTTCGTAGGTGAGGTGAAGGTCGGTGACATCATTGAGACCGATAGTGGGGGCGGTCCAGCTGAGAGATGCAGTGTTGTCGGCATAGCTGAGGACGAGGTCGGTAACGGGCTTCGGGGTGTCGATACCTACAAATTTTTCCTTATTATAAATAAGGATATTATCTATAGAGGTGGCATAACCGCCGGCCGACACAGTGGTAAGAGCCACGCAATATGTAGAACCGTCTTTCACAGCGTCTGCAATGTTCACATGCTCTAATTCCCAACCGCTTTCTACATCTGAACCTTCAACGATAAATTCACCATTGGGAACATCGACCCATTCACCACCGTCGACAGACACTTGAACCTTCACTTTATCAGTATAACTTGAGTTTTTAAATCTGTAGAGGTAGAATTGAACTACGGGGTTGTCAGTTACCTTAATCGGCTGTGTAAACAAGCGAGAGCCGCCGCTTTTTGATCCCCATACAGATGAATTATAGAAAATTAAGCCGCCATCTTCGTCTTGTGGGGTGGCATTTGGAGAGGATGTACATTTTTCTGCTACAGTCCAATTGTATGAAGGTATAGATACATTTTCTATACTCCAAGCATTGCCCATCACGCCGCCGGCAAATGATTCAGCAACGGGAAGATTGATACTACCAATTTTCACTTGATTACTGGCAGTGGCAATGCCACGGGCTTCATAGTTGATAGGCGTTACCTCGTAATATAGTATTTGAATGCCGTTAGCAACCAAGGTTTCGGTAAACTCAGTTGCGGTCTGTGCAGCCGCTACAATGGTGGATTCACCGTCGAGCACACGCACCACCTCGTAGGTGAGGTTCATATCGGTGCTGCCATTCATGCAAGAGGTAGGAGCGTCCCAACTTAGCGACACGGTGTCGTCGGCATAAGACAGAGCCACACCTGCAATCGCGTTGGGGCCGTCGGCCGAGCCATTATCTTCGATAGAAAGGTCGTCGATGCAAACGCCGCCGGCATTTGCCCATATAGCGAAACGATAATCGCCGGATTCTTCGGGCACGAATGTTACCTCTGAAAGGTCCATAGTGGTTAAGTCTCCAGAGCCTTTCTGAGTGGTTGCAATGGTTTTCAGATTTTGATAATCGGCAAACGAATCGGCGGAGGATGGAGCCTCATCGGTGGCTTTACCCACAAGGATATCCACGCTATAGTCGTATAGCTTGGTATAATCGTAGCCAATCATTCTAAATTTGACTACATATTGATGATTAGCCGTAAGTGCTATAGCAGGAGTAACGAGATAGTCGTTGTGTGGTTCGGTTGCATTGCTCTGCGTATTGATATAAGCATATTTGGAGCCATACGAATTATATCTCCAAAAGCCGGCATAATCGCCGTTGGTACCACCGGCATCGACGGTCGTCATCGAGTTGAAATCAGCCTGCGTGGCAAAGTCGTTGGAATAGATTGGCGTCCCGGCTCCCGCCGTTGGCGCCATACCGACAGCCCCAATTAGGGCCAGTCCGTAACACAGTAAATTTCTTTTCATAAATTCATAAGATTAGAAATGAACGAATTATAGAGTTGTATATTATAGAGTTGTTTTATAACACTTTGATTTTGAAGACACGGCCATCGGCGCAAGCCACATAAATTCCGGCGGGGAGGGTGATTTCGCCGGCGGGGGCGCTGCACATGGCCACTTCGATGCCCGAGGTGGTGAAAATGCGCATCACGCCTTGCAATCCGCTATAAGCCACGCGGCCGCAGCGACCGGCCACGCTGATTGATTGCGCTGTGGCGGAGGAGATGCCATTTACCACTACCATCACCTCGACTTCGTCGCAAGGCGAGGATTCCATATCGCCATACAGCGCGGTGACGGCAAAGTGGAAGATGCCGCCTTGATCGGTGGTAAAGGTGTATTCAGTGTCGGTGATCGGTTGGTCGTTGACCTTGACAGATTCGCAATAGACATTGTAGCCTGTGACGCCATCGGCATCGGGAGCAGTCCACGACAGATTCACATTGTTGAGATTGGTAGAGGCCACGAGATTGGTGACGCCGGCCAAATCGCTAAATTCAACGGGAGTGGTGATTTCGTCGCTTATGTTGTCGAGCGAATTTTCATCGTTGCTCATATTCAGGCGCAGCTGCCAAGTGGCTTCCTTACCGGCCAGCACGGCGGGCACGGTGGCTGTGAGCTCAACGCTTGTGGTGGCATCTGATGCGAGCGAGCGGATATTGCGACCGGCCACTTTGCTGCCGTTGCAATAGAGCGAAGCGGTGATTACAGATGCGGCGGCCGAGCCATTGTTGTGGACCGACGCGGTGAATGTGGCGCTCTCGCCGGCCACCACACTTTCGGGGCCGGAGAAGGCTGTCACCTCGACATTGTTGACATAGTTGGCGCCGACGCTGATATTATCAATGCAGAGGTTTTCGGTGCCATTGTTGATGCCCTTGAACGAGATGCTTACATATTCTGATTTGGTGTAGTTGCTGAGGTCTACTTCGTGGAGCTGCCAGCCATTTGTGGCGTCGTAGAGAGTGAAGAGTGCGCCCGGGATTTCCTCGATTGCACCGCCGTCCACCGAAATTTCAATTTGGAGCTGGGTGTTGCAATAGTCCGGACCAATCTCGCCGCTCCATGAGCTGCCGCGATAGTGATACATATAGAAGCTGAGCACGGGCTTTTTCAAGTGGCCGATGGAGATGCAGGGCGAGGTGAGGCGAGCGTTGCCGGCATAGGTGTGATAGCCATCGAACACTGCCATGCCGCCGTCGGAGTCTTGCGGGCGAGCGGTGGCATCGCTGTAATATTCGGTCGACGACATGCTCCAGCCGCCCATCGAGCCGCTCAGCAGGGTGATAAACCACGGATTTGTGGTCATGGTCTTATTGGCAAAGGATTCTTTGAAGGGAGCCACATAGGGCTTGCCCACGATTGTGCCGGTGGTCATTGCTTGCTCGGACGATCCGGCCGAGGTCTTGGCAATAATCACATAGTATAAATAGGATTGCTCGGTCACTACATATTGAGTGTCGGAGAATGTGGTGGCGGCGAGGTCGGTGGCCACGGTGGTTTCAACCGAATTAGCCACGCGCACCACATCGTAGGTGACAATATCGTCCATGCGGCCGCCATTCACGCCTGATTGCGGCGCGGTCCAGGTCACCACGGGCACATTGTCGTCGTCCACCTTCATTTTGGCATCGGTGACGGCCTTGGGCACGTCGATGCCGGCATACATGGTGCCGGAGACGGTGGCCGAGGTGCCGGATTGGTTGGTGACTACGGCGCGATATGTGTAGCTGCCGACCTTGAGCGAGGCATCCACATATTGCAGCTTCTCGCCCGGGGCGGGGTTGGTGAATGTGTGCAGGGCCACGTTGGATGTGCCGCGATAGAGGTCGATGCTTTGGATCGAGCCGAGGGCGGCGCCGTTGAGCGTGGTGGTGGGCGCTGTCATGGTGATTGTGGCGTCTTGATAGTTGGTGCCGGTGGCTTGGACGGTGAAGTCGGCCGGAGCGGCGGGCACATCGGCCATGCCGGCCTCAATCAGGGCCAGGTCGTCGATGTAGATAAACATCTGGTTGGGGGCGCTGACGGCGTGCAGGGCAAAATAGTGGTCGCCGTTGGCCAGCGCGGGCACCACAGCGGTGAATTTCTCGTTTTCGGAGGAGGGCACGCTCACATCGCCAATCTTGGTCATCGAGGCCACGTCGGCGCTTGTGCCATAATACACTTCAAGATTCTCTTTATAGAAATCGAGATATTTGCGCATATTGAACGAGAGCTCGTAGCTCTTGGTGACGTCGAGCTTGATGCCGGGGGTCACGAGCCAGTCGTCGGCGGTGTTTTTCACCGAATAGCGATAGCGCATGCATTGGTCGGTCTCATACCATTCCCAGCTGTGGTCGTCGGCATTGCTGTCGATGATGGTGTAGGCAGCGGCGGCGTTGGCCGAGCTGAATGTTTCGAGATAGGGCACGGTGAACGAGCCGATCACCATGGCATTTGAGGTGGCCACGGGGCCGGCGCCGTCGGCGGTGACTGCTGCCACGGTGTAGTAGTAGTTGGCCGGCGAGGGCACTGTCTCGCTGAATGTGGTGGCGGCAAGGCCGGTGGCCACGGTGGTGGCATCGGGATAGCGCACCACATCATATGTGACAGCGGCGCGAATATCGCCGTTTTGGGCGCCGCGAGTCGGGGCGGTCCATGTCAGAGTGGCTTTCTCGCCGTTGCGGGTGAGCTTGAGGTTGGAGGGTGCTGCGGGCACGTCGAATCCGCTGAAGAATTGCACGGTGGCGTTCTTGCCCGAGCCGGCGGTGTTTTCGGCGCGCACTTTCACCACGTGGGCGCCCTTGTCGATGGGATAATAGTCGGTGGTGATATGAGAGCCGGGGGTGACGCCGTCGATTAGGTCGTAGGTCTCATTATCTACAATAATCTCGATGGTGAGGGTCTCGACGAGTGGCAGGGTGGTGCCATTGTTGGCGGTGGAGGGCACATCAAAGCTGAATCGCACATTGGTGCTGCCCAGGGTCTGTGTCTCGGCCACCAATCCGGTGGGTGCCGACGGGGCTTCGGCGGTGCCTTGGTCGGGCAGATAGAGGCCCACAAATTCGGCCTTTGAGGGGAAGTCGGCCACTTTCACGGTGGCAGCGGTGGCGGGGTCGATTTCATAGAGTGCGCCGATGCCGCTCCAGCCCTCGGTGTGGAATTCGGCCCAATACATCTTGCCGGTGGCGGTGTCGATGGTGGCCGACTGCACATAGCCGGTCTCGTAGTCGTCGAAGATCTTGGTGTTGCCAATCAATGTGGCGGCCGCCGTGGCGGGGTCTACGCTATACAGGTTGGCCTCGGTGTCGATGGTGTAGAGGTGGCCCTGGGCGTCGCAGGCGATACAGAGCATGGCCACATCGCTCGAAAACTCGCCCACGAGGGTGTTGGCGCCGGTGGTGAGGTTGGTGGTGGCCAGCTGAGTGGTGGTGGCGGTGAGGTCGTAGCGCAGCGAGTAGACTGTGCCGGTGGTGGCATCGTAGGCATAATCCACGGCCACATAGGTCCAGTCGAGCGGGCAGCTCACTTCGCTCTCCAGTTGCCACGACTCGGCATCGTAGCAGAGCCACCGGCTCTCGGTGAGATTGTAGCTGCTGTCGTAATCAAAACTGTGAGCATAGTAGCGGCCGTTGACATACACGGCGCTGCCGTTAAACTCTACATCGGGTAGCAGCGGCCTCCAGGCCGTGCCGGCGATGGCGTTGAAAGAATACACGCCCAAGCCGAGGTCGCCATTGTTGAGGTTGGCGGCCACAAGCTCCACCCCACCCTCGGCTGCGACTTTTGCACGCGAACGCTGTGGCGTGGTGTATGATTGGAGTTGCCGCACCGCATGAAATTGCGAATGGGCCTCGTGGTTGAACGTTGTTATTGGCACCCTACGGGTGGCTTCAGCTTCAAATGTTGGAAATAATCCGACAACTGCAAGCAGCGCAGTAAAGAAATGTTTCATAGAGGCTGTTTTACGATAATACGATCTGATTAGGTTTATTTGTGCAAAAATACGCATTATTTTCAAAACACCAACCATTTGCCACGAAAAAATATAAAAATGTAGAAAAAAGCGGCCGAATTTCACATTTCTCCACAGAATTTCCGCCCCGAAGTGCCCCTTTCGGCCCGTCATACTGTGAAACCGCCACAGCTCAGGGCCGTGGCGGTGAAAATATGCCTTGTCTCAAGTTGTGAGAGTTATTGTGACTAGGATAGTTGGAATATAGATCGACAAGGACTACCAAAATTCATAGCAAAGGTAAGCGTTTTCGCTTAAATTACCAAAAAAATTTTGCAGTCGCGCGCGAAAGTGTGCGGGGAGCCGTGCGCTATCCGCATCGGCGGGGATCAATAATCGTCGTCGTAGTCTTCAAAAAATTCGGGGTTGTTTTCATAGTCGTAGTCGTCGGCGGTATCGTCGTAGGGGTTGTCGATTTCGTCGTAATAATCGTGTGACATGTTG